>JAEWOJ010000039.1 GCA_023399815.1 Pseudomonadota bacterium | reverse complement strand
TTTTGGGGTGGGGCGGGTTTCACCGGCCCGACCACGGGGTCACACCCCGTGCGCCGCCAGCTGGCCCAGGCGCTGCACCGCGACCGAGACGGTCGGGTAGTCCAGCGTCTTCTGCTCGGCCAGTTCGGCCAGCATCGCCAGGGTGAAGCGCAGGCTGCTGTCTTCGCGGCCCAGCCAGGCGGCGACCTTGGCCTCGGCGCTGCCGCCCTTCATCGACAGCACCTGGCCGGTCAGGTTGCGCTGGTGCGCGGCCAGTTCATCGCGCAGCACGCCACGCGCCACCGCGTGCCAGCGGCCATTGACCTCCAGCGCATCGATCTGCTCGAACAGCCACGGCATCTGCAGGGCCTCGCCCAGGCGGAAGTGGACCTTGGACACGTCCACCGGCTTGAGCTTGCGGGTGCGCGCCAGTTCGATGATGTCGAACGCCGGCTCCAGGAACTGCAGCTCGGACAGCTGCTGCGCCAGCGCCGCCGGCAGGCCCTTCTCCTTCCACTGCTTGACGCTGGCCTCGTAGGCCGGGCGCTGCGTATCCGGCAGCACGCCCGAGGCGACGCGGATGTCGTTGAACGGGCCCTGGTAGCGCTCGACCGCGGCGGTGATGCCCGGCATCGCGCCCGGACGGTTCAGCAGCCAGCGCACGAACGAACGCTGCAGCTTCCAGATCACTTCCAGCGCATCGACCTGCACGGCTTCCGGCAGGGTGCCGTCCAGCGCGTCGATCTGCGACCACAGCGCGCGCGCGTCCAGCGTCTCGCGGCTGATGGTGTAGGCCTTGGCGACCTCGGCCACGCTGCGGCCGGTGTCTTCCTGCATGCGCATCAGGAAGGTGGCGCCCATGCGGTTGATGGTCTGGTTGGTCACCGCGGTGGCGATGATCTCGCGCTTCAGGCGGTGGCCGTTCATCGCATCGGCGTACTTCTTCTGCAGCGGCTGCGGGAAGTAGCGCAGCAGCTCCTTGGACAGGTACGGGTCTTCCGGGATGTCCGATTCCAGCAGCTGCTGGAAGGCGACGATCTTGGAATAGGACAGCAGCACCGCCAGTTCCGGACGGGTCAGGCCCTGTCCGCGCAGCTTGCGCGCGGACAGCTCGGCGTCGGACGGCAGGAACTCGATCTGGCGGTCGAGCAGGCCCTGCTGTTCCAGCGTGCGGATGAAGTGCTGCTTGGAGCCCAGGCGCTTGGCGCTCATCCGCTCCATCAGGCTCAACGCCTGGTTCTGGCGGTAGTTGTCGTTGAGCACCAGGTCGGCCACTTCGTCGGTCATCGACGCCAGCAGCTTGTTGCGCTGCTCGACGGTGAGCTTTTTGGCGCGCACCACGTCGTTGAGCAGGATCTTGATGTTGACTTCGTGGTCGGAGGTATCGACGCCGGCGGAGTTGTCGATGAAGTCCGTGTTGAGCAGCACGCCGTTGTGCGCGGCCTCGATGCGGCCCAGCTGGGTCATGCCCAGGTTGCCGCCCTCGCCCACGACCTTGCAGCGCAGCTCGCCACCGTTGACGCGCAGCGCGTTGTTGGCGCGGTCGCCGACGTCGGCATTGGTTTCGGCCGCCGACTTGACGTAGGTGCCGATGCCGCCGTTCCACAGCAGGTCCACCGGCGCCTTCAGCGCGGCGTTGATCAGGTCGGTCGGCGCCATCGCCTTGATGCTGGCGTCGATGCCCAGCGCCTCGCGCACCTGCGGGGTGATCTCGATCGACTTCAGCGAACGCGGGTAGATGCCGCCGCCCTTGCTGATCAGCTTGGCGTCGTAGTCCGCCCAGCTCGAGCGCGGCAGCTTGAACATGCGCTCGCGTTCCTTGAACGAGGTCGCCGCCACCGGGTTCGGGTCGAGGAAGATGTGGCGGTGGTCGAACGCGCAGACCAGGCGGATGTGCTCGGACAGCAGCATGCCGTTGCCGAACACGTCGCCGGACATGTCGCCGATGCCGACCACGGTGAAGTCCTGCTTCTGGCAGTCGCGGCCCAGCGCGCGGAAGTGGCGCTTGACCGATTCCCACGCGCCGCGCGCGGTGATGCCCATGCCCTTGTGGTCGTAGCCGACCGAGCCGCCCGAGGCGAAGGCGTCGTCCAGCCAGAAGCCATGCGCGCGGGCGATGCCGTTGGCGGTATCGGAGAAGGTCGCCGTGCCCTTGTCGGCGGCCACCACCAGGTACGGGTCGTCGCCGTCATGGCGCACCACGCCCTGCGGCGGCACGATCTTGTTGCCGACGATGTTGTCGGTGATGTCGAGCAGGCCGTTGATGAAGCGCTTGTAGCAGGCCACGCCCTCGGCGAACCAGGCGTCGCGGTCCACCGACGGGTCCGGCAGCTGCTTGGCGAAGAAGCCGCCCTTGGAGCCGACCGGCACGATCACGGTGTTCTTCACCATCTGCGCCTTGACCAGGCCCAGCACCTCGGTGCGGAAGTCCTCGCGGCGGTCGGACCAGCGCAGGCCGCCGCGCGCCACCGGGCCGAAGCGCAGGTGGGTGCCTTCCACGCGCGGGCCGCACACCCAGATTTCGCGGTACGGGCGCGGCTTGGGCAGGTCCGGCACCTTGGCCGCGTCCAGCTTGAAGCTGATGTAGTCGGCCGGGCCGCCGTCGGCGCGCAGGCCGTCCTTGCGCGACATGTAGTAGCTGGTGCGCAGGGTCGCTTCGATCACGCCGATGAAGCTGCGCAGGATGCGGTCCTCGTCCAGGCTCGACACGCCGTCCAGCAGCTTGACCAGGGTGTCGTGCACCAGCGCCATGCGCGCGTCGCGGCTGCCCGCGCGCGCCTTGATCACGCCTTCGAGCAGCTTGACGGTGGCGGCGTCGCCGCCGGCCAGCGCCTTGAACTGGGCCAGCTGCGCGTCCGCGGTGGCCTTGTCGGTGGCCGGCGCCGGATCGAAGCGCGCCTCGAACAGCTCGACGATCAGCCGCGCCAGCAGCGGGTAGCGGTTGAAGGTGCCCTCGACGTAGGCCTGCGAGAACGGCACGCCGATCTGCAGCAGGTACTTGCAGTAGCCGCGCAGCACCGACACCTGCTTCCAGTCCAGGCCGGCGGCCAGCACCAGGCGGTTGAAGCCGTCGTTCTCGGCCTGCCCGTGCCACACGCGGGCGAAGGCGTCGCTGAAGCCGGCGCTGGCGGCGGCCGGGTCGAAGGCGCCGACGGTCGATTCGACCTCGAAGTCCTGCACGTAGACCGGCGCGTCGTCCACCATCAGGCGGTACGGTCGCTCGGCGATCACGCGCAGGCCCATGTTCTCCATCATCGGCAGCACGTCGGACAGCGGGATGTCCTGGAGCTGGCGGTACAGCTTCATGCGCAGGCCATCGACGCCGTCGCGGCGGGTCGGCTGCAGGCTCAGGCGCAGGTCGTCCGGGCCGGTCAGCGCGTCGAGCTGGGCCACGTCGGCGGCGGCGATCTGCGCGCTGGAGTCCTCGATGTAGCCGGCCGGCAGCGCCTTGCCGATGCGCGAGGCGATGCGCAGGCCTTCGCTCTCGCCGTGGCTGGCGACCAGCGCCTCGCGCAGGTCGTCCTGCCAGTTGCGCAGCACGTGGGCCAGGCGCTTCTCCAGGCCCTCGGTGTCCAGTTCCAGGCTCTGCCCGGCCTTCGGGCGCACGATCAGGTGCACCTGCGCCAGCGGCGAGTCGCCCAGCACCACGCTGGAATCGACGTACTCGCCCTGCAGCGCGTCGCGCAGCAGGCCCTCGATGCGCAGGCGCACGTCGGTGTTGAAGCGCTCGCGCGGCAGGAACACCAGCGCGGAGATGAAGCGGCTGAACTTGTCGCGGCGCAGGAACAGGCGGCTGCGCACGCGCTCCTGCAGGCCAAGCACGCCCATCGCGGTGCGGAACAGTTCGTCCTCGCTGGACTGGAACAGCTCCTCGCGCGGCAGCGACTCGAGGATGTGGCGCAGCGCCTTGCCGCTGTGGCTGGACGGGCTCAGGCCCGAGCGCTTCATCACGTTCTCGTAGCGCTGGCGCACCAGCGGGATCTCCCACGGGCGGCGGTTGTAGGCGCTGGAGGTGAACAGGCCGAGGAAGCGCTGTTCACCGACGATCTTGCCCTTGGCGTCGAATTCCAGCACGCCGATGTAATCCATGTAGCCGCCGCGGTGGATGCGCGAGCGGGCATTGGTCTTGGTCAGGATCAGCGCGTCGGTCAGGCCGCTGGTGGTGTTCAGGCCCTGCGCCGCCAGCCCCTTGACCGGGCGCGCCACCGAGGTGTCCTTGCCGCGCATCAGGCCCAGGCCGGTGCCGTTCTGCGCCGCCAGCACCTCTTCCTTGCCCTGCTTGCCGACCTTGTATTCGCGGTAGCCGAAGAAGGTGAAATGGTTGTCCGCGGCCCAGCGCAGGAATTCCTGCGCCTCATGGCGCGACTCCTCGCTCACCGGCAGCGGACGCTGGCCGAGGTCGTCGGCCAGGGCCAGCGCCTTGTCGCGCATCGGCTCCCAGTCCCTGACGATGGCGCGCACGTCTTCCAGCGCCTCGGTCACGCGCTTGGCGACGGCATCCATCGCCTCCGGCGGCTGGCGGTCGATTTCCAGCAACATCACCGATTCCAGCGCGCCCTCGCCGACGCCGGACAGCTTGCCGGCCTTGTCGCGGCCGATGGCGATCACCGGATGGCCCAGCACGTGCACGCCGACGCCCATTTCGGCCAGCGCCAGCGACACGGTGTCCACCAGGAACGGCATGTCGTCGTTGACCACCTGCAGCACGGTGTGCGCCGATTCCCAGCCGTCCGTCTTCAGGCTCGGGTTGAACACGCGGACGTTGGCCTTGCCGGGCTTGCGCACGCGGGCGAACTCCAGCATGCCGGCGGCCAGCGTCGCCCAGTCCTCGGCGCGGTGCGCGCCGAACTCATCCGCTTCCATGCGCTTGTAGAACGCCGAGGCGAATGCCACCGCCTGGGCCTGTGCCGCGGCGGGGTAACGCTTTCGCAAAGCCGCAAAAACCGGCTCCAGTGACAGGCCGGCTTCGGAAACACTCTGCTTGGCAGCCGGTTGGGATTTCGTTTTTGCGGACTTGGCAGCGTTGTTTTGCGATTTCATGGTCGAGCTTTCAGTGGGCTCCTGGGGAGGCGCGATTGTAGCCCCCGCCATTTGAAGAACATTGTTGCAGGGCCGCAATCGCAGCCTCGAAGCATCGCCCGAAACCCATATAAAGCATTGTTTAAAAACAAATTTTCATCGATAAAAACATTTCACCTCGGCAGCGAGGGAAAGCGGGAGAAAACGCTTTTTCGCGCCGCTTTACCAATTGTAAACTGGACGGTATAGTCCAAGTCGTGCATCCCGACACCCCCAAGCCCGCGTCTTTCGACGCACGCCACCAGCGCGTGTTCGATGCCGTGCGCGAGCTGCTGGCAACCCAGGGCATGCAACTGAGCATGGACGCGGTGGCCGCGCGCGTGGGCTGCTCCAAGCAGACCCTGTACAGCCGCTACGGCAGCAAGCGCGAGCTGCTCAGCCTGGCGATGCGCCAGCACGTGAGCATCGCTGCCGCGCCGCTGGCCGGCGGCGACGAGCGCCCGCTGCGCGAGGTGCTGCTGGATTTCGCCCTGCGCTACCTGGAGAACCGCAACCAGCCGCGCAGCCGCCAGGCCGCGCAGCTGATCGCCAGCGGCATCCAGGAGTTCCGCGAGGAAGCGCTCGCGCTCTACCGCAGCAGCGCCGATGCCCTGTGCGACCAGCTGGCTGAATGGATGCGAACCGAGATGGCCCGCGGGCGTGTCATCCATGACGATCCGCATTTCATGGCCGAAATGTTAATAAGCATGATCGCCGGTCAGGATTTCGAACGACAACGCTTCCATGCCCCCCACCGCGACGACCCGAAGCTGCGTCGCCGGTGGGCCGAATTCGCCGTCGATGCCTTCCTGCGCGCCTTCCCGGCGCCGCCGGCCGGCATCCCCGGCACTCGCTGAAAACAACCCTCGGAGTTTTCCCGATGACCTCCCCGCTGCGCATCCTCGCCCTCACCGGCGCCCTGGCCCTGGGCCTGACCGCCTGCAAGAAGCAACAGGAACAGCCCGCTCCGCCGCCGCCGGATGTCGGGGTCGTCGAGGCCAAGCCGCAGACGTTGCCGCTGCAGCGCGAGCTGGTCGGCCGGCTGTCGCCGTTCCGCTCGGCCGACGTGCGCGCCCGCGTCTCCGGCGTGCTGCTCAAGCGCGCCTACGAGGAAGGCAGCGCGGTGAAGGAAGGCCAGCTGCTGTTCCAGATCGACCCGGCGCCGCTGCGCGCCACGCTGGCCTCGGCCGAGGCCGCGCTGGCCTCGGCCCGCGCCAGCCATGCCAATGCCAGGGTCGCGGCCGACCGCGCCCGCTCGCTGGCGCCGCAGAACTACGTGTCCAGGTCCGATCTGGACAATGCCGAGGCCGCCGAGCGTACTGCCGCGGCCGCCGTCCAGCAGGCGCAGGCCGCCGTCGCCAACGCGCGCATCAGCCTGGGCTACGCCAGCGTCACCGCACCGATCGCCGGCCTGACCGGCAAGCAGCAGGTGACCGAGGGCGCGCTGGTCGGCCAGGGCGAAGCGACCCTGCTGACCACCATCGACCAGATCGACCCGCTGTACGTCAACTTCTCGATGACCGCCGACGAACTGAGCGCGCTGCGCGCCGCCCAGGACAAGGGCGCGGTGGCGCTGGCCGGCGACGGCAAGACCACCGTGCAGGTCAACCTGCCCGACGGCACCGCTTACGGCCACGAGGGCACGCTGGACTTCTCGGCCACCACGGTCGACCCGGCCACCGGCGCGGTCTCGCTGCGCGCGCAGCTGCCCAACCCCGAGCGCGCCCTGCTGCCCGGCTCGTTCGTCAGCTTCAAGGCCAACCTGGGCGAGCGCAACAACGCCTTCCTGATCCCGCAGCAGGCGGTGCTGCGCGACACCCGCGGCGGCTACGTGCTGGTCGTGGACAAGGACGGCAACGTGGCGCGCAAGGACGTGGCGCTGGACAGCCAGCAGGGCGGCAACTGGCTGGTCTCCTCCGGCCTGGCCTCCGGCGACAAGGTCATCGTCTCCGGCGTGCAGAAGGTCAAGGAAGGCGCGCCGGCCAAGCCCTCGCCGTGGCAGCCGGCCACGGCCCAGCCCGCCGCCGCGCCGACGCAGGCCAAGTAAGGGAAACGGGAACCCGCCATGCCTAAATTCTTCATCGAACACCCGGTATTCGCCTGGGTGGTGGCCATCCTGATCTCGCTGGGTGGCGTGATCTCGATCCTCAACCTGGGCGTGGAGTCCTACCCCAGCGTGGCCCCGCCGCAGGTCACGGTGAACGCCACCTACCCCGGCGCCAGCGCCGCCACCGCCGAGAAATCGGTCACCCAGGTGATCGAGCAGCAGCTGACCGGCATCGACAACCTGGTCTACTTCAGCTCGTCCTCGTCCTCGACCGGCCGCGTCAGCATCACCCTGACCTTCGACAGCGGCACCGACCCGGACATCGCCCAGGTGCAGGTGCAGAACAAGGTGTCGCTGGCGACCCCGCGCCTGCCCTCGGAAGTGACCAAGCAGGGCGTGGTGGTGGCCAAGGCCAACGCCGGCTTCCTGATGGCCGTGGGCGTGCGCTCGGACGACGGCGCGGTGGACCGCGACGCGCTCAACGACATCGTCGGCTCGCGCGTGCTGGAGCAGATCTCGCGCGTACCCGGCGTCGGCAGCACCCAGCAGTTCGGCTCCGAGTACGCCATGCGCATCTGGCTCAACCCGGAAAAGCTGCAGGGCTACCACCTCTCGGCCACCGACGTGTACAACGCCATCGGCACGCAGAACCTGCAGTTCGCCGCCGGCTCGCTGGGCGGCGACCCGGCGCCCAGCGGCCAGGCGTTCACCGCCACCGTGGCCGCCGAGGGCCGCTACACCAGCCCCGAGGAGTTCGAAAACACCATCCTGCGGGCCAACGCCGACGGCAGCGTGGTGCGGCTCGGGGATGTGGCCAAGGTCGCCTTCGGCGCCTCCAACTACGGCTTCGACACCCGCTACAACGGCAAGCCGGTGGCCGCCTTCGCGATCCAGCTGCTGCCCGGCGCCAACGCCCTGGACGTGTCCAAGGCGGTGCGCGCCAAGATGGACGACCTGGCCTCCAGCTTCCCGCAGGGCGTGAGCTGGTTCACCCCGTTCGACAGCACCACCTTCGTCAACATCTCGATCAAGGAAGTGATCCACACGCTGGTGGAAGCCATCGTGCTGGTGTTCCTGGTGATGCTGATCTTCCTGCAGAACTTCCGCGCCACGATCATCCCCACCCTGGTGATCCCGGTTGCCCTGCTCGGCACCTTCATGGGCATGCTGGCGATCGGCTTCACCATCAACCAGCTGACCCTGTTCGCAATGGTGCTGGCGATCGGCATCGTGGTCGACGACGCGATCGTGGTGATCGAGAACGTCGAGCGCATCATGAGCGAGGACCGGCTCGACCCGAAGCCGGCCACGCAGAAGGCGATGGGCCAGATCACCGGCGCGGTGGTGGCGATCACCGTGGTGCTGGCGGCGGTGTTCATCCCCAGCGCCATGCAGCCCGGCGCCTCGGGCGAGATCTACAAGCAGTTCGCGCTGACCATCGCCATGTCGATGGGCTTCTCGGCGCTGCTGGCGCTGAGCTTCACCCCGGCGCTGTGCGCGGCCTTCCTCAAGCCGACCCACAACGACAACCCGAACTGGGTCTACCGTACCTTCAACACCTACTACGGCAAGCTCGAGAAGGGCTACGTCGGCACCGTCGGCAACGTCATCAGGCACAGCCCGCGCTGGCTGATGGTATTCGCGCTGCTGCTGGTCCTGTGCGGCTTCCTGTTCACCCGCCTGCCCGGCAGCTTCCTGCCCGAGGAGGACCAGGGCTATGCGCTGGCCATCGTGCAGCTGCCGCCGGGCGCGACCAAGGGCCGCACCAGCGTGGTGTTCGACCAGCTGCTGGGCATGATGAAGGACGAGCCCGCGTTCGAGGGCATGATGCAGGTCACCGGCTTCAGCTTCGTCGGCTCGGGCGAGAACGTCGGCATGGCCTTCATCCGCCTCAAGGACTGGGACGCGCGCAAGGAGACCGCGCCGGAGTTCATCCAGAAGATGAACGGCAAGGCCTTCGTCGGCATCAAGGACGCGCAGGTGTTCTTCGTCAACCTGCCCACGGTGCAGGGCCTGGGCCAGTTCGGCGGCTTCGACATGTGGCTGCAGGACCGTGCCGGCGCCGGCCAGGACGCGCTGATGGAGGCGCGCAACACCCTGCTGGGCGCCGCCTCGCAGGATACGTCGCTGGTCGGCGTGCGTCCCAACACCCTGGAGAACTCGCCGCAGCTGCAGCTGAAGGTGGACCGCGTGCAGGCCCAGACCATGGGCGTGTCGGTCAATGACGTCTATACCGCGATCCAGATGATGCTGGCGCCGGTCTACGTCAACGACTTCTTCTACGGCGGCCGCATCAAGCGCGTGAACATGCAGGCCGACGCCGCCTACCGCACCGGCCCCGAATCGCTGCGCAGCTACTACGTGCCCAGCTCGTTGAGCAAGGACGCCGACGGCCAGCGCTCGATGATCCCGCTCAGCACGGTGGTCAAGTCCGAGTGGATCTACGCGCCGCCGGCGCTGAGCCGCTACAACGGCTATTCGGCGGTGAACATCGTCGGCTCGCCGGCGCCGGGCGGCAGCTCGGGCCAGGCCATGACGACCATGGAGAACCTGGTCCACGACGACCTGCCCAGCGGCTTCGGCTACGACTGGAGCGGCATGTCCTACCAGGAAATCCTGGCCGGCAACGCCGCGACCCTGCTGATGGTGCTGTCGGTGGTGGTGGTGTTCCTGTGCCTGGCCGCGCTTTACGAGAGCTGGTCGATCCCGGTCTCGGTGCTGCTGGTGGTGCCGATCGGCATCCTCGGCGCGGTGGTGTTCTCGCTGCTGCGCGGCCTGCCCAACGACCTGTACTTCAAGATCGGCATGGTCACGGTCATTGGTCTTGCGGCCAAGAACGCGATCCTGATCGTGGAATTCGCGGTCGAGCAGCGCGCCGCCGGCAAGACCCTGCGCGAGGCCGCCATCGAAGCGGCGCACCTGCGCTTCCGCCCGATCCTGATGACCTCGTTCGCGTTCATCCTGGGCGTGCTGCCGATGGCCATCTCCACCGGCGCCGGCGCCAACGCCCGCCACTCGCTGGGCACCGGCGTCATCGGCGGCATGCTGTTCGCCACCGTCATCGGCGTGCTGCTGATCCCGCTGTTCTTCGTCACCGTGCGCCGCGTGCTCGGCGACAAGCTGGACGAGCAGTCGAAGCAGTTCATCGAGCAGCACAAGGTGCGCGGGGTGCAGCAGGATCGCTGATCCTGCTGCGTGAGCCACAACGACGAAGCCCCGGCATTGCCGGGGCTTCGTCGTTCACGGAGAGAAAGCCGAGCGACTTTTCTCTGTGCCAAGCTGCATGAAACCAAGCATGCAACCGTACCTGGCGATCTTCTTCACCTGCATGAGTGATGGAAGAAGACCCGGGTCGCCCCGGGCCTTCTTCCTGCTGCTCAATCAAGCGCTTTTCGCGCCTACATCATCTGTACCGTTGGCATGGCGTGATGCCGGAGCTCCACGTTGAAGGCAGACCTGGGCACGCCATGCACCCCCAGAAGCGATGGCATCGCACCTGGCATGGCCTGTTCAAACTGAACCGCATCACCATAAGCCGCCATCGCGTCGACCAGCAGTTGGAGCTCTCCCGTCCGGACGATGAACTCTTCCCGGACGATCGGTGTGAACATGCCCACGTCATCCTGCACGTCCCGCCAATCCATTTCGAAAGGCATCACCGGTAGATCTCTACCTGATATGCCCGGCACGTTTGCGTCCTTCGTCAATAGGGGTGCCGAGTCATCCACCCCCAAAGACAGCCACAGTGCGACGGACATCGACAAGCCCTTGCGATCGGAAGGCAAATCTGATGCTGCCGGGTCAAAACGCAAGAACTCCCAGGCATCGCCGGTTGGACGATGAGGTACATAGCCCCACCTCCCGTTACCTTCCCGCTTCGAGCCGCCCTCTGCCGTTCCCTTCACCATCTCCCTGCCCGCCAAGCCTGACACGGGGATCTGTCGCATGGCTGTCGTTTCGCCCTGCGACATGGGAGCCGCAAAGGACTGGGCACCGGGCAAGGGGGTCAACAAAGCATTGATGCTGGCAGCGGAGATACCGTAGCCATCGGAAGGTTGCACATAGTCGATGGCGTAGTCGCCGCTGGCATCGAAGTGCTTGTACACGCGCACCTGCTGGGTGGGATCGCCATCGACGCGGATCACCAGGTCATCACCATCCTGGTGGAAGCTCAGGCGCGTGCGGTCGATGCTCTTGCTGCTGGAGTTGAAAAGAACCCAGTCCGTGCCACCGCCGCTGTTGTCGATGACATCGGAGCCGCCGCCGTAGACATACTTGTCGTCGCCTGCGCCGCCGAACATCGTGTCATCGCCATCCTCGCCCACCAGCGTGTCGTTGCCGTTGCCGTTGCCGTTGCCGCCGATGAGGATGTCATTGCCCGAACCGGTCCAGAATCACTGGAATTAGAGAAATTTTCCGCATTTTCATATATATCCCGCAATGCACAAAATTTGAAAGTCCTGGCAAAAGTAAATCGCGCCAAATAGTTCGCCAAAAACGCACGCCTGATTGAATGATTCGCCAAGCCTAGCCTTCCTGACGATCCAATCCACTCATGCTTATTCATTCGGATATATAAGCACCGCAATGCCGCCCGATGCACTACAGACGCCACCGACAAAGAAAAAAAGCAACATAATCCTGAACGCCATTGGCTCTGCTACCCGGTAGCACGTCGTAAAACTAACACGAGAACTTCTGCAGTCGATCTCGCCAGATTGAGTTGCGTTGTAAACCTTGGACAGGCAAACAGCACCCACGGCCAATCCAATAACAAATACCAGCACTCGCAGCCCTGGAGAAAGATTGGCCGCACGTCTAGTGACATAAATATAGGCGGTTAGTATCACAATTGATATACAGCATAGCACGATAAATGAAATCACCCTTTCAACCCCACATATGGAATCAATCAATTATTCAACTTTGGATATTGGCTATTAATCTTTCGCAAGACCGCCGCATCTTCGTCATGGAGAAATGGCAGGAGCGCTTGCCGCAAGCAGATAGATGGCAGCTCCCATTGTCACATCACTCCTTGGCTCGTCTAATTTCGAAGACACCTCGACCTAAAACCCCGCCAACAGCGATGACCTCAGATAGAAGTATGAGAGAGCTCTTTATGCCCAGTACATTTGGATAGCGCTCGGTCATCATCATATCCGCTCCGGGCAGCCTAACTATTACAAAAGCGCTGACACCCGCAATGATGAAGCATAGCAAAGCGACCCACACATTCCCCCTACGTTCGACACCCTCAAATTCTTGGACAAGGGGAGAAGCGAAATGGAGAACGTAGCGGTACCCTGCATACAGCAGAAACGGAGAAAGAAAAAAGGTCATGCAAATGCAAATCAACCTCTCAGCCCAATCCTGGTATTCATATTTCATGGAAAGCATGTCGATATAAAAATTAAGCAGAGGAACATCCAGCCCCCTGCAGAACCCCGACCACTCCATATGTATAACCTTTTGGCCACAAATAAGGGGTCATCACACCCCCTACAGCAACCGCCAATATAACCAACAAACTTGCCGATTTAATCCAATTTTGCCGCTTGATATGACGATTCATTTTTCACATTCCGTAACATGCACTGAATTCCACTTTCGCTTCCATTATTAGAACGGATGGCCAGCCATCCTACCCGCTTCGATCGGTAGATCTGACTGATCGTGTGTCTACCCGGGAGAGGATTGGCTTAAAAATTCCATCTATCGGCCCTTCCGCCATACAATCGTATTGGGGCCGGTCAAGGGCATAGCAAGTAGTGCTTTTGCTTCTCCTCGAAGAACTTCCGCAACGTGGGCGGAGGCGCGTAACTCAATGTTAAATTTGCCTCATTTACATCACCGGCTGTAAGATAAGTAATATTTTCCGAATACGGCCCGTGCGACACACCGGAAATATTCTGGCGCAAGCGATCAACAGGGACCTGCTGTTGGCTCAACCTTTCCATTCGCCCATTCTTCCAGCGATAGAAGTTCGCCTGATATGTTCCCTTTGGCTTATTCAAGCAAAACTGAGCAACCCCTTCAACGGGTATGGTGACGAAGTAAACGTTACCCTCCATCACATCGAAAGACAGCGGTTGCTCCGTCGCCGGCGTTGACCATGAAAATCCTGCCGGCGCATAGTGAATCTCCTGATACAGGACATTCCCTATTCTGGAGTTGGGGAATCCACTTCTTGCAGATATCGAGTATCTATCTATCAGTACAATTCGATCGTCATGAAGCCGCGCCTCTTCTTTCCATCGCTTTTCCACCTTGCCGCATGCCGCCATCAAGAATGCAGATGAAATTGCAACGA
>JAEWOJ010000016.1 GCA_023399815.1 Pseudomonadota bacterium | reverse complement strand
GGCGACGGCCGCCGCCACGCCGGTGCCGCGCAGCGCGGCGGCCATGGCCGCGGGCGGCGCGGCCGGCACGAAGAACGCGCCGTCGCGCTCCGGCAGGCGCCGCACCGGCACACCCGCCTTCAGCAGCCGGTTGACCGCGATCACGCTGTTGTTGGCGCGCGCGTCGAGCAGGTAGCCATGGGCCGAGGCCGGCACCGGCACATCGGCCGGCACCTGCAGCTGCCCGGCCGGCAGCGCCTCGAACGGACCATCGAAGCCCTCCAGCACGCGGTCGAACGCCACGCCCATCTGGAAGGCCAGCGTCCAGCCGGCCGAGTCGTAGGGCGCGATCGGCGGGCCGCCCTCGTACTCGAAGTCATGCGGATGGTCCTGCGGCTCGAACATGTCCAGCACGTGCGGCCGGAACGCCTGGTCGGCCTTGACCACGAACGAGCCGGCCGGGTACCGGCGCCCCGCCACCGCGAACGGCCGCGTCGCGCGCGCCACCTCGACGCCCGCCAGCTGCAGCGCGTTGACGAAGGCGGTCGCGGTCGGGAAATCGGCCTGGTCGGCCGGGATGACGTAGCCGCGCGGATCGCGCTGCTCCGGCCGCCGCAGCAGCGCGTCCACCTGCCCCGCATCCAGCTCCACCGCCGGCTTGCCCGCCTTGCCGGCCCCGGTCCTGGCCCGGGCCAGCGCGCCCGGGCTGGGCGTCCAGCTGTCGTGGCTGCCCCGCTCGATGGAATTGCGGCCCATGCGGTAGATGTTCCACAGCAGCTGCTCGCGGTTGCGCGAGGCATAGTCCAGCAGCGCCCAGTTGGCAGTCAGGCTGTAGTCGATGGACTGGCGGAAATGCCAGGTCTGCGCCGGCACCGGCGCCGGCAGGTTGCTGTCGGGCAGCTGCCGCTCGGGCAGGAACGGGATCCGCATCGGCGTCGGGTTGCCGGTGATCTCGGTCAGCACACCGAGCATGTTGTGGAAGTACGGCATGGTGCGCAGGCCGCCGTTCCACCAGGTCGAGTACACGCTGCCGCGCTTGGACACCGCGCCGGGCTTGTTCTCCTGCAGGTAGCGCAGGTTCATCGCCGAGCCCAGCGCTTCCAGCCCGACCGGGATCATCGCGTCGATGTTGTAGTTGTACGGGTCGCGGTACGGCGGGATCACGATGACCGTGCCCCTGGGCGAGGTCTGGTGGTGGTTGTAGACGATCTGCGGGTACCAGCGCGTGTACATCGCCAGGTTGAGGTTGCGCGTCTCCTGCAGCGCGGCCATGTAGAAGTCGCGGTTGTTGTCGTGGCCGGCGTACTTCTGGTACAGGCGCGGCGGCTTGTCGAGCACGCGCCTGGCCGGCACCGGCTCGCGCATGTACCAGTCCGAATACAGCTCCTGCCCGTCCGGGTTGGCATGGACCAGCAGGATGATGGTGTCGTCGAGGATGCGCCGGGTCTCGGCGTCGTCGCGGCTGGCCAGCTGCCACACGGTCTCGATCAGCTGGTGCGCGCCGACGGTCTCGTTGGCGTGCAGGCCGCCGTCGATCCACACCACCGCCTTGCCCTGCTCCGCCAGCCGGCGGGCGACGCCCTCGTCGTCGCGGGCGCGCGCCAGCCGTTCGGAGATGCCGCGGTACTCGTCCAGTTTCGCCAGGTTGGCCGGCGAGGAAGCGATCAGCATCAGCTGCGGACGCCCTTCCGAGGTCCTGCCCAGCTCGACGAGGCGGAAGCGGTCGGAGCCGGCCGCGACCTTGCGGAAATACGCCTCGGTCTGCGTGTAGCTGGCGAGCATGTAGTCGTCGCCGATGTCGAAACCGAAGTGCTCCTTCGGCGCCGGTGCCGCCGCCTGCGCCACCGCGGCGAACGCCGCCAGTGCCAGTGCCAGCGCAGCCCTGCGCCACCCTTGTCCCGATCCTCGCACCATCCCGTTCTCTCCTCGCGTTTGTCCTGCCGGTGGCCGCGGCCATCGCATGCACGTTAGGCGCACCAGCCACCCCGCGTCGCGTAGCGAAGGTCATGCGCCGCCTGCCCTGATCCGCACGCGTTCGCACGGCCCATGGGTACAGGAGCAGACCGGCAGGCGTTTTCCGCCATCCGGGAGTGGGTTTGCCACGTGTCGATCCGACGGCCTAGTGCATCGTCCATCGGATTACCCCGCAGCGCGAAGTGGGCAACGGCCGCGCCAACCGCAGGTGGATCAGTCCCAGGCCGGCGCCAGGCCTTCCGGGCTGACTTCGCGGCCGTTGCGCTCGAGCGCGGCGATGCGCGCCATGTCCTCGGCGTCCAGCTCCAGGTCGCGCGCCAGCAGGTTGCTGGCCAGGTTCTCGCGCCTGGTCGAGGACGGAATCACCGCGTAGCCCAGCTGCATCGCCCAGGCCAGGGCGACCTGCGCCACGGTGGCGCCGTACCTGGCGGCGATGTCCGCCAGCACCGGGTCCTTGAGCACCTTGCCGTAGGCCAGGGTCATGTAGGAGGTGACGGCGATGCCCTGCTCCTTGAGGAAGGCGGTGAGCCTGCCGTTCTGCAGGTAGGGGCTGAGTTCGATCTGGTTGGTGGCGATCCCGCCCGCGCCGACCGCGGCGATGGCCTGCCGGGTCAGTTCGATGTTGAAGTTGGACACGCCGATCTGGCGGCTCAGGCCCAGCGCCCTGGCTTCGGCCAGCGCGCCCATGTACTCGGCCAGCGCGACGCCGTTGCCGGGCGCCGGCCAATGGATCAGGGTCAGGTCGACATGGTCGGTGCGCAGCCTGGCCAGGCTTTCGCGCAGGCTCGGGACCAGCTTGCCGGCGGCATGGTTGTCGGCCCAGATCTTGGTGGTGAGGAACAGCTCCGAACGCGGCACGCCGCTTTCGGCGATGGCCTGGCCGATGTCGGCCTCGTTGCCGTAGATCTGCGCGGTATCGATGGCGCGGTAGCCCAGTTCCAGCGCGGATTTCACCGAATCGATGACGGTCTGGCCGGCAAGGCGGAAGGTGCCGAGGCCGAAGGAGGGAATGCTCATGGAAAGACTCCTGGAGAAATCGGGGAGAAAGGAGGCCCGGGGCGATGGAAGCCGTCCCTGGAGGCCCCTCGAAAGTTCGTGCAGGCAGCGCCCATCCCGCCGGGGTCGAGTGATACCTGAAAGTCTTCAGGCGTCCTGCGCCACGCGGCGGCGGCCGGCACTGCCCAGCCAGATCAGACACAATCCGCCCGCGGCCAGCGCGGCGCCCGCCAGCGGCACGGCGGCATAGCCCAGGCCGTGGCTGATGACGGCGCCACCCAGCGCCGCGCCCAGGGCATTGCCGAGATTGAACGCGCCGACATTGACCGACGAGGCCAGGCCCGGCGCCTGGGCGGCGGCCTGCATCACCCGCATCTGCACCGGCGGCACGATGCCGAAGGCGGCGGCACCCCAGACCACCAGGCCGATGGCCGCACCGACATGCGTGGTCATCACCAGCGGCAGCACCGCCATGACGACCGCGAGCGCGCCGAGGATCAGCCGGGTCGCGCCATCCAGCGACCAGTCGGCCAGGCGGCCGCCGAGGCTGTTGCCAAGGGTGAAGCCGATGCCGATCAGCACCAGCGCGAAGGCCACGAAACCCGGGCTGGCCTGGGTGATCTCGGCCAGCACCGGCGCCACGTAGGTGTAGAGCGCGAACATCGCGCCGGCGCCCAGCACCGTCGTGCCCATGGCCAGCAGCACCTCGGGGCGGGCCAGCACCTTCAGTTCGCTGCCCACGTCCGGGCGCGCGCCCGGCTCACCCTGGGGCAGCGCCAGCCACAGGGCGGCGATGGTGACCAGACCGAGCGCGGCGGTGCCGCCGAACGCCAGGCGCCAGCCCACCTGCTGGCCGATCCAGGTCGCCGCCGGCACGCCGCCGATGTTGGCGATGGTCAGGCCCATGAACATCGTGGCGATGGCGCTGGCCTGCTTCTCCCTGGGCACGACGCTGGCCGCGACCACGGCGCCGATGCCGAAGAAGGCGCCATGGTTGAGGCTGGTGACCAGGCGCGACAGCAGCAGGGTCGCATAGCCTGGCGCGAACGCGGACAGCAGGTTGCCGACGGTGAACAGGACCATCAGCCACATCAGCGCCGCGCGCTTGCCGAAGCGGCTGAACAGCAGGGTCATCACCGGCGCGCCGGCCATGACGCCGATCGCGTAGGCGGAGACCAGCATGCCGGCGGTGGGGATGCTGACCTGCACGCCATCGGCGATCACGGGCAGCAGTCCCATGGGAGTGAATTCGGTGGTGCCGATGGCGAAGGCACCGACGGCGAGGGCGAGCAAGGCGGTGGAAGATTTCATGGGGCGCAGTGTGCCCGGCTAATATTTGCGGATTAAGCCCCGTATCAACCAAATTCATTTGATCCAGGATCAATAATGAAGACCACCCTCGATGAACTGCAGGCGTTCGTGGCCGTGGTGGATGCCGGTTCGATCACCGCCGCCTCGGAGCTGCTCGGGCTGACCATCTCGGCCACCAGCCGCACGCTCGGGCGGCTGGAGGAAAAGCTGCGGACCACCCTGCTGCGCCGTACGACCCGGCGGCTGGAACTGACCGAGGAAGGCGCCACCTTCCTGCAACACGCGCGCGCCATCCTGGCGTCGGTGGACGAGGCCGAGGAACAGATGGCCGCCCGGCGCATGCGTCCGGCCGGGCGGCTGCGAATCGACGCGGCCACGCCCTTCATGCTGCATGTGCTGGTGCCGTTGATCGCCGGCTTCCGCGAGCGCTATCCCGAGGTCGCGCTGGAACTGAACTCGAACGAGGGCATCATCGACCTGATCGAGAAGCGCACCGACGTGGCGTTCCGCATCGGGGCACTGAAGGATTCCACCCTGCACGCGCGCCCGGTGGGCAGCAGCCGCGTGCGGGTGCTGGCCAGCCCGGCCTACCTCGAACGCCATGGCATGCCGGCCGAACCGGGCGCACTGGCCGGGCATGCCCTGCTGGGCTTCACCCAGCCCGACTCCCTCAACGACTGGCCGCTGCGCGATGCGGCCGGCGACATCCTGCGCATCCGGCCGACAATCGCCTCGTCCAGCGGCGAGACGCTGCGCCACCTGGCCCTGGCCGGCCAGGGCATCGCCTGCCTCTCCGACTTCATGACCGGCGAGGACCGCCAGAGCGGCCGGCTGGTGCCGCTGCTTTCCGGGCAGACGCTGGACGTGCGCCAGTCGATCAACGCGGTCTACTACCGCAACACCGCGCTGGCGGCGCGGATCACCTGTTTCGTCGACCACGTGGTCGAGATGCTGGGCGCGCATCCGTTCGACGGCTGACCTCTCGCGGCCCCATCCTCCGTGCGTGCCGTCGAGGGCCGTGAAAAGGGCATCGCCCGGGATGGCCCCCGGCATCGCCGGCCCGTCCATTTGCCGCCATGGAGGCGGCAACAAAAAGGGCGACCCGGAGGCCGCCCTTCTTGCACGCTCCCCGCGAACGGGGAAGACGCGATTACTTGGTGATCTTGGAGACCACGCCGGCGCCGACGGTGCGGCCGCCTTCGCGGATCGCGAAACGCAGGCCTTCGTCCATCGCCACCGGGTTGATCAGGGTGACCGCCATCTTCACGTTGTCGCCC
>JAEWOJ010000006.1 GCA_023399815.1 Pseudomonadota bacterium | reverse complement strand
GCCATCCACCTCGGCGAGCGCGACTGCTCGATGCAGCGCCGCCACCAGAAGGTGGTGGAGGAAGCGCCGGCGCCGGGCATCACCCCGGAACTGCGCGAGGAGATCGGCAAGGTCTGCGTGGAAGCCTGCATCCGCATCGGCTACCGCGGCGCCGGCACCTTCGAGTTCCTGTTCGAGAACGGCCGCTTCTACTTCATCGAGATGAACACCCGCATCCAGGTGGAGCATCCGGTGACGGAGATGGTCACCGGCATCGACCTGGTCGCCGAGCAGCTGCGGATCGCCGCCGGGCACAAGCTGTCGATCAAGCAGAGCGACATCAAGCTCAACGGCCACGCCATCGAGTGCCGCATCAACGCCGAGGACCCGGAGACCTTCTTCCCCTGCCCCGGCACCATCACCGGCTTCTACCCGCCGGGCGGCCCGGGCGTGCGCGTGGATACGCACATCTACGGCGGCTACCGCGTGCCGGCCAACTACGACTCGATGATAGGCAAGCTGATCGTGCACGGCCCGGATCGCGACACCGCCATCGCCCGCATGCGGGTGGCGCTGAGCGAGATGGTCGTGGACGGCATCAAGACGAATATCCCGTTGCAGCAGCGGATCATGCGCGACAAGGGTTTCCAGGCCGGTGGGCAGAACATCCACTACCTGGAAAAGCGCCTGGCCGAGCGCAAGAACCAGTCGATCGCGCTGACTTGAGCCGGCGCTGCTTGGAGTTGCAGGGAAGAAGGCGGGGAAACCCGCCTTCTGCTCGTAGGAGCGACTTGTAGGAGCGACGCAAGTCGCGACGAGGCTTCACCGGGAAAGCCCCATCGCGACTCACGTCGCTCCTACAACGCTCCTGCATCATTGCGCCTGCAATGGCCGGGCAATCTCCGCAGGAGCGCGGCATCGTCTAGGATGCCCGCTTCCGTTCCGCTGTCGCCGTCATCGCCATGCCCTTCCTCGAACTCACCCTGCGCTGCACCGAAGCCACCCAGCCCCGCTACGAGAACGCCCTGGAGGACGTCGGCGCGCTGGCGGTGACGATGCTCGACGCCGATGCCGACACCAGCAACGAGCGCGCGATCCTGGAACCGGGCGTGGGCGAGACCCCGCTGTGGAACGAACTGGTGCTGACCGCGCTGTTCCCGGCCGAGACCAACGCGCTGGCACTGCTGGCCGCGCTGGAATCCTTCGACGCCGGCCTGGACTGGCGCAGCGCCAGCTTCCGCGCGGTCGCCGACGAGGACTGGGAGCGCGCCTGGCTGGACCAGTTCCAGCCCATGCGGTTCGGCCAGCGCACCTGGATCGTGCCGTGGAACCATGAGCTGCCCGAAGCCGCACAGGCCGCCGACGCCGCCGTGGTGCGGCTGGACCCGGGCCTGGCGTTCGGCTCGGGCACCCATCCGACCACTGCGCTGTGCCTGCGCTGGCTCGACCAGCTGGCGGCCGACGGCGAACTGGCCGGCCGCACCGTGCTCGATTTCGGCTGCGGCTCGGGCATCCTCGCATTGGCCGCGCTGAAGCTCGGCGCCGCCGCCGCGGTGGGCGTGGACAACGACCCGCAGGCGCTGACCGCCACCGCCGACAACGGCGAGCGCAACGGCGTGCGCATCGCCGCGTACCTGCCCGAGGACGAACCGGCCGCCACCTATCCCGTCGTGGTCGCCAACATCCTCGCCTCGGCGCTGGACGCACTGGCCGAACTGCTGGCCGCGCGCGTCGCGCCGGGCGGCCGCATCGCCCTGTCCGGCATCCTGCACGGGCAGGAAGGGGAGCTGCTGGAACGCTACGCGCCCTGGTTCGAGCAGCTGGAAGCGGTGCAGGATGGCGACTGGATGCGCATCACCGGCGTGCGCCGTGCTTGAATGAGGGCAGCGTCCCGAACCGCCCGACATGAGCGAAGAAACCACGCCACCTCGTCCCTCGCTGGCCACGCTCCTGCAGCACCCGGCACTGCCCCGGCCTGCCGGGCAGGCCGCCGCCGAAGCCGACGTTCCGCAACCGGTGCCACCGCACGCGGTCATTGAACCCGGGTCCGACGCGCTGGACATCGGCGACGAATTCGCGGCGCAGGACGGGAACGATGTTCCGCAGGGCACGGGCATCGCGCCCAGTTTCCTGCGGCGAACCGTCGCGGCGACGCCCGCCGCCGGCCGCACGCCGCGCTGGCAATGGCTGCTGCTCGCCGCGCTCGCTCTCCTGCTCGCGGTGCAGACGATGGTCGCCGACCGCGCCACGCTCGCGGCCAGCGCCAGCTGGCGACCGCTGGTGGCCGGGCTGTGCGGCGTCCTGCGCTGCACGCTGCCCGCATGGCACCAGCCCGACGCCTTCACCATGCTCCAGCGCGAAGTCCGTCCGTTGGCCGGGCGCCACGGCGTGCTGCAGGTGCAGGCCAGCTTCCGCAACGATGCGCGCTGGGCGCAGGCCTGGCCGGCGCTGCGGCTGTCGCTGGCCGATGCCGACGGCCGCGTGATCGGACGCCGTCTCCTGCAGCCGGGCGATTACCTGGGGCCGACCCACGACCCGCAGCAGCGCCTGGAACCGGGCCAGAGCGCGCAGGTGTCCTTCCTGCTGCGCGAACCCTCGGCGGCCACCGTCGCTTATACCTTTGAATTCCGCTGACCGTGCGGATCGGCATGGCAGCCCTCCGATCCACGCGCTAGACTCCCCTCCCCACGCCGGGCGCGCGCGCCGGCTCCGCTGAATCCGGGAATCTCCTTGAACGCTGCCCTCACTCGTCCTGACAGCAGTCGTGGCGCTTCGAAGCCGCCGCTGCGCGAACACGTCGCCCAGTCCGTACGGCGCTACCTGCGCGATCTCGACGGTTGCGAGGCCGACGATGTCTACGAGATCGTCCTGCGCGAAATGGAGATCCCGCTGTTCGTGGAAGTGCTCAACCACTGCGAGGGCAACCAGAGCCGCGCCGCCGCCCTGCTCGGCATCCACCGCGCCACCCTGCGCAAGAAGCTCAAGGAATACGGGCTGACCTGACGGTCGCCGTCCCGCCCCTCCTTGCCGGGTGCCACTGTTGGCCGGCATGCAATCCTCCAGCCGCATCGCAGCGCCCCACCGATGGTCGGGCGTCATCGGCGCATTCCGCCGGTAGTGGCGGGGGGCGGGCGGGGGCCCCCCCCCCCCCCCCCCCCGAG
>JAEWOJ010000049.1 GCA_023399815.1 Pseudomonadota bacterium | reverse complement strand
CCACGGAGAAGGAGACGCTGATCTCGCGCCTGATCGACCGTCCGATCCGTCCGCTGTTCCCGGAAGACTACAAGAACGAAGTGCAGATCATCGCCACGGTGATGTCGCTGAACCCGGAAGTGGACGGCGACATCCCGGCCCTGATCGGCGCCTCGGCGGCGCTGGCGCTGGCCGGCACCCCGTTCAAGGGCCCGATCGGCGCTGCCAAGGTCGGCTACAAGAACGGCGAATACATCCTCAACCCGACCGTGTCGGAGCTGAAGGACTCGCAGCTGGAACTGGTCGTGGCCGGTACCGCCAACGCCGTGCTGATGGTCGAATCCGAAGCCGCGCTGCTGTCCGAAGAAGTGATGCTGGGCGCCGTGACCTTCGGCCACCGCGAGATGCAGAAGGTCATCAACGCGATCAACGAGCTGACCGTCGAGGCCGGCACCAAGCCGAGCGACTGGGTCGCTCCGGCCAAGAACGAAGCGCTGATCTCCGCGCTGAAGGAAGCGGTCGGCACTCAGCTGGCCGAGGCCTTCCAGGTGCGCGACAAGCTGCAGCGCCGCGATGCCATCGCCGCGATCAAGAAGGACGTGATCGAGCAGCTGGCCGGCCGCGTCGCCGCCGAGGGCTGGAACCCGGCCGAACTGGGCAAGGAATTCGGCGAGCTGGAATACCGCACCATGCGTGACTCGGTGCTGGACACCAAGGTCCGCATCGACGGCCGCGCCCTGGACACCGTGCGCCCGATCACCGTGAAGGCCGGCGTGCTGCCGCGCACCCACGGTTCGTCGCTGTTCACCCGCGGCGAGACCCAGGCCATCGTGGTCACCACCCTGGGCACCGCCCGCGACGGCCAGATCATCGATGCCGTCTCCGGCGAGTACAAGGAAAACTTCCTGTTCCATTACAACTTCCCGCCGTACTCGGTGGGCGAGTGCGGCCGTTTCGGCGCGCCGAAGCGCCGCGAGATCGGCCACGGCCGCCTGGCCAAGCGCGGCGTGCTGGCGGTGATGCCGACCATCGAGGAATTCCCGTACACCATCCGCGTGGTGTCGGAGATCACCGAATCCAACGGCTCCTCGTCGATGGCTTCGGTGTGCGGCTCCTCGCTGGCGCTGATGGATGCCGGCGTGCCGGTCAAGGCGCCGGTGGCGGGCATCGCCATGGGCCTGGTGAAGGAAGACGACCGCTTCGTCGTGCTGAGCGACATCCTGGGTGACGAAGACCACCTGGGCGACATGGACTTCAAGGTTGCCGGTACCTCCGCAGGCGTGTCCGCGCTGCAGATGGACATCAAGATCGAAGGCATCACCGAAGAGATCATGAAGCAGGCGCTGGAGCAGGCCAAGGCCGGCCGTCTGCACATCCTCGGCGAGATGGCCAAGGCGCTGACCGCGCCGCGCGAGGAGCTGAGCGACTACGCGCCGCGCCTGCTGACCATCAAGATCCATCCGGACAAGATCCGCGAAGTGATCGGCAAGGGCGGCTCGGTGATCCAGGCGATCACCAAGGAAACCGGCACCCAGATCGACATCCAGGACGACGGCACCATCACCATCGCCTCGGTGAACAACGCCGCCGCGCAGGAAGCCAAGCGCCGCATCGAGCAGATCACCTCGGACGTCGAGCCGGGCCGCATCTACGAAGGCAAGGTCGCCAAGATCATGGACTTCGGTGCGTTCGTCACCATCCTGCCGGGCAAGGACGGCCTGGTTCACGTCTCGCAGATTTCCTCCGAGCGCGTGGAGAAGGTCGGCGACAAGCTGAAGGAAGGCGACGTGGTCAAGGTCAAGGTGCTGGAAGTGGACAAGCAGGGCCGCATCCGCCTGTCGATGAAGGCCGTGGAAGAAGGCGAGGGCACTCCGGCCGAGTAAGCCTGGGCATCCTCTGCTTCACATCGGAAAAGCGGGCCTCTGGCCCGCTTTTCTTTTGCGCCGCTCATGGTGGTGACAATCCCGCCAAGGACCGCTTCCGGCGGTCTTGCCGTCGCCGCCAGTGGTTTCGGGACCGACTGTCCTGCAAGGCCTTCCCTGCCACCCGGGCGCGTGACCTTCCTACAGCCATCGGGTTTTCGTCCCGGCAGAATGGAGAAGAGCCGGCGGAACGAGGGGACATGGGATGTGGCAGCGGGCCAACCGGTATTCCAGCCTGCCATGGCGACGGGGTGCCGCGGTGGCTTGGCCGTTGTTCGGCAAGGCCGTCGCGGCCTGTTTTCTGGCGGGCATCGGCGTGGCGCTTTGGTCGCCGGCGCTACCGCCTTCCTGGCTGCGCTGGACGCTGTTGCTGACGGGGCTGGCGATATGGGGGATGGGACGCCTGCCAGGGTGCGGGGCGTTGCTGGCCGGCGCCGGCTGGGCGGCGCTGCATGCCGGCTGGGTGTTGCAGGCGCAGCTGCCGCCAGCGCTGGAGCGCGGCGAGGTCGTCGTCGCCGGTACCGTGGTTTCGCTGCCCGAAGTGGAGCCGAGGCGGACGCGTTTCCGTTTCCAGGTCGACGATGCCCCCGCGCAGCCCGCCCCGCTGCGAGGGCGCCTGCTGCAGCTGGCGTGGTACGACGATTTTGGAAGCGCGCAGCCTGGTCCGCGGGCGGCATTGCATGCCGGCTCGCGCTGGCAGTTCCGGGTGCGCCTGCGCGCGCCGCGTGGGCTTTCCAATCCCGGGGGCTTCGATGCCGAACGCAACGCGCTGGCGCAGCGGATCGCCGCCACCGGGCTGGTCGGGAACGGAAGCGAAAGGGAACTGGCCGCGCCGGCCGGAATCGATGCGTGGCGCGAACGCATGGCCGCGCGGATCGATATGGCTGTCGGCGCGTCTTCCTCGCGCTATGTGCGGGCCCTGGCGGTAGGCGATACCCGGGCGCTGGACGACGGCGACTGGCAGATGCTCCGGTCCACCGGACTGACCCACCTGATCGCCATTTCCGGTTTCCACGTGGGGATGGTCGCCGGCTTCGTCGCCTTGGCCATGGCCGGCGTGTGGTGGATGCTGCCCCGGCTGGGGCGATGCTGCCCGCGCTCCCATGCCGCCGCCATCGCCGCCGTGATCGGAGCCGCGGGTTATGCGGCGGTGGCCGGCTTCGCGTTGCCGACGGTGCGCACGGTGCTGATGGTGGCCGTGGTCGCGCTGGCGCGGCTGGGGCGCCGCCACGGCAGCGTCGCGGGCTCGCTGGCGCTGGCGGCGCTGGTGGTGCTGGCCTGGGACCCGCTGTCGATCCTGCTGGCCGGTTTCTGGCTGAGCTTTGTCGGCGTGGCCTGGCTGGTCTGGTGCCTGCCCGAACGCCTGCACTGGCTACGCGGTTTCCTGTCCGCCCAGGCTGTGGCGACCGTGGGGCTGCTGCCATTCACCGCGGTGCTGTTCGACCAGGCCTCGATGGCCGGGCCGATCGCCAACCTGATAGCGATTCCCTGGTGGAGCCTGGTAGTGGTGCCGCTGGCCCTGCTGGGCACCGGGCTGGAGGCCGTGCTGCCCGGTGCCGGGGGCTGGCTGTGGCGGGCTTCGGCGTGGTGTTTCGACCTGAGCTGGCCGCCGCTGTCATGGCTGGGCAGCAGCCGTTTCGCGCTGTGGTGGCTGCCCGAGTCGGGAAGCCTCGCCTTGCCGCTCGCGCTCGCCGGCGCGCTCTGGCTGCTGCTCCCGCGCGGCGTTCCCGGCAAGGGGCTGGCGGCGCTGCTGTGGTTGCCCCTGCTGTGGCCGGTGCGGGAGCTGCCGCGGCCAGGAGAAGTGGAGCTGGTGCTGCTCGACGTGGGCCAGGGACTGTCGGTGCTGGTGCGCACGCACGGCCATCGCCTGCTCTACGACGCCGGGCCGGCGGTGCGGGACGGCTTCGACGCGGGCGAACGGGTGGTCGTGCCGGCGTTGCACGCCCTCGGCGTGGACCGGCTCGATGCCGTGGTCATCAGCCACGGCGACAGCGACCATGCCGGAGGTGCGGGCGCCGTCCGCCTCGCCGTGCCCGTGGCCGACTGGCGTGGGCCGCCGGGCATGCCGCCGGTCGCCGATGGCGCTGCCATGGCCGACTGCGTGGCTGGCCGGCGCTGGCAATGGGACGGAGTGTGGTTCGAATACCTGCATCCGCATGCCGGCTTTCCCTACCTGCGCAACGAGTCCAGTTGCGTGCTTCGGGTGCACTCCCGCCATGGCACGGTGCTGTTGACCGGCGACATCGGCGAGGTCATCGAGGAGGGGCTGGTGCGGCGGCAGCGGCCGTCGTTGCGGGCCGACGTGGTGGTGGCGCCGCACCATGGCAGCGGCGGCTCCTCGATGCCGGCGTTCGTGGCCGCCACGCAGGCGCGCGTGGTGCTGGTGTCGGCCGGCCACGGCAACCGGTTCGGCCATCCGCGGCCCGAGGTGGTCGGGCGTTGGCAGGGCGCGGGCGCCGAAGTGCTGGCGACTCCCGCAAGCGGCGCCGTCAGGGTCTGGCTGGGAGAGCAGGGCCTGCAGGTGCGCGAGCGCCGCCGCTGGCAACGACGCCTGTGGAATGCTGCTGGGCGGACGCGGGCGGCTGTTATCCTATCGGCGGATGAACGGACGGCCATGGTGCCGGAGGGTTGAAGCGTGTGGGAACTGGTCAAGGCCGGCGGTTGGCCGATGGTGCCGCTGCTGCTGTTGGGCGTGCTGGCTTTGGCGATCGTCCTGGAGCGTTTCTGGAGCCTGCGGCGTAACGAGGTGCTGCCGCCCGGCCTGGGGCAGGAGGTCCGCAACTGGGCGGCCCGCGGCAAGCTCGACGCTTCCCACATCGAGTCGCTGCGCGCGAATTCGCCGCTGGGCGCGCTGCTGGCCGCGGCGCTGGAAGCGCGCAACCGTCCGCGCGATCAGATCCGCGAGCGCATCGAGGACACCGGCCGGCACCTGGTGCACCGGATGGGGCGCTTCCTCAACGCGCTGGGCACCATCGCGTCCGCGGGGCCGCTGCTGGGCCTGCTGGGCACGGTGATCGGCATGATCCATATGTTCCTGGGCATCCTCGACCATGGCGTCGGCGACGTTAACCAGCTGGCCGGCGGCATCGGCAAGGCGCTGGTGTGCACCGCCACCGGCATGATCGTGGCGATCCCCTCGCTGATGTTCCATCGCTATTTCCGCGCGCGCGTCGATGGCTACGTGATCGAGATGGAGCACGAGGCGGGCGCCCTGCTGGATACGCTCGACGGCCGCCCGGCGGTAATGGCTGCCGCCAAGCCGACCCCGCAGGCAGCGGCCAAGGCCTGATCCGGCATGCGCATCCGCAACGACCGGGCCCAGGACGAACCGCATATCGATCTGGTGCCGCTGATCGACGTTATCCTGGTGCTGATCATCTTCTTCGTGGTCACCACCACCTTCGACGCGCGTTCCACCCTGCAGGTGCAGCTGCCGACTGCCAGCGACCAGCGCAGCGCCGAGCCGCCGCGCTCGCTCAGCGTGCTGGTCAACGCCGACGGCCGCTACTTCATCAACGACCAGGAAGTGCTGCGCACCGATGTTGAATCGGTGAAGCGGACCATCGTCCAGGTCGCCGGCGACGACCGCGAGCAGACCGTGCTGCTGCGCGCCGATGCGCGCACGCCCTACCAGGCCGTGGTGACGGTGCAGGATGCGCTGGGGCAGCTCGGCTTCCGCCGCATCGCGATTGCCACTGCGCCGGAGGTGCAGCGATGAACGGGCAGACCTCTCCCTGGCAGACCTACCGCCGCCTGCTCGGCTTCGCAGCGCCCTATCGGGTACTGCTGATGATGGCTGCACTGGGCATGCTGATTGAGGCACTGGCGGGTGGCGGTTTCCTCTTCCTGATGAGTCCGATCACCAACAATCTGGTGAATCCGGAAGACATCAACTGGTGGATGCCGCTGGCCATCGTCGGCCTGTTCCTGCTGCGTGGCGTGGCCGGCTATCTCACCGACATCGGCATGGGCAAGGCCGCGCGCAGCATCGCCCGCGATCTGCGCGTGCGCGTGCTGGGCAAGTATCTGCAACTGCCGGGGCTGCAGTTCGATGCCGAGCCGGTACCGTCGATGCTGGTACGACTGGGCTCGGACAGCGACCAGGTGGCGCAGGCTGCGGTCGACGCGATGAAGGTAGTGTTGCAGCAGTCGCTGCAGGTGATGGTCTCGCTGGCGACGATGTTGTGGTACAGCTGGCAGGTGACGCTGGCGATCTTCGTGCTGGCACCGCCGCTGGCCTGGGTGATGAACAAGGTCGCCAAGCGCTACCGCCGCATCAGCCATCGCATCCAGGAAAGTGGTGCCGAACTGTTGCAGGCCGCGGACCAAACTCTGTCCAGCCAGCAGGAGGTCAAGATCTACGGTGCGCAGCGCAGCGAATTGGATCGCTATGGCGCGTTGGCTGACACCAATCTGAAGCTGGCGATGAAGGTCGAGGCCACCCGCAGCATTTCTTCGGCGATGGTGCAGCTGATCGGCGCGGTGGGATTGGCGGCGCTGCTGCTGATCGCGGGCCATGAAGCCGCGGCCGGGCGCCTGTCTGTGGGCCATTTCGTCTCGATGATGCTGGCGATGATGACGATCATCCCCGCGCTCAAGCAGCTGACCAACGTGCAGAACATGACCCAGCGCGGCATCGCCTCGGCGCAGCGCCTGTTCGTGGTGCTCGACGCCGAGGACGAGCCGGATTCCGGCACCCTCGAACTGCAGCGGGCCGACGGGCTGCTGGAATTCCGCGACGTCGCCGCGCGCTATCCGGGACAGTCCCGGCCGGCGCTGGAAGGCATCAGCTTCGTCGCGCGCCCCGGCACGGTGACGGCCATCGTCGGCCGCTCCGGCAGCGGCAAGTCCACCCTGATCAAGCTGATCCCGCGCTTCTACGAGCCCGAGTCCGGGAAGATCCTGCTCGATGGCCGCCCGGTGCAGGACTACCGGCTGGCCGACCTGCGCCGGCAGATCGCGCTGGTCGGGCAGCAGGTGATGCTGTTCGACGGCAGCATCGCCCAGAACATCGCCTACGGCGAACTGCAGGACAGCAGCGCCGAGCAACTGCAGCAGGCCATCGTCGGTGCCAACGCGCGCGAGTTCGTCGAACAGCTGCCGCAGGGCGTGGAGGCGCAGGTCGGCGCCAAGGGCGGGCGCCTGTCCGGTGGCCAGCGCCAGCGCCTGGCGATCGCCCGGGCGATGCTCAAGGATGCGCCGATCCTGATCCTGGACGAGGCCACCGCGGCGCTGGACAACGAATCCGAACGGCTGGTGCAGGATGCGCTGCAACGGCTGATGCCCGACCGCACCACGCTGGTGATCGCGCACCGCTTGTCCACCATCGAGCATGCCGACCAGGTGCTGGTGATGGACCAGGGACGGATCGTCGAGCGCGGCACCCACCAGGAACTGCTGGCGCTGGGCGGCTTGTACGAACACCTGTACCGCATGCAGTTCCGGGAAAGGCAGGGCTGATGGCCGGCAAGGGAACGCAGACGCCGGCATGGTGGTATGACGGTGCCCCGGTGCCGTTGACGGCCCGGTTGCTGGCGCCACTGTATGGGGCTGTTTCCGGCCTGCGCCGCGGGCTGTATCGACGCGGCTGGCTGCGGCGCCGCCAGGTGCCGGTGCCGGTGATCGTGGTCGGCAACATCACCGCCGGGGGCACCGGCAAGACACCGCTGACCATCGAACTGGTGGAGCGGTTGCGCGAGGCCGGCTGGAAGCCGGGCGTGGCCAGCCGCGGCTATGGCCGCGACGACGCCGGCACCGCCCGCTGGATCACGCCGGACCTGGCGCCCGCGCTGGGCGGCGACGAGCCGGTGCTGATCGCCTGGAAGACCGGCGTGCCGGTGCGCGTGGACAGGGATCGCGTCGCGGCGGCCAGGGCGCTGCTGGCCGCCGGCTGCGACGTGGTGGTCTGCGACGACGGGCTGCAGCACTACCGCCTGGCGCGCGACATCGAGATCGAGGTGGTCGATGCGCAGCGACGGTATGGCAATGGCCGGCTGATGCCGGCCGGGCCGCTGCGCGAGCCGGCGGCACGGGCCCGCGACTGCGATTTCCGCGTGGTCAACCTGGGGCAGGCCAGCGATGCCGGCGAGGTGCCGACGGTTTCCGGTTTCGGTGAGTGGACGATGCGGCTGCGCATCGACAGCGCCCGCCCGTTGCGCGGCGGCCGCGAGCGCCCGCTGCGGAGTTTCGCCGGGCAGCGCGTGCATGCGGTGGCCGGCATCGCGCACCCGCAGCGCTTCTTCCAGATGCTGCGCGCCCGCGGCATCGGCGTGGTGCCGCATGCGTTCGCCGATCATCATCGCTACGAGGCCTCGGACCTGTCCTTCGGCAGCGAGCTGCCGGTGCTGATGACCGAAAAGGACGCGGTGAAGTGCAGGGGCTTCGCCACCGATTGGCACTACGCGGTGCCGCTGCAGGCCGAGTTGCCGGCAGCGTTCTGGGTGGCGCTGCTCGACCGGCTGGGCAAGCTGGCGCGGGCGTGATCCTCGGGCAGGTTGCCTGCGAGCCAGGGGTTCGTACGCGTTGAGTGCCTGGCGCAGCGTACCGGGCAGAGCACGCTGCGGGATGCGCTGCTTGCGAGGCAGTGCAGCGAGACGGCGAGCCGGCTCGAAGGAGACGCCGCAGGAGCGGCAGGCAAGCGACGGATGGGAAGGCCGCAATGACGAATGCGTCGCCGCGTATCCGGTCGGGTGATCGAAACGTGCCTTGTCTGGGCCGTCTGTTCGCCTGGAGCGTCACCCCTTACCCTCACCCCGACCCCTCTCCTGATGGGAGAGGGCGTTATCCAGTTCTGCCCGGTACGGGCGAGGAGTGCAGATGAGCGTTGTTCCCGAATTCGTTGTGGCGATCCCCGCCCGCTACGCCTCCACGCGGTTGCCGGGAAAGCCGCTGGCGCCGCTGGCGGGGCGGCCGATGGTGGCGCACGTGGCGCAGCGCGCCCTGGCCGCCGGTGCGCGCGAGGTCTGGGTGGCCACCGATGACGCGAGGATCGCCGAGGCGCTCGTCGGCCTGGAGGGCGTGCGCGTGGCGATGACCCGCGGCGACCATGTCTCCGGCACCGACCGGCTGGCCGAGTGCGCGCGGCAGGCCGGCTGGGACGACGAGGCGATCGTGGTGAACCTGCAGGGCGACGAGCCCTTCGCGCCGGCCGCGGGCATCCGCACCGTCGCCGCGACCCTGGCGGCCAGCGGCGCGCCGATGGCGACGCTGGCCACACCGGTGGAGGATGCGCCGACGCTGTTCGACCCCAATGTGGTCAAGCTGGTGCGCAACGATCAGGGCGATGCGCTGTATTTCAGCCGCGCGCCGATTCCCTGGCACCGCGACGCCTTCGCCCGCTCGACGGCGCAGCTGCCGGCAGGGCCATGGCTGCGCCATATCGGCATCTACGGTTATCGGGCCGGCTTCCTGCAGCGGTTCGCGGCGATGCCGCCGGGGATGCTGGAGCAGGTCGAATCGCTGGAGCAGCTGCGCGTGCTGGAAGCGGGCTTCCGCATCGCGGTGGCGCTGTCGCCCGAGCCCTTCCCGCCGGGCATCGATACGCCGGAAGACCTGGCGCGCGCGGCGGCCCTGCTGGAAGCGGCGCGGTGAGATTGCTGGTGGTCTGCCTGGGCAACATCTGCCGCTCGCCGATGGGCGAGGGCGTGCTGCGCGCGCGGATCGAACGCTCGCCGCTGGCCGGGCGGGTACACGTGGATTCGGCCGGCACGTCCGGCTGGCACCGCGGCGCGCCGCCCGACCCGCGCGCCATCGCCTGCGCCCGCCGCCACGGCGTGGACATCGCCGACCTGCGCGCGCGGCCGCTGCAGCGCGAGGACTTCCGGCGCTTCGACCTGGTGCTGTGCGCGGACGACCAAAACCTGGACGACGCCCGGGCGATGGCGCCGACGGACGCCCGCGAGCGGGCGGTGCTGTGGCTGCCCTGGGCCGGGATCGCCGTCACGGATTCGGTGCCCGACCCCTACTACGGCGGCGAGGCCGGCTTCGAGCATTGCTGGGGCCTGCTGGAGGCGGCCGCCGACGCCACGGTAGGGCGCCTGTCAGCGCGGTCCGAGTCCGGCATAATCGGCCCATGAACGCCCCGTCCGCGATGGATCTTCCCAAGTCCGGCATCTGGCTCAACGCGGCCCCGTCGACGCTGCAGGACCATGCCGGCCGACCGGTGGTGCTGGCCTTCGTCAACGCCGCCTCGGCCTGGTGCATGCAACGGCTGGTCGAAGTGGTGCAGTGGCAGGCCCGCAACCCGGGCCGCCTGCAGCTGCTGGCGGTCCAGGTGCCGCGCTTCGATTTCGAGCGTGAGCCGCAGCCGACATTGAAGCTGATGCGCAGGCAGGGGATTGCCGCGCCGATCCTGCTCGATGCGCAATGGGAAGCCTGGCGCCGCTTCGACATCAAGGCCTGGCCGACGCTGCTGCTGATCGATGCGCAGGGCCAGGAGCGCGAGCGCCTGGTGGGCGCCGGCGGCGACCTGGAGCGCAGCCTCAACGCGCTGTGCGAAGGCCTGGCGCGGCCACTGGACGAGGATCTCCGCGCGACGCCGGAAACCAACGTGGAGCCGCGCCTGCCGCTGCGTTTCCCGGCGGGGCTGGTAGCCAATGCCGAGCGGCTGTATGTCGCCGACACCGGGCACCACCGGATCCTGGAATGCACGCATGGCGGCCGCGTGCTGCGCCAGTTCGGCGTAGGCAGCGCCGACCTGGTCAACGGCCCGGCCGGCGAGGCCGCGTTCAACCGGCCGCATGGGCTGGTGCTGGAGCGCGAGGTGCTCTACGTCGCCGATACCGGCAACCATGCGCTGCGCCGCATCCATCTGCCGAGCGGGCAGGTGGATACGCTGTGCGGCAACGGGCGTGCTGGCGACCCGGTCGCGGGCGTGCTGGCGCAGCCCTGGGACAGCCCGCTGAACCATCCGCTGGACATCGCCATCGCCGACAACCAGCTGCACATCGCCATGGCCGGCGACAACCGCATCTGGAGCTACGACCTCGGCATCCGCTCGCTGCGCTGGCGCGCCGGCGCCGGCCCGGTCGAAGTGCGCGACGGCGGCGGCCACCTGGCCGCGTTCGCCCAGCCCAGCGGCGTGGTGGCGGTGCAGCAGGTGCTGTACGTCTGCGACGCGCTGGGGTCGGCGATCCGCTCCGTGCAGCTGCGCGGCGACGTGGTGCAGACCCTGGTGGGGCAGGGGCCGTGGGAGTTCGGCAACGCCGATGGCCCGCGCATCCGCGCGCAGCTGCAGTATCCGCAGGCGATCGCGATGGGCAACGAATCGCCGCTACTGTGGATCGCCGATGCCGGCAACGGCTGCCTGCGCACGCTGCGCCTGGGCGGCGGCGACCTGTCCACCGTCAACCTGCCGCGGCGCCTGCACGGCCCGGCCGCGCTGGCGGTGGCCGCCGGCGCGGTGTGGATCGCCGAGACCGATGCCCACGCCATCCTGCGTTTCGACCCGGTCAGCGGCGAACTGGGCCACGTGCCGATCGAGGAATGAGCGGCGCGGCGGCAAGCGGGTTCGACGGCAAGGCCTATGCGGCGGCGCTGAGCACGGCGCCGGGCGTCTATCGCATGTATGCGGCCGACGACACGCTGCTTTACGTCGGCAAGGCCGGTGCGCTGCGCAAGCGCGTGGGCAGCTATTTCAACGGCTCGCCGAAGAGCCGGCGCATCATGATGATGCTCTCGCAGGTGGCGCGGATGGACGTGACCGTCACCCGTACCGAGGCCGAAGCGCTGCTGCTGGAGAACCAGCTGATCAAGTCGCTGGCGCCGCGCTACAACGTCTCCCTGCGCGACGACAAGACCTACCCGCAGGTGCTGCTGACCCGCGAGCAGTGGCCGCGCATCGCCCTGCACCGCGGTCCGCGCTCCATCCCTGGGCGCTACTACGGCCCGTATCCGGGCGTGGGCGCGGTGCGCGAGACGCTCAACCTGATGCACAAGCTGTTCCGGCTGCGCAGCTGCGAGGACAGCGTGTTCCGCAACCGCTCGCGGCCCTGCCTGCAATACCAGATCGGCCGCTGCAGCGCGCCCTGCGTGGAACTGGTGGCGCAGGCGGAGTACGACGAGTCGGTGCGGCGCGCGGCGCTGTTCCTGGAAGGCAAGAGCGACCAGCTGGCCGACGAACTGATGCAGGCGATGCAGCAGGCCAGCGATGCGCTGGAGTTCGAGCGCGCGGCGCGCCTGCGCGACCTCATGGCGTCGCTGCGCAGCATGCAGAACCGGCAGTACGTGGACGGCCGCGCCGCCGATCTCGACGTGCTCGCCTGCGCGATGCAGGGCGCCAGCGCCTGCGTGATGCTGCTGGCGTTCCGCGATGGCCGCAACCTCGGTACGCGCGCCTTCTTCCCGCGCACCAATGGCGAGGACAGCGCCGAGGAAGTGCTGGCGGCCTTCGTGTCGCAGTACTACGTCGAACACGCGCCGCCGCCGGAAGTGCTGCTGGATCGCGGGATTCCCGATGCGGAGATGATCGAGGCGGCCCTGGGCATGGCGGCCGAGCGCAAGGTCGCGCTGAAATGGAACGTGCGCGGCGAGCGCGCCGGCTACGTGGAACTGGCCAGCCGCAACGCGCAGATCACCCTGGTCAGCGAACTGGACAGCCGCGGCGCGCAGCACGCGCGCAGCGAGGCCGTGCGCGAGATGCTGGGCCTGGCCGAGCCGGTCAAGCGGGTGGAGTGCTTCGACATCAGCCACACCATGGGCGAAGCGACGGTGGCGTCCTGCGTGGTGTTCGACGCCGCCGGCCCGGTGCGCGCGCAGTACCGGCGCTACAACATCAGCGGCATCGAGCCCGGCGACGATTACGCGGCCATGCGCCAGGCCATCGACCGCCGATTCCGCCGCGCCGTAGAAGAACAGGGCGTGCTGCCGGACGTGCTGCTGATCGACGGCGGTGCTGGACAGCTCGCGCAGGCGCAGGCGGCGCTGGCCGACCTCGGTGTGGAAGGCGTGCTGCTGGTGAGCGTGGCCAAGGGCGCCGAGCGTCGCGCCGGCCATGAAGCGCTGGTGCTGCCGGATGGGCGCGAGATCCGCCCCGGTGCGGCGTCGCCGGCGCTGCAGTTCATCCAGCAGGTGCGCGACGAGGCGCACCGCTTCGCGATCACCGGGCATCGCGGGCGCCGGCAGAAGGCACGCATGACCAGCAAGCTGGAGGACATTCCCGGCATCGGCCCGCGGCGCCGCGCCAGCCTGCTGAAACACTTCGGCGGACTGGCCGGGCTGAAGGCCGCCGGCGAAGCCGAGATCGCACGCGTGGAAGGCATCAATGCCGCCCTTGCAACGCGCATCTACGCTAACCTTCATGGACTGTCGGTTCCGGATCCGGCAGCGGAGTAGATCTGTAATGAAGCTGACTGTACCCACCTGGCTGACGCTGCTGCGGATCGTGATGATCCCGGTGCTGGTGCTGGTGTTCTATCTGCCGTACACATGGACCAATTTCGCCGCGGCCGCGATCTTCGGCCTGGCGGCGATCACCGACTGGCTGGACGGCTGGGTCGCGCGCCGCTACCAGATGCATTCGGCGTTCGGCGCCTTCCTCGACCCGGTGGCGGACAAGCTGATGGTGGCGGTGGCGCTGTTCCTGATCGTGCAGGGGCATCCGACGGCGTGGATGGCGTTCTGGGCCGCGGTGATCGTCGGGCGCGAGATCGCGGTTTCGGCGCTGCGCGAATGGATGGCCGAGATCGGCCAGCGCGCCAAGGTGCGCGTGGCGATGATCGGCAAGATCAAGACCACCGCGCAGATGGTCGCGCTGCTGTGCCTGCTGTACTCGGTATCGCCGAACACGCCGATCGAGAGCATCTGGATGGGCGGGCCGATATTCCACATCGGCGACTGGACGCTGGCGATCGCCGCGCTGCTGACGCTGCTGTCCGGGGTGCAGTACCTGCGCGCCGCATGGCCGAGCCTGCGCGAGGACGAAATCGCGGCGCGCACGCAGTCGAAAAAAAGATGAAAGAGGGCTGTTGACAGGCAGGCGATTGCATGTAGAATTTCGCCTCCCAAGCGGGAATAGCTCAGTTGGTAGAGCGCAACCTTGCCAAGGTTGAGGTCGCGAGTTCGAGTCTCGTTTCCCGCTCCAGTCGATGGAAGTTCCAGGTTTCAACGGAGCATCGTCGAGGGATTCGCATCATGGATATCCGGCGGCTGTGGCAGCCGGCAGCGATGTCCAACGGATGGCCAGAAGCCTCCGGAGAATGTGAAGAAAGTTGTTAAAAAAGCTGGCGCAATACCTACGAAGCCTGTAGAATGCACGGCTCCCCAAGCGGGAATAGCTCAGTTGGTAGAGCGCAACCTTGCCAAGGTTGAGGTCGCGAGTTCGAGTCTCGTTTCCCGCTCCAAATTACGAAAAGGCCCCGTCAGCGGGGTTTTTTCATATCGGGAGGAAGATGTTTCCTCCTGTACAATCAAGATTCTGGCCTGGTAGCAGAGTGGTTATGCAGCGGATTGCAAATCCGCGTACGCCGGTTCGATTCCGACCCAGGCCTCCAGTTTCAAAAATGCCCGCGAAAGCGGGCATTTTTGTTTCTGCGGCGTCAGAGGGCCATTCCCGGTGGCTCTATGTTTTTTTGCAAGGAAAAGGCCATGAGGGTTTTCGTTTTCCTTGTTTCGTCTTCCTTGTTCCATACGCAGCGAATCGCATGGAGCGCTGCATGAGGTACACGGTGCGGGCCTGAAATCCCATTCCATCGACGGGCGCACGAAAAGCGCATTCCGCAGAAAACGGAATGCATCCGGATATCTGTCGAGATGCATCAGGGGCCCAGGACGGCCACAATAACGGAGTAGCGATGGCGGCTCTGCGGGAACGCAGCCACCGCCCGGGCGACCGTCAGCCTGCCGCGCTCAGTGGCGTCGTGGCGTCGCGTACGTCCGGCCAGCGCCTGAGGATGGCGCTGCGGATGCCGTCGGCGTCGATGCCGGCCTCGGCCAGCAGGTCCTCGCGGCTGGCGTGGTGCTGGAAGCTGTCCGGCAGGCCCAGGTGCAGCACGGGCATGGCGATGGCTTCGGCGTTGAGCAGCTCGGATACGCCCGAACCGGCGCCGCCGGCGACCACATTGTCCTCGACGGTGACGAAGCCATCGTGGGTGCGGGCGAGGTCGAGCACCATGGCCCGGTCCAGCGGCTTGACGAAGCGCATGTTGACCACGGTCAGGCCCAGTTCGCGGCCCACCTGTTCGGCGGCGGCCACGGTCGAGCCGAAGGCGAGGATCGCCAGGCGGTGGCCTTGCGCGCGCAGCTGCGCCTTGCCGATCGGCAGGGTGGACAGGTCGATGCCGGGCGTGACGCCGGGGCCGGTGCCGCGCGGGTAGCGCACTGCCGCGGGCCCCTTGTACTGCAGGCCGGTGCTGAGCATCTGCCGGCATTCGGCCTCGTCGGCCGGCGCCATCACCACCATGTTCGGCACGCAGCGCAGGAAGCTCAGGTCGAGGTTGCCGGCATGGGTGGCGCCGTCCGGGCCGACCACGCCGGCGCGGTCGATGGCGAACAGTACGTCCAGGTTCTGGATGGCGACGTCGTGCACCAGCTGGTCGTAGGCGCGCTGCAGGAAGGTGGAGTAGATCGCCACGACGGGTTTGGCGCCCTGCGTGGCCATGCCCGCGGCCAGTGTCACCGCGTGCTGCTCGGCGATGGCCACGTCGAAGTAGCGCTGCGGGTATTCCCTGCTGAAGCGCACCAGGCCCGAGCCCTCGCGCATCGCCGGAGTGATCCCCATCAGCTGCGGTTCGGCGGAGGCGGCATCGCACAGCCAGTCGCCGAAGACGTCGGTGTAGGTCGGCTTCTTCGGCGCGCTCTTGGCCGGCAGGCCCTTGCTCGGGTCGAACGGGCCGACGGCGTGGTAGCCGATCTGGTCGCCCTCGGCCGGCTCGTAGCCCTTGCCCTTGGTGGTCATGATGTGCAGCAGCTGCGGTCCCCGGGTGCCCTTCAGGCGCTTGAGGGTGGACAGCAGCAGCGGCAGGTCGTGGCCGTCGATCGGGCCGGTGTAGTGGAAACCCATCTGCTCGAACGCGGTGGACGGCACGAACATGCCCTTCCACTGTTCCTCCCAGCGCTTCATGAAGCGTGCCGGCGGGCTGTGGCGCTTGTCGCCGAGGATCCTCTTGCCGCCCTCGCGCAGTGCGTTGAGGGTGCGGCTGGCGGTGGCGCGGCCGAGCATCTTGGTCAGCCCGCCCACCGCCTCGGAGATGGACATGTTGTTGTCGTTGAGGACGACCAGCACGTTCGGCTCGTCGTCCATGCCGCCGGCGTGGGCCAGCGCCTCGAACGCCATGCCGGCGGTCATCGCGCCATCGCCGATCACCGCCACCATCTTGCGCTCGTCGCCCTGGCGCTGGCGGGCGATGGCCATGCCGAGCGCGGCGGAGATCGAGGTCGAGGAATGGCCGACGCCGAAGGTGTCGTACTCGCTTTCCTCGCGCTTGGGGAACGGCGCCACGCCGTCCTTCTGCTTGACGGTGTGGATGCTGTCGCGGCGCCCGGTCAGGATCTTGTGCGGGTAGGTCTGGTGGCCCACGTCCCACACCAGCTGGTCGACCGGGGTGTCGTAGAGGTAGTGCAGGGCGACGGTGAGTTCGATCACGCCCAGCCCGGCGGCAAAGTGGCCGCCGCTCCGGCCCACGGATTCGATCAGGTAATCGCGCAACTCGCCGGCGACCGCGGGCAACTCGGCTTCGTCGAGCGTGCGCAGGTCGTGCGGGGTCTGGATGCGCGACAGGCGCGGGTAGCGGACGGAGTCGATCATTTTCTTCGCGTTTCAGCCGAACCGGTATTTTCGCCCCCATTCCGGGGTGGGGCAAGCAAAGCGCGGGCAACGTGAGCGAAGGATGACGACGGCTATGGTTCAGGTAGTGCCGGGCCCG
>JAEWOJ010000207.1 GCA_023399815.1 Pseudomonadota bacterium | reverse complement strand
GGCCTGGCGCGGGGCCGCCACGCAGCTGGTCGCGGCCGATGCCACGCCGACGCAGGCGGCGGCGCAGGCGGAGCTGCGGCGCGGCCTTGCCGGTCTGCTCGGCACCGCACCGGCAACGGCGGCCACGGTGCGGCGCGATGGCGCCATCGTCGTCGGCACGCCGGCGTCCTCGCCGCTGGTGGCCGCGCTCGGACTGGACACCGCCGCGCTGGGCCGCGAGGGCTACCTGATCCGCAGCGTGCGCATCGACGGACATGCGGCCACGGTGATCGCCGGCAACGATGACGTCGGTGCGCTGTACGGCGTGTTCGCCTTCCTGCGCCTGCTGCAGACCGGGCAGTCGCCGGCCGCGCTCGACCTGCACGACGCCCCGCGCGTGCAGCGGCGGCTGCTCAACCACTGGGACAACCTCGACCGCAGCGTCGAGCGCGGCTATGCCGGCCAGTCGCTCTGGGACTGGCACAAGCTGCCCGGCCACCTCGACCCGCGCTACACCGACTACGCCCGCGCCAATGCCTCGATCGGCATCAACGGCACGGTGCTCAACAACGTCAACGCCAATGCGCTGAGCCTGACCGTGCCATGGCTGCGCAAGGCCGCCGCACTGGCGGACGTGATGCGCCCCTATGGCATCCGCGTGTACCTGAGCGCGCGTTTCTCCGCGCCGATCGAGATCGGCGGACTGAAGACGGCCGATCCGCTCGACCCGGCGGTGCGCAGGTGGTGGCACGACAAGGCCGAGGAGATCTATGCGCTGATTCCCGACTTCGGCGGCTTCCTGGTCAAGGCCAATTCCGAAGGCCAGCCCGGCCCGCAGGACTACGGCCGCAGCCACGCCGACGGCGCCAACCTGCTGGCCGCGGCGCTGGCGCCGCATGGCGGCATCGTGATGTGGCGCGCCTTCGTCTATTCGCATGAGCAGCCCGACGACCGCGCCAAACAGGCGTACAACGAGTTCGTGCCGCTGGACGGGAGCTTCGCCGGCAACGTGATCGTGCAGGTCAAGAACGGCGCCATCGACTTCCAGCCGCGCGAGCCGTTCCACCCGCTGTTCGGCGCGATGCCGAAGACGCCGCTGATGATGGAGTTCCAGATCACCAAGGAATACCTGGGCTTCGCCACCCACCTGGCCTACCTCGGCCCGATGTACGCCGAGACCCTGCAGGCGGACACCCGCGTGCAGGGCGAAGGCTCGACCGTGGCCAGGGTGGTCGACGGCTCGCTGCACGGCGACAGGCTTCCGCAAGGAAGGCTCACCGGCATGGCCGGCGTGGCCAACATCGGCAGCGACCGCAACTGGAGCGGCTCGGTCTTCGACCAGGCCAACTGGTACGCCTTCGGCCGGCTGGCGTGGAACCCGCAGGCCTCGGCGCAGGCCATCGCCGAAGAATGGGTGCGCATGACCTTCGGCAGCGACCCGCAACTGGTGCAGCCGGTGGTGGCGATGATGATGGCCTCGCGCGAGGCGGTGGTGGACTACATGACCCCGCTCGGCCTGCACCACCTGATGGGCCGCGGCCACCACTACGGCCCGGCGCCGTGGGACGCCGGCAGCGAGCGTGCCGACTGGGACCCGGTCTACTACCACCGCGCCGACGCGCGCGGCATCGGCTTCGACCGCAGTGCGACCGGCAGCAACGCGGTCGCGCAGTACGCGCCGCCGCTGGCCGCGCAGTTCGGCGACGTGCGGCAGGTACCCGAGCGGTACCTGCTGTGGTTCCACCACGTGCCGTGGGATTTCCGCATGGCCTCCGGCGATACCCTGTGGAACGAGCTGGTGCATCGCTACGGCCGCGGCGTGGACGAGGTGAAGGCGATGCGCGCGACCTGGGCCGGGCTGGCCGGCCACGTCGATGCCGGGCGCCACCGCGAGGTCGCCGATTTCCTCGCCATCCAGCAGGACGAGGCGCAGTGGTGGCGCGATGCCAGCCTCGCTTACTGGCAGGGCCTGAATCACCTGCCGCTGCCGGCCGGCGAGGCACCGCCGCCGCATCCCTTGGCGTACTACCAGTCGCTGTCGTTTCCGTTCGCACCGGGGAATTGATCGTGAATCCCAAGGCCTCCCGTTTCGCATCGTGCTGCTTCAATGCCCTGCTGCTGGCGCTGGCCGGCGGCGGCAGCTTCGCCACGCAGGCGGCCGATACGCCGCTGCTGCATGCGCTGTTCCAGGACCATGCCGTGGTGCAACGCGATGCGCCGATCCCGGTATGGGGCCAGGCCACGCCCAATGCGCAGATGCAGGTCGAGTTTGCCGGCAAGCGCGTGAGCGTACGCGCCGGCAGCGATGGCCACTGGCAGGCACGGCTGCCCGCGCTCGGGCAAGGCGGCCCCTACGAACTGACCGCCCGCAGCGGCGGCGAAGTGCAGCGCGTGGCCGACGTGCTGGTCGGCGACGTCTGGCTGTGCGGCGGCCAGTCGAACATGGAACTGCAGGTGCATCGCACATTGAACGCGCGCGCGGAGATCGCCGGCGCCGACAACGACCGCATCCGCCTGCTCAAGGTGCCGCAGGCCGGCGCTCCGGCGCCCCGGCAGGACTTCGCCGGGCCGGTGCAATGGCTGCCGGCCACGCCGGCGAACGTGCCGGACTTCTCCGCGGCCTGCTATTACTTCGCGCGCGAGCTGCAGAAGACCGTGGACGTGCCGATGGGGCTGATCAACGCCTCGCTCGGCGGCTCGCGCATCGAGGCCTGGCTCAGCGCCGATGCGCTGCGCGGCGCCGGCGATTTCGGCGACGCGCTCGACGTGCTGGCGCAGTACGCGCACGACCCGCAGGCGGCCAATGCGCGCTGGGGCGAGCTGTGGGGCGCATGGTGGAGCGCACAGCCAGGTGTGGCCGCGGACGACCGGCCATGGAGCCCGCAAGCCCCTTCCGAAGGCTGGCGCAGCGCGCCGAAACAACTGGGCAACTACCAGGCCTGGGGCGTGCCCGAACTGGAACGCTTCACCGGCATGCTGTGGTATCGCGTGAAGGTGCAGCTGACCGCCGCGCAGGCCGCGCAAGGCGCCACGCTGGCGCTGGGCAACGTCGACGAGATCGACCAGAGCTGGGTCAACGGTCGCGGCGTCGGCAGCAGCTACGGCGGCAGCGCACGCGAATACCCTTTGCCGCACGGCCTGCTGCATGAAGGCGACAACCTGGTCGTGGTCAACGCGCTCAACACCTACATGGACGGCGGCCTGGTCGGGCCGGAGGACACTCGCGCGCTGCTGCTGGCCGACGGCACCCGCATCGCGCTCGACGACGCCGGCTGGGAATACCGCAGCGTGCCGCCGGGCATGGTCACGCCGCCGCTGGCGCCGTGGCTGTCGGCCTCGGGCAAGACCACGCTGTCCAACGGCATGGTCGCGCCGCTGGGCCGCTACGCGCTGCGCGGCGCGCTGTGGTACCAGGGCGAATCCAACACCGGCGATGCGGCGGCCTACCCCGGCCTGCTGCGCGCCTATCGCGCCGACCTGCGCGCGCGCTTCGGCGCCGGCCTGCCGTTGCTGGTGGTGCAGCTGGCCAACTACGGCGCGGCACCGACCCGGCCGCAGGAAAGCGGCTCGGCGCAACTGCGCGAGGCGCAGCGCGCGGTGGCCGCCGAGGACGCGGGCAGCGCGCTGGCGGTGACCATCGACATCGGCGAGCGCGGCGACATCCACCCGGCCAACAAGCAGGAACTGGGCCGCCGCCTGGCGCGCGCGGCGCGGCACGTGGTCTACGGCGAGCCGCTGCCGGCCTCCGGCCCGGTGCCGCTGTCGGCACGGCGCGAGGGCGACGCGGTGGCGGTGCGCTTCGGCGACATCGGCGGCGGCCTGCTCGCCTACGGCGCCGACGGCCCGGTCGGCTTCGAGCTGTGCGGCGACGCCGCCGGCGCGTGCCGCTACGCCAGCGCGCGCATCCGCGGCGACGAGGTGCTGCTGCGCGCCGACGTGCCCGCCCCGGCCCGCGTGCGCTACGGCTGGGCCGACAGCCCGGTCGTGACCCTGTACGACGGCGACGGCCTGCCGGCCGGCCCGTTCGAGATCCCGATCAAGTGATGCTCCCCACCCAGAGTTCCCCATGAACGCCCAGACCCGCGAAACCAGCCACTACGGCTCCAGCAACGACCGCGAGATCGTCGATGCCAAGGTCATCGTCACCTGCCCCGGCCGCAACTTCGTCACCCTGAAGATCACCACCCGCTCCGGCGTGTACGGCCTGGGCGACGCCACCCTCAACGGCCGCGAGCTGGCGGTGGCCTCGTACCTGGCCGACCACGTGGCGCCGAACCTGATCGGCCGCGACGCCGGCCGCATCGAGGACCTGTGGCAGTTCCTGTACCGCGGCGCGTACTGGCGCCGCGGGCCGGTGACGATGAGCGCGATCGCCGCGGTGGACGTGGCGCTGTGGGACATACTCGGCAAGATGGCCGGGCTGCCGCTGTACCAGCTGCTCGGCGGGCGCTCGCGCGAGGGCGCGCTGGTCTATGCGCACGCCCACGGCAGCGACATCGCCGAGGCCAGCGACGACGTCGGCCGCTACATCGAGAAGGGCTTCCTGGCGGTGCGCGCGCAGTGCGGCGTGCCGGGAGTGAAGAAGGCCTACGGCGCCGTCGCCGCGGGCAAGGCCTACGAGCCGGCCGAGAGCGAGCTGCCGGCCGAGACCGTGTGGAACACGCCGCGCTACCTGGACGTGGTGCCGAAGCTGTTCGAGCGGCTGCGCAGGGATCATGGCGACAACGTCGAACTGCTGCACGACGCGCACCATCGGCTGACGCCGATCGAGGCGGCGCGGCTGGCACGCGACCTGGAGCCGTCCCGCCTGTTCTGGCTGGAGGACGCCACCCCGGCCGAGAACCAGAAGTCGTTCGAACTGATCCGCCAACACTCGGTGACCGCACTGGCGGTGGGCGAGGTGTTCAACTCGATCTGGGACTGCAAGCACCTGATCGAGAACCAGCTGATCGACTACATCCGCACCACGATCGTGCACGGCGGCGGCATCAGCCACATCCGCCGGCTGGCCGACTTCGCCGCGCTGCATTCGGTGCGCACCGGCTTCCACGGCGCCACCGACCTGTCGCCGGTGACGATGGGCGCGGCGCTGCATTTCGACACGTGGGTGCCGAACTTCGGCATCCAGGAATACATGTTCCACGTCGAGCAGACCAACGCGGTGTTCCCGCACGACTACGCCTTCCGCAATGGCCGCCTGTACGTGGGCGACACCCCCGGGCACGGCGTGGACATCGACGAGACGCTGGCCGCGAAGTACCCCTACTCGCCGAAGCAGCTGCCGATCGCGCGCCTGGAAGACGGCGCGATGTGGGACTGGTGATGGCGATGCGGCACGCACTGCACCCACGCACCCTCACTGCCCAGCGTGGCGCCACCGCGACGGAGGCCGGACGATGAACCCGACCGGACAACCCCCACGGCTCGACGACGCCATGCTGGACACGCTGCCGGCCGCGGTCACGCGCCCGGCCTACCGGCGCGAGGCCACCCGCATCGGCATGGTCCACCTGGGCATCGGCGCCTTCCATCGCGCGCACCAGGCGGTGTACCTGGACGACGTGCTGGCCCACGACCCGGCCTGGGCGATCAGCGGCGTGTCGCTGCGCAGCCCCGACGTGCGCGACGCGCTCGCGCCGCAGGACGGCCTCTACACGCTGGAACTGCTGCAGGAAACACCGGTCTGCCGGGTCATAGGCGCGGTGCGGGAAGTGCTGTGCGCGCCGCTGCAGCGCGAGGCGGTGCTGGCGCGGCTGGCCGACCCGGCGGTGCGGCTGGTGACCCTGACCGTGACCGAGAAGGGCTATTGCCTGGACGGCGAGACCCTGGACCCGGCACACCCGGACATCGTCCGCGACCTCGCCGCGCCGCAGGCGCCCTCCAGCGCCATCGGCTACGTGGTCGAGGGCCTGCGCCTGCGCCGCGCGCGCGGGCTGGGCGCGTACAGCGTGCTCAGCTGCGACAACCTACCCGACAACGGCGGCAAGCTGCGCCGCGCCTGCGTGGCCTACGCACGCCGGCTCGACCCCGCGCTGGCCGACTGGATCGACGCCCACGCCGCGTTCCCGCGCTCGATGGTCGACAGCATCACCCCGGCCAGCGACGACGCCCTGCGCCGGCGCGTGGCCGCCGCGCTCGACTGCGAGGACGCGTGGCCGGTGCAGCGCGAGCCCTACGCGCAGTGGGTGGTGGAGGACGCGTTCTGCGCCGGCCGCCCGGACTGGGAGCGGGTCGGGGTGACGATGAGCGACGACATCGCCGGCTACGACCGCGCCAAGCTGCGCCTGCTCAACGCGCCGCATTCGGCGCTGGCCTACCTCGGCCTGCTGCTGGGGCTGGACACCGTGGCCGAGGCGATGCGGCACGACGTGCTGGGGCCGTTCGTGGCGCGGCTGCTGCGCGGCCACGTCGCCCCCAACCTGACGCTGCCGCAGGGGCTGGACGCCGCGGCCTACATCGACGCGGTCCTCGCCCGCTTCGCCAACCCGGCGGTGCGGCACCGGCTGGCGCAGATCGCCCAGGACGGCTCGCAGAAGATCCCGGTGCGCCTGCTCGGCACGATCGCCGATGCGCTGGGCAACGGCCGCGGCATCGACGCGCTGTGCCTGCCGGTGGCCGGCTGGCTGCAGTTCGTGCGCCGGCAGGCGGCCGATGGCGTGGCGCTGGCCGACCCACTGGCCGCGCGACTGGCCGCCGCCGGCCGCGCCGCCAGCGGCGATGCCGCACGCGACGTGGCGCGGTTCCTGCAGCTCGACGCGGTGTTCGGCACGCTGGCCGGCAATGCCCGCTTCCGCGATGCCCTGTGCCGCGGCTACGCGGCGCTGGGCGATGCCGGCGCAGCGGCGACCGCGCGCGCGTTGGCAGCCGCATGACTCCACGGCCCTGGTGGCGCGCAGCACCAGTAGGGCCTACGCGAACAGCCGGAGCAGTGCCGACCAACGGTCGGCACCCACCAGGTGGTGGCTGCCGCGAGAGGTCAGCACCCTGGCTGATGGTGTTTGCGGCGCAGGCATCCATGCGGCCCCGCGCCTGCCGCTACAACCGGTAGGCGCGCTTGGGCAGGCGGTAGGCCAGGTCCACCGCCAGCTCGGCCGCCTCGTCCTCGTCCAGCCGGTGCTCGGCCACCAGCCGGGCCAGGAACGCGCAATCGACGCGGCGGGCGACGTCGTGGCGCGCCGGGATCGACAGGAACGCGCGGGTGTCGTCGTTGAAGCCGACGGTGTTGTAGAAGCCCGCCGTGCTCAGGGTCTGCTCGCGGAAGCGCCACATGCCTTCCGGCGCGTCGTGGAACCACCAGGCCGGGCCCAGGTACAGGCACGGGTAGTGGCCGGCCATCGGGCCGAGTTCGCGCGAATAGGTACTCTCGTCCAGCGTGAACAGGATCAGCCGGAAATCCGGCGCATTGCCGAAGCGGTCCAGCAGCGGCTTGAGGTTGTGCACGTATTCGGTGGGCAGCGGCAGGTCGGCGCCGACATTGCGCCCATGGCGCTGGAACAGCGCCGGATTGTGGTTGCGATGGCAACCCGGGTGCAGCTGCATCACCAGGCCGTCGTCCACGCTCATCGCCGCCATCTCGGTCAGCACCTGGCCGCGGAACAGGTCGGCCTCGCGCGCATCGAAGTCGCCGCGCACGATCTTCCCGAACAGCGCGCGCGCCTGCGCCGGCGACAGGTCGGCGGTCAGTGCGCTTTCGTGGCCGTGGTCGGTCGAGGTCGCGCCCATCGCCTTGAAGAAACCGCGGCGGTTGCGGTGCGCGCGCAGGTAGCCCTCCCAGCTGTGCACGTCCTCGCCGGTGATCCCGCCGAAGCGTTCGAGCGCCGCGGCGAAATCCTCGTGTTCCGGGTCCACCACCGCATCGGGGCGGTAGGCGGTGAGCACGCGGCCGTTCCAGCCGCTGTCGCGGATGGCCTGGTGATGCTCGAGCGTGTCCAGCGGTCCTTCGGTCGTGGCGATGACCTCGATGTTGAACCGCTCGAACAGGGCGCGCGGACGGAAGGCATCGGTCTGCAGCGCGGCGGTGATGGTGTCGTAGTAGTGGTCGGCGGTGCCTGCGTCCAGGCGCACGCGCAGGCCGAACACCTCGTGGAAGACGTGGTTCAGCCACAGCGACGACGGCGTGCCGCGGAACAGGTGGAAGCGCTCGGCGAACAGGCGCCACGCCTGGCGCGGATCGACCGGCGCGCGGCTGCCGTCGGCGCGCGGGATGCCCAGCGCGTCCAGCGCGATGCCCTGGCTGTGGAGCATGCGGAACAGGTAGTGGTCGGGCACCAGCAGCAGTTCGGTGGCATTGGCGAACGGCGCGTTGCCGGCGAACCAGGCCGGATCGGTGTGGCCGTGCGGGCTGACGATCGGCAGTCCCGCGACCTGCGCATACAGGCGGCGGGCGATGCCGCGCTGGATAGGATCGGACGGGAACAGGCGGTTCTCGTCCAGGGAAAGCGGCTTGCCGGGAATGCTCATGATGGAATGTCGGTAAGGTCGGGGGTCTGTGCCTTCCGTCCCGCGGGCGGGGCGGAAAGCGGGATTCGATCAGCGGCGCGCGCTTTCCGGCGGCCCCAGGGAGCCGGCGCGCGCACCGTCGCGCACGATCTCGATGCGCTGGAACGCCACGCCCGGGTCGATGCGCCACAGCTTCAGGGTCTGCGCGCCGACGCGCCCCGGATGGCGCGAGGCGACGACATGCACGCTGTCGGCGACCGCCTTGCTCCAGGCAGGAAAATCCGCGTGGCCCGGCGTGGGATCGAGCCTGATCGCCACCACCTGCGGCGCTTCGTCGCCCAGCGAGACGGCGAAGCGCAGGCCATCGCCGCCACGGAAATCGAGCGTCGGCGAAACCGTCACCCGCACCTCCACGGCGCCGTCCTCCCGCAACCACACCGGGTATTCCAGATGGGGGCCTTCGCCGCCCGGCGAACTGTCGCGCGCCGTCGCCGGCAAGGCGACCAGCGCCGACAGCGTGCGCCCCAGGTTCGGGATCTCCACCCAGCGCACGCCGTCGCCCTCCACCCGGCGCGCCGCATGCCCGGCCTCGATCGCGACGATGCCACCGCTTTCGACGAAGCCGCGCGCCCGCTTCGCATCCACGCGTTCGACCGGCACGTCGACTTGGACCTCGGTGCCGTCGCTGCCGCGCAGCGACAGCCCGCCCTCGCGCGCATCCGCCGGCAGCGCGTTCCAGTCCACCTCCACGCGCAGGCGGGTGGCGTCGGCCACTTCGCCACGCATGGGTGAGACCCGCAGCCATGGCTGCGCAGGCCGCGCCTCGAACGTGAAGGGTGCCGTGCCACGGTTGAACACCTCCAGCTCGCGCGTCGTGGCGCCGACCGGATCCAGCGCCGGCAGGCGCGCACGATCGGCGAGCTGCGGCCAGCCGCGCGCGTCGCCTTCGACCGCCACGCCCATGACGCCACGCGCCGGCACGTCCACCCGCGACAGGGCCGGCAGCACGTTGCGCTCGGGCTGCTGCCAATGCGTATAGCCGATGCGCGGCTGCGCCATCATGTGGATCCATTTCCCGCCGGCGATGTCCTGCTCGTACACGCGCGCCAGTTCGGCATCGCGGGCGAACAGGCGCTCGGCCTCGGCCGCCCACGCATTGGCCGAGGCACGGCCCTGCAGGGCGTAAAGCCGGTTGCGCGCCACCGCCACGTACAGTGCGTTGAGGTTGGCGCTGGCCAGGACCGGGTATTCGACCAGCTGGTAGTACGCGTCGCGATGATCCGGGCCCAGCGCGGCGCCGATGCGTTGCGCCTGTCCGGCCAGCGCGTTCCATCCGGCCATCACCCGCTCCGCCTCGTGATGATCGGTCAGGCTCCAGGTGTCCGGCGACAGCAGTTCCGGCTTGCGGCGCGCGTTGTACTGCGTGTAGCGGGTCAGCAGTTCGCCGATCCCGGCCGCATGCGCGGTGCCGAACTGCGCGGCGGCCCAATCCGCCGTATAGGCCTGCAGCTGCGGCAACTGCAGGGCATCCGGATTCCACGCGTAGTCGAGGAAGAAGCTGATCGGCAGTTCCATCGGCTTGAGGTCGCCGACGTTGGCGATCCACAGCCGGTCGGCGCCGTAGGCATGGGCCAGGCCCATCTGCTCCCATACCCGCTCGATCTGGGTGGTGTTGATCCACTTGTAGTTGCGCGGGCCGCCCACGTAGTCGAAGTGGTAGTAGACACCGTACCCACCGGCACGCCTCTTGCCGGCCCGGGGCAGGCGGCGGATGTTGCCCCAGTTGTCGTCGGCGAACAGCAGGGTCACGTCGTCGGGCACGTCCATGCCCTGGTCGAAGTAGTCCTGCACTTCCTTGTACAGCGCCCACACCTGCGGGGTCCGCTCGGCCGGCCTGCCGGTGACCTCGGCGATGATCCCGCGCTGGTCGGCGACGATGCGCTCCAGCAGCGGGATCGCGGTGCCCTCGCCCATCGCCTCGTCGCCGTCGCCGCGCATGCCCAGGGTGACCACGCTCTCGTGGCCGCCCATGCGCGCGATGCCCTCGCGCCAGAACCCGCGCAGCGCATCGGCGTTCCTGGCGTAGTCCCACGGCCCCTGGCCATGGCGCTCCCACTCGACGTGCGCGCGCATCATCGGTTCGTGGTGGGTGGTGCCGATCACCACGCCGTATTCGTCGGCCAGCTGCGGGTTGAGCGGGTCGTCGTCATGGAAGGCCCGGCCCCACATCGCCGGCCACAGGTAGTTGCCCTTCAGGCGCAGGATCAGCTCGAACACGTGCGCGTAGAAGGCATGGTTCGGCCCGCCGAACTTCGCCTGCATCCAGCCGCCCAGGGCCGGGTCCTCGTCGTTGAGGAAGATGCCGCGGTAGCGCACCACCGGCGCATCGACGAAGCGGCCGGGCGCGACGTACAGGGCGCTGCGCCGCGGCACCGGCACGTCGGCCCACCAGTACCATGGCGACACGCCCAGCCGCCGCGACAGCTCGTAGATGCCGAAGATCGTGCCGCGCTTGTCCGCGCCCGCGACCAGCAGCGCGCGTTCGATCCCGGGTTCGGGATGCTCCACCACCTGCAGCAGGTAGCCCTCCCAGCGTCCGGCCACGCCCGCGGTGTCGATGCCCCGCTCGCGCACGATGCGGTCCACGCGTGCGCTGCGGCCGAGCGTTCCGGCGATGATCGCCATGCGCGGCGTGGCTCCATCGAGGGACAGCGCGACAGGCGCGCCGGCCACCTTCGACAGATCGCCCTGCAGGTCGCGCACGGCGCGCAGCACGCCGGGATGGTCGCCGGCATCGGCGACAATGGCGACCGGATGGCCGCCTTCGACCAGGGCCATCGCGCCCGGCACCGGTTCGCCGCAGACCGTGGCGGCCTGGGCGCAGTCGCCGGCCTGCGCGCGCACCGCCAGCAGCAGGGCCACCCCCGCCGCGGCGATGCGCCAGACGCTCATCGCGCAGCTCCGGGATGACCGCGCAGGTACTCGCGCAGCCAGACCAGCGCCGGACGCTCGCTGCCGTCCTCGCGCACCAGGTTGGCGCCATGCTCCTGCCGCCACAATCCGGGACGGAAGCCCCACAGGGTGACGCCGGCAACCGCCGGATGTTCCCAGAACACCGGGAACACACGCTGGTAGCTGGCCAGCTGCACCGCGTCCTCCAACCCGTCCACGTCCAGCTCGGTGACGTAGATCGGCAGCCCGGACCCGGCCAGCAGGTCGAGGCTGGCCTTGTGCACTTCCATCGGGGTTTCAGTGCTGGTGGAGAAGGAATGCGCCTGCACGCCGATGCCGTCGATCAGCTTCTCGCGGTTGAGCAGGTCGACGATCTGGCGATAGCGGCGGGCATCCTCGGGCTGGTTGGTGATGCTGTAGTCGTTGATCAGCAGCTTCGCGCGGGGGAAGTCGCGGCGCGCCATGCGGAACGATTCCAGGATCCAGTCCCAGCCGCTGGCGCCGCTGCCGCCGAGCGCCTGGAGGTAGTTGCCGCCGCCTTCGTCGTCCTTGTCCGGCGGGTCGTGCAACGGTTCGTTGACCACCTCGACGAAATCCAGGTCCGGGTAGCGCTGCGCCACGGCGGCGAACCAGCGTTCGATCTCGGCGCGCTGCTCGGCCGGCGGCAGGTGTTTGATCCACTCCGGCTGCTGGTTGCCCCAGACCAGCACGTGCATCTGGAACGGGAAGCCATTCGCCTTGGCGAAGCGATAGGCCTCGTCGAGACCGCTCCAGTCCATCGTGCCGCGCACGGCTTCGATCTCGCCCCACTTGCCAGCATTCTCCGGCGTGACCTTGTTCCAGTAGTCGGCGAAACCGGGCGCCTGGTCGGCGCTGTAGGCATTGCCGACGAAACGGCCCTGCCCGGCCGCCAGCGGCGCGGCATGGGCCACGGCGACGCATGCGGCCAGCGCCGCAGCGAACAGGATTGCACGGGTTTTGCTCATCTCAAGGCCCCTCCGCCTCAATCGTTCGTCATATCCGCAGGAACATCCTGTGGAGCCCCTGCGCCGCGTTCATTCCGCTTCCAGCTTCGCCGGCTGCAACCGCGGCACCAGCAGGTGTACCACCAACAGCGCCAGCACATAGGCCGCGCCGGCGATCAGGAAGATGCGCGCGTAGCTGCCGGTGGCCTGCAGCTGCGAACCGGCGAACAGCGACATGCCGATGCCGCCGACCGCGCCGGCGAAGCCGCCGATGCCGACCACGGATGCCACCGCCTGGCGCGGGAACATGTCCGACGGCAGGGTGAAAACGTTCGCCGACCAGCCCTGGTGCCCGGCCATCGCCAGGCCGATCAGCGCCACCGCCAGCCACAGGTCGTGCACCTGGGTGACCAGCACGATCGGCGCCACGCACAGCCCGCACACCAGCATCGCGCCCTTGCGCGCGCGGTCGAGTTTCCAGCCGCGCTTCAGCAAGCGCCCGGCCAGCCAGCCGCCGGCGATGCTGCCGGCGTCGGCCATCAGGTACACCACGATCATCGGCAGGCCCACGGTCGCCAGCGACAGCTGGTATTCCGAAGCCAGGAACTTGCCCAGCCAGAACAGGAACAGCCACCACACCGGATCGGTGATGAACTTGGCCGCGACGAAGGCCCAGGCCTGGCGATGGCGCAGCAGCCGCAGCCACGGCACCTTGACCTGCGGCTCCGGCGGATCGCTGCGGATGTGCTCGAGCTCGGCGCGCGACAGCTTCGGCTGCGCGTCCGGCGTGCGATACCACAGCAGCCACACCGCCAGCCACGCCGCGCTCAGCAGGCCGGTGAACAGGAAGGCGGCGCGCCAGCCCAGCGTGACGGCCACGACCGGCACCAGCAGCGGCGCCAGCACCGCGCCGATGTTGGAGCCGGCGTTGAACACGCCCACCGCCAGCGCGCGCTCGCGCCGCGGGAACCATTCGGCCACGGTCTTGATCGCCGCCGGGAAGTTGCCCGCCTCGCCCAGGCCCAGCGCGAAGCGTGCCAGGGCGAAGCCGATCACGCCGGCAGCCAGTGCGTGCGCCATGGCCGCCAGGCTCCACACGCTGATCGCGATCGCATAGCCGATGCGCGTGCCGAAACGGTCCACGATCGCGCCGGCGCACAGCAGGCCGATCGCATAGGCGGCCTGGAACGCACTGACGATGTAGCCGTACTGCTGTTCGCTCCAGCCGATCTCGCCCTGCAGGAACGGCGCCAGCACGCCCAGCACCTGCCGGTCGAGATAGTTGATGGTGGTCGCCGCCAGCAGCATCGCGCAGACGCGCCAGCGGTAGCGTCCGAGCCGCGCGGAGGCATCGGCAACGGCATTCATGCCCGTCCCCGGCACGGGCGGAACCGTGGGCGCATCACCTGTCTCCCATCCAACAATGCATCGTCTCTTCCCCGCATGCACGCCTGATTGATAGCGCTACCATTACCACATCGAAGAACCGATGTCCTGCGGCGGGGATGCGGTGCGTCGCGATGATGCGATTGACGTTCTCGCGGCCGCGGCAATGCCGTAGCGCCCAGGCGGGACGGGGAATTCCGGCCATGCTGCTGCGCAGCGTGTGCCCGCCATGATGGTAGCGCTACCATCGCGCCGGCTCCTGGTTGTCCGAACGCTGCAACGCATTACCTCATGCTAGAGACGCAGAACCCTGCCGAACCATGCGCAGGGCACAAAACACACATCATCTTGATTCGGGAAGGGGGATTACGATGAACAGGAAACTCGTCAGAACCACGCTGTCCAATGCGCTCGCGCTGGCCCTGCTGGGCACGGCCAGCACTCCGCTCTGGGCCCAGCAGGCGCAAATCCGGAACAATGACGCGCAGGCGGCCCCCGCCGCGACGCGCGCGACGCAGGATGCGGTCACCGAACTGGATTCGATCACGGTGACCGGCTACCGCCAGAGCCTCCAGCTCTCCACCAACGCCAAGCGCGACGCCACCGGCTTCACCGATTCGATCTTCGCCGAGGACATCGGCAAGTTCCCGGACACCAACATCGCCGAATCGCTGGCGCGCGTGCCGGGCATCCAGATCAACCGCGACGTCAACGGCGAAGGCATGAAGATCGCCATCCGCGGCCTCGGCGAGAACTTCACCAAGACCACGATCAACGGCAACAGCGTCGCCACCGCGTCGATCGGCCTGGACCAGCAGAACCAGAACCGCGAAACCGACCTGACCCTGTTCCCGACCGAGTTCTTCAACAAGCTCACCGTCTACAAGTCGCCGATGGCCAGCCTGCCGGAAGGCGGCGCCGCCGGCGTGGTGGACATGAGCAACGCGCATGCCTTCGACCATCCCGGCACCCACCTCACCTATTCGCTGCAGGGCGTGCACAACTCGGTCTCCGGCGGCGTCGCGCCGCAGGGCTCGCTGATCGGCAGCTGGACCAACGACGCCGGCACCCTCGGCGTGCTGGTCGGCGTGTCCTCGGTCAGGGGCAAGATGGGCGTGCAGGGCTGGGAAGACGGCATCAGCGACCACTGGACCACGCCTGCACTGAGCGCCCAGCAGGGCGGCGGCAGCGGCACCGGCGTCTCCAACCGCTGGGGCATCTGGCCGACCGTGCCGAACAACCAGGCGATGCTCGACGCCGGCCTGACGCCGGGCGAAACCATCGACGCGGCCTGGCTGCAGGCCCACAACCCCGGTCTGAGCCTGGCCCAGATCGACGACGCCCTGATCCCGGCGCTGGGCCGGCCGCTGTACATGTCCGGCGACCGCGACCGCGATTCCTTCCTGGCTTCGTTCGAGTGGCGCCCGACCGACAACGCGCACATCTGGGTCGACACCCTGTACACGAAGGCGCACCGCGCGGTGAACCGCCTCGACATGAACCTGCTCGGGCGCAACTTCGGCTCGCCCACCGGCATGATCCCGCTCGACATGCAGGTCGACGCGAACAACGTCGTCACCGATGCCACCTTCGCCGGGGCGCAGGTGTTCCTGCAGGCGCGCCCGTACGACGAGGACGTGGACTACTGGCAGATCAATCCCGGCGCGACCTTCTGGTTCGGCGACGACGGCAACGTCAAGCTGGACGTGAAGGGCGGCGTCAGCCGCAGCTGGCTGCGCCGGGTGATGCCGACCATCATGGTCAACTCGCCGTACTTCACCGGCACCTACGCCAACCACGACGGCTTCCCGGTCATCGACTCGGACCTGGACTTCAACGATCCGAACCTGGGCTGGACCTGGAACGACCTGCGCCTGCAGAACGAAAAGCGCCTGACCAAGACCTCCAACCTGCGCGCCGACCTGCAGTTCGGCGATGATCGCAACAACGTCAGGATCGGCGCGGCCATCGACACCAACCTGCGCCGCATCCAGGCCTTCGACGGCGGCGCGGCGTGGAAGCCCTACGCGCAGAGCCAGGTCACCAACGCCGACCTGGCCAAATACCTGGTGCGCGGCCCCGGCGGCTTCATCGGCGTCGATTACGCCGCCCTGTTCGCGGCGACCAATTTCGCCCAGTACAGCGCCGACGCGCCGGAAACCAACGCCGGCAACCTCAGCCAGGCCACCGGCAGCTTCGACGAGACCAACAAGGCGGCCTACATCGAGTTCAACGGCGCCACCGACGTCTGGAACCGCGAGCTGCGCTTCAACGCCGGCGTGCGCTATGCCTCCACCGACCAGACCATCAGCGGCCCGGTCACCCTGGGCGGCGTGCGCCAGTGGCAGGACCTGGAAAGCAGCTACAGCGAATGGCTGCCCTCGTTCAGCGCGGCCTGGGACGTGGCCGACAACGTGGTGCTGCGCATGTCCGGCAGCAAGACGATGAGTCGCCCGAACCCCGGCGCGATGCTGCCGGCGACCACCCTCAGCGGCTCCGGCGTGGATACCGGAAACCAGGGCAACCCGGACCTGAAGCCCTACATCTCGACCAACTTCGACCTGGGCGGCGAGTGGTACACCGGCGGCGAGGGCTTCGTCGGCCTGACCTTCTTCAACAAGCGCGTCGAGGGCTATACCTTCCGCGGCACGACGCTGAAGACGCTGCCCGAGATGGGCATTCCCTACGATTCCCTGAGCGATGCCCAGAAGCTGCAGGTGGGCGACAACTACGACACCCTGAAGGTGGCCGTCGCCCAGCAGGTCAACGCCGATGCGGCGCTGAACGTGCGCGGCTGGGAAGCAATCTGGGTGCAGCCGCTGAGCTTCGTGTTCGACGGCCTGGGCATCATGGCCAACTACACCAAGCTCAACCTGAGCACGGTCGGCCGCCAGGCCAGCGAACTGACGGGCAGCCTCTACGGCGTGTCGCCGAAGATGTGGAACACCACCGCGTACTGGGAGAACGACGTGGCGATGGTGCGCCTGTCGTACAACTGGGCGGAAGGCTCGATCCAGTCGGCGCCGAGCACCAGCAGCATCCTCGGCGCGCAGGAGTACGGCAAGGACCGCGGCCAGCTCGACCTGTCGGCCAGCTACACGCTGAAGAACCTGCCGAGCAGCCCGCAGCTGACCCTGAGCGTGACCAACCTGCAGAACAAGCCGATGGTCCGCTACTTCGGCTACGACAACGTCGGCTACAGCTACTACGACCCGGGCCGCACGGTGACGCTCGGCATCCGCGGGTCGTTCTGAGTCCGGCCGGCCGGACACAATGGCGAGGCGATCGGCCCGCCCGGCAGCTGCCGGGCGGGCCGCGGCACATGACGCCCGCGGCCACCGCCGCCGGCCGCAACGGATAAACCAGTGGGGAAAGAATGAACGACGGCGACATCCTTCCGGTTCGGGAAAAGATCGGCTACAGCCTCGGCGACCTGGCCGCCAACCTGATCTTCCAGACGCTGGTCACCTTCCTGGCGTTCTTCTACACCGACGTCTACCGCATCCCCGCTTCCAGCGCGGCCACCATCATCTTCGTCGCCGGCCTGCTCGGCGCGTTCGTGTTCACGCCCTCGGTAGCGCTGCTGGCCGACCGCACCCATACCCGCTGGGGCAAGTTCCGGCCGTGGATCCTGTGGACGGCGGTGCCGTTCGGCGTGCTCTCGCTGCTGGCCTTCAGCACCCCGGACCTCGGCCCGCAGGGCAAGGTCATCTACGCCGCGGCCACCTACATCCTGCTGGTGCTGGTGTACGCGGCCAACAACCTGCCCTACTCGGCGCTCAGCGGCGTGCTCACCGGCAGCATGGCCCAGCGCAACAGCCTGTCGTCGTACCGCTTCGTCGCGGTGATGGTGGCCCAGCTGATCGTGCAGTCGCTGCTGCTGCCGCTGGTGCTGATCCTCGGCGACGGCGACCGCGTGCGCGGCTTCCACAACGCCATGCTGCTGTTCGCGGTGGTGGGTACGCTGTTCTTCCTGGTCACCTTCTTCACCACCCGCGAGCGGGTGCAGCCCGCGCCTGAGCAGAAGTCCAGCATCGGCCAGGACCTGGCCGACCTGGGGCGCAACCGGCCGTGGCTGGTGATGCTGCTGCTGACCGTGCTGGTGTTCGTCACCCTGGCGCTGAAGGGCGGCATGTACATCTACTACTTCCAGTACTACCTGGATGCCGGCGCGCTGGCCGCCTTCCTCGACCGCATCGGCTTCAACGGCCTGATCGCCGGACTGAACACGCTGCTCGCCAGCCTGGGCATGACCGCGTTCCGCTGGCCGGAGGATGCGCCGACCTCGGCCTTCAGCCTGTTCAATGCCGGCGGCATCGTCTTCATGATCGTCGGCATCGGCTTCTCCAGGCGGCTGGCCGACCGCTTCGGCAAGCGCGACGTGTTCGCCGCGGCGCTGCTGGTCTCCACGCTGTTCATGCTGGCCTTCTACGTGTTCCCGCCGGACCGGATCGGGCTGGTGTTCGGCGCGCAGATCCTGCACGGCTTCTTCTACGGCATCACCATCCCGCTGCTGTGGGCGATGGTGGCCGACGTGGCCGACTACTCGGAATGGAAGAACCATCGCCGCGCCACCGCCATCGTCTTCTCCGCGATCCTGTGCGGCCTGAAGCTGGGCCTGAGCGTGGGTGGCGCGCTGGTCGCCGGCATCCTCGCCCACTACGGCTACGACGCAGCCCAATCGCTGCAGTCGCCCGGCACCGTCGCCGGCATCCGCCTGGCCATCAGCCTGTACTGCTCGCTGCCGTTCCTGGCCGGCGTGGCGCTGCTGTTCTTCTATGAAATCAACAAACCGCTGGAAGCGCGGATCGAACGCGAGCTGGCCGCGCGCCGTGCCGCGCCCACCGCCTGATCCGGCGGTGGCACCAAGGAATCTTCATGGCAGACCTGGAATACACCGAAGCCGAACTGGCCGCCCTGGCCGCAAGGGCCATCTCCCTACCGTTGGTCACCCACATCCACACCGCCGATCCGTCGGCGCACGTGTTCGAGGGCAGGCTCTACCTCTACCCCTCGCACGACATCGATGGCGGCGCGGCCTTCGATGACGATGGCGGCCATTTCCGGATGCAGGACTACCACGTGTTCCGCCAGGACTCGCCGGAATCGCCGGCGGTCGACTGCGGCCAGGTCCTGCACGTGAAGGACGTGCCCTGGGCCGCCGGGCAGATGTGGGCGCCGGACGCGGCGATGCGCAACGGCAACTACTACCTGTATTTCCCGGCCAAGCGCGCCGACGGCATCTTTCAGATCGGCGTGGCCGTGGGCGAGCGTCCAGAGGGCCCGTTCCTGGCCGAGCCCGAGCCCATCGCCGGCAGCTACTCGATCGACCCGGCGGTATTCGCCGATGCCGACGGCGCGCACTACATGTACTTCGGCGGCATCTGGGGCGGGCAGCTGCAGAAATACCGCGACAACCGCTACGACCCGGCGCACGCCGAACCGGCCGCCGACGAAGCCGCGCTCGGCCCGCGGGTGGCGCGCCTGTCGGCGGACATGAAGCAGTTCGCCGAGGCGCCGCGCGAGGTGCTGATCGTGGACGAGGACGGCAATCCGCTGAAGGCCGGCGACCATCAGCGCCGCTATTTCGAAGGCCCGTGGCTGCATGCACACCAGGGCCGCTACTACCTGTCCTACTCCACCGGCGACACCCATCTGCTGTGCTACGCCATCGGCGACACGCCCTACGGACCGTTCGTGTACCAGGGCGTCATCCTGACCCCGGTGATCGGCTGGACCACGCACCACTCCATCGTCGAGTTCGATGGCCGCTGGTGGCTGTACTACCACGACGCGATCCTGTCCGGCGGCGTGACCCACCTGCGCAACATCAAGGTCGCCGAACTGCGCTACGACGCGGACGGCAGGATCGCCACCCTGCACCCCTATGGCGAATGAGCCGGCGGCGGACGCGGCGCTGCGGCCGCTGACGCCCGGCCCGCTGATCCGGCTCGGTGGACCGGTGCTGGCGCTGGACGTCGCGCCGAAAGCCGGCGGGCGCATCGCGCAGATCCATTACCGGGGCATGCCGTGGCTGGTCGGCCACGACGAAGTACCAGCCGCCATCGGCTGGGGCTGCTACCCGATGCTGCCGTGGGCCGGGCGCATCCGGAATGGCCGTTTCCGCTTCGGTGGCGACGATTACCGGCTGCCGCCCACCCTCGGCACCCACGCCATCCACGGCGTCGGCTTCACCTCGCCGTGGCGGGTCCGGCGGCAGGGCCCGGCCAGCATCGAACTGGTGCTGGCGCTGCCCGAGGACGAACGCTGGCCGTTCGGCGGCAGCGCGACGCAGCGCATCGCGGTCGACCGCCACGGCATCCGCCTGCGATTGTCGGTCCAGGCCGGCACGCGGCCCATGCCGCTGCCGGTCATCGGCTGGCATCCCTGGTTCCTCAAGCCCGACGCGCTGGATTTCGCGCCCGATGCCTGCTTCCCGCGCGACGGCGACGGCATCGCCACGCTGCCGCCGGCCGCGGTGCCACCCGGCCCGTGGGACGACTGCTTCCTCAACCGGCAGCCGGTGGCGCTGCACCGGCAGGGGCAGGCATTGCAGCTGCGCTCCGGATGCAGGCACTGGGTGGTGTTCGACGAAACCGCGCACGCCACCTGCGTCGAACCGCAGACCGCGCCGCCCGATGCCTTCAACCTGCATCCGGACCGCCAGCTTCCACCTGGCGCAGCGGTCTCGGCCTGGCTCCATCTGCGCTGGTCGTCCCCGCCCGGCGCGCGATGACGCGCGCCGGCGTGGCTTGTATGCTGCCGCGATGCAATCGCCTCCGGCCCCTGAAGACATCGCCCAACGTCTTGCCGAACTCAAGGCCGAGCACCGCGGCCTGGACGAGCGCATCGCGCAGCTGGCCGCCAACCCGGACGACGACCTGGAAGCCAAGCGCCTGAAGAAGCGCAAGCTGCAGCTCAAGGACTGCATCGCCAAACTGGAGAGCATGCTGATTCCGGACGAACCGGCCTGAGCCACGCCGATACCGGCGGCATTACCCGCCGGCGTCGCTGGAAGCGTGGCAAGCCGCCAGGCACTTGGGGCACTTCGGTTCGATCGTCCTGGGAAGGGGGGGGGCAAATTGCCCCCCCCCTTTGGTTCAAGCCACTGATTCCATTGGGCAATCTTTCGCCTACTTCGGCTTGTCCTTGCCCAGCGCCTTCGTGGCCGCCTTCTGGATCTGCTGGATGCTCTTTTCCGGCCGGGGCAGGTCTTCCGGCAACGTGCCGCCGAGTTCCTGGATGGTGCGGCGAACGGTTTCGCCCACTGCCTGGTGGGTACGGTTGGCCGCGGTTTTGCCTCGCACGTTGTCTCGCCTGAGCTTTTCTTCCGCCTGCGTGGCGCGGAACAGGTTGGCCGCCAGCTCGGTGCTGCCCATGTGGTCGAGAATCTTCTGGCCCTTCTTCAAGTCCTTCCGGGCATGTATGTCTTTCGCTCCCAGGCCGCCGTACAGGCCGCGGTAGCCGTAATCCTGGAAAACCGCGTAATCCAGCGGCGTAGCCACGCCCGCCTGCCTGGCGGCCGCCGCCAGGTCCTTGTTGTGCTCGGCCATCTGCCCACGCAGCAGCAGTCGGCGCTGTTCCTCGCTCAGGGCGTCGAAATCCGTGGCCCGGGCCTCTTCGACACGCTCGTTCCCCACCCTGGCCAGCCACAGTTTGAAGGGCTCGGCCTTGGGCGAAGGAATCGACTGGATGATGCGCAGGACGCCTTCCAGCGTGGCGCAGTTCAACAGCTGCCGGCCACCGGGGGTGACGACGGGCAAGGGCGTAACCAGCGCCGCCCAGCCCGCGGAGAGCTCTTCGTCGCGGCGGCGCAGATCGCGCAGGTAGCCATCCGGGCTGGACGACTCGGTCAAGGCAGCCACGACATCGACCACCACGAACCACCACCGGCCCTCGTGCCAGGTGCGACGGACCACCGGGCCTTCCAGGGCGGGCAGCGCTTCCGCTGCCTTGGTTTTCGTCTCTTTCTCGTTCATGGCGCCCTCCACTTCCTGTGTCTTGCCATTCGGATACGTTCGAGCGTGTGCGGGGCCGGCGGCTATGTCGCCGACGCCGCCGGCTCCTCCGGCTTCACCGCTTCCGGGCTCACCCGCTCGATGGTGTGGCGCAGTTCACGGCCGAGGATGTAGCGGGCGTCCTTGGCCCAGGCGTCGAGGCGTTCGTCGAACAGCAGCTTGCTGTTCTCGTCCGGCCAGACCAGGCGCAGCTCGCGCAGCTTCTGGATGAAGCCGCGGAACAGGGTCCTGTCGAAGAACTCCGGCGCGGCCGGGGCGTACAGCAGGCTCAGGCGCTGCGCGGCCTGCTGGCACAGGCCTTCCAGTTCGGCCGCGCCGAGCGTGCCGGGGCCGTTCTTCACCAGCACCGAGATGGCGATGTAGTAGCGCTCGAACGCCTGCTGCAGCGAATGGCCGATGGCGCGCAGGCGGAACACCTCGTCGGTCTGGCCGGTGCTGCGCGCGAGCATGCCACCCTCGTCCTCGTTCACCTGCTGCAGCAGACCCTCGCGCACGAACACGTCGATGGTCTGCTCGATGCGCGCGGCGAACTGGTCCTCGGTCCACGGCAGGAACAGTTCCTGCTGCAGGAACGGGTACAGGCCGCGGCCCAGCCGCAGCAGGCCGGCGCGGCTCATGCGGCGGTTGTTCTGGAAGCAGCAGGCCACCCACGACGAGGCGGTGAACAGGTGCAGCACGTTGTTGCGGAAATAGCTCAGCAGCACCGCGGTGTCGCCGCTGACGCCGAGCACGTCGCCCAGCGGATGCTTGACGCGGGTGAGGACGTTGATTTCCTCGGCGTGGGCGATGATGCGTTCGGGCGAATGCGGGGTGACCGTCACCCGGTCCGAGTACGGCAGTTCGACCAGCAGCGTCTTGCACAGCTCGATCTGCGCGATCAGGTCGGCCTCGCCCATCGCGTGCTTGGGCGTGGACAGCAACGCCAGCGCCAGCAGGTTGATCGGGTTGACGTCGGCGGCGGCGTTCACGTGCACGTTGATGCTCTGTGCCAGCGAGTCCACCGTCTTCATCAGCCACGCCGGCTTCTCGTCCTCGGCCACCGGTCGGCCGTCCCACTCCGGCGCATGCTCGGCCAGGACGTCGTTCAGCGCGATCGGCTCGCCGAAGTTCACCACCACCTGGCCGTAGTTCTGCTTGAGCACCTTGGGGATGCCCCACAGCAGCGCCCAGATCGATTCCTTCTCCTTCGGCCGGCCGGACAGTTCGTCCAGGTAGCTGTTGCCCTCCATCAGCTTCTCGTAGCCGATGTAGATGGGCTGGAACAGCACCGGCTTGCGCGGCTGGCGCAGGAACGCGCGCAGCGTCATCGAGATCACGCCGCCCTTGGGCTGCAGCAGGCGGCCGGTGCGCGAGCGCCCGCCCTCGACGAAGTACTCGATGGAATAGCCGCCGGAGACCAGCTGCGCCATGTATTCGGAGAACACCGCCGAATACAGCGGATTGCCGCGGAAGCTGCGCCGTGCGAAGAACGCGCCGCCCTTGCGCAGCAGGGTGCCGACCACCGGCAGGTTGAGGTTGATGCCGGCGAAGATGTGCGGCGGCACGATGCCGCGGTCGTACAGCAGGTAGCTCAGCAGCAGGTAGTCCATGTGGCTGCGGTGGCTGGGCACGTAGACGATCTCGTGGCCCGGCGCGGCTTCCTTGAACTTGTCCAGGTGGTGCACCAGCACGCCGGCGTAGATGCGGTTCCAGACGTGGCTGAGCAGGAAGCTGGCCGAGCGCACCACCGGAGTGGAATAGTCGGCGGCGATCTCCCAGGCATAGGCCTGCGCCTTCTTCCACGCCTCGGCCGGCTTGGAGTTGTCGCGCTTGGCCTGCGCGGCGATGGCCTCGCGCACCGGCTCGGCCTCCAGCACCTTGTCCACCAGCAGGCGGCGGGTGGACAGGTCGGGGCCGATGATCGATTCGCGGATGCGGCGGAAGTGCGCGCGCAGCACGCGCTGCAGCTTGCGCACGGTGCGCTCGGGCTCCAGTCCCTCTGCCACCGTCTCGCGCAGGGAAATCGGCGCGGCGAAGCGCACGATGCTGTCGCGGCCGTTGAGCAGCACCGCCAGCAGGCGGCGGAAGCGGCCGACCAGCGCCCAGTTCTCCGAGAACAGCACGGCGAACCAGCCGCTCTGCTTGTCCGGAGCGCGGCCGACGAAGATCGACACCGGCACCAGCTGCACGTCCAGCGCCGGGTTGGCGCGGTGCGCCTGCAGCAGCCTGGCCAGCGAGTCCGAATGGGTGCGGGCGCCGCGCTGCTCGGGGATCAGCGCGTTGTTGCTGGAACGCCGCGACAGCGCCACGTAGGCGCGCTTGCGCCCGGTCGGGTCGCCGGGCAGCGGCACCAGCGGCGACGGCAGGCCGGCGTCGCGGCAGGCCTTGTCCAGGATCAGCGCGTTGGACAGGCCGTAGTCTTCCAGCACGTACACCACCGGCTGCGCCGGGTCGTGCTGCAGCTGCTCGGGTTCGATCTTCAGGCCCAGCCAGGGCTCGATCAGCCGGCCGAGCAGGCGCGCCCACAGCGGGCGCCGGCCCGCGCGCGCGCGACCGGCCGGTGCCGGCGGCTGGGAGGAGGTGGCCGTGGCGCTGGCATCGCCCGGCGGCAGGAGTTCGCCCTGTTCGGGCCGGGAGTTCTGTTTCGACATCGGCGACATTATGGCTTAGCCGCCGCCGGGCTGTTTCCGGTGTCGTCGTCGCCCGCGGCGGCCGGCTCCTCGCTTCCGTCCGGCGCCGGTGCGGCGGCGCGGGCGGCGGCCAGCGCCGCATCCGCCTCGGCCAGGGTCCGGGCCAGGTACCAGCGGTCCTGGCGGCGCTCCAGCGCCACCTGCAGGTCGATCTCCTTGCCGGCCAGCGGGTACTGCACGCGGACGACGGCGTGGTCGCCCTCCTGCCTGACCAGGCCGGTGCGCAGCTGCGCGACGCTGTCGTCCAGCGACAGCCCGTAGCCGGCCAGCACCTGCTTGGCGGCCTGGGCGAACGGCCCCAGCCGCTGCAGGCTGCCGGTCATGCCCGCTGCCTGCAGGGCGGCCTCGCTGTCCAGCCCGGTGGCGCGGGCGGCGGCGGTCAGGGTGGCGATGGTCGAGCGGGCCAGCTTGGGATCGGACAGCGGCGCGGCCTGCGCCCAGTCGCTGAGCGCCTTGACCAGCTGCACGTAATGGGCGCGCTCGTCGTCGCTGTAGTCGCCCTGGTGGCTGATGTACTGCTCGCCGAACAGGCCCAGCGAGTGCGCGGCCTGGCGCACGCTGGCGGCCTGCCCGCCGATCTGCGCCTTGAACGCCCGCTGCAGGCGGGTTTCCGCGTCGGCCGCCGACAGCGTGGCCAGCAGCGCCGGCAGCTTGTCGTGCAGGGGCAGTTCGTCCAGCGGCCAGCGGCTGTGGCCGTTCGCCCAGGCCGTTTCCAGTTCCGCGTACTGCGCCGGCGGCACCGCGGCGCGGGCGTAGCCGGCCAGGTCGTTGTCGTGCAGGTGCTGGACCAGCTGGCGCACGGCCGCGGCCGGTTCGCTGGCGGCGCCGGGCAGGGGTTCCTGCGACCGCCGGCAGCCAGTGGCAAGCACGGCCACGGCGCACAGGGACAGGAACACGAGATGCGAACGGCTGCGAGATGAACGGCGTGGCATGGCGTCGTTGGTCCTCCCCGGGGCCGTCGCATCTTGCGGCCTGTCCGGTGACAGCGGCAAGCGGGGGCCAGCGAGCCTGCATCACCTGCCTCCCCTGTAGGAGCGGTTGTAGGAGCGACGCCAGTCGCGATGGGGCTTTCCCGGCAAAGCCCCGGTCGCGACAGAAGTCGCTCCTACAGGGGGCGGCGGGTGGCGCATAAAAAAAGAGGCCGCCCCGTCGCCGGTGGCGAACCTCCTCAAACCGGCTGGGCCGGGGACATGTGACACATCGCCGGCAAGGCCGGGACGGGGCACAGCCTACGCGTCCGCTTCAGTTAATGCAACACTTCATGAATCAATGCGTAAGCCATTGATTTTCAATTGAAGAAATCCGCGATTTCCCGCTGCATGGCCTGCGCCGCCGCACGCGGGTCCGGCGCCAGCCGGATCGGGCGGCCGACGACGATGGCGTCGGCGCCGTCGCCGAACGCCTGTGCCACGCCGACCGTGCGCTGCTGGTCGTCGCCCACCGGGCCGCCGGGGCGGATGCCCGGGCAGACGATGGAGAAGCCGGCGCCCGTGGCGGCGCGGATCGGCGCGGCCTCCTGGCCGGAGGCGATGACGCCGTCGATACCGGCGCGCTGCGCGGCCAGCGCACGCTCGACCACCACCTCCACCGGCGCGCGGTCGATGCCCATCTGCGCCAGGTCGGGACGGTCCATCGAGGTCAGCACGGTCACCGCCAGCAGGCGCATGTCCGAACCGTTGGCCGCGGCGGCGGCCTCCATCATCGCCGGGTGCCAGCCGTGGATCGTGCAGTAGCTCACCGGCCACTGCGACAGGCGGCGGACGACGCCGGCGATGGTGGCGGGAATGTCGAAGAATTTCAGGTCGACGAACACGCGCTTGTCGCGCCTGGCCAGTTCGTCGAGCACCGCGAAGTACTCGCCCGAGGCCAGCAGTTCCATGCCGATCTTGTAGAAGGACACGGCATCGCCGAGCCGCTCCACCCAGTCGATGGCCTCGGCGCGCCCCGCCACGTCCAGCGCGAAGATCAGGCGCTCGTCGGTGCGCAGCGGCAGCGGGCCGCGGCTCATGGGGCCACGTCCAGCGCGGCGCGCTTGGCGGCGCGGCGCTCGGACTCGGGCAGCGACCAGGCATTGTTGAACTGGGCCGGCTCCCAGCCGCCGTAGGTCGGGTTGGACAGCATCCACCAGCGCTGGCCGAACCAGTCCTGGTGGGCCTGCAGCAGCGCGTCGCGGCCGGCCTGGGTGTTGGCGCTGATCGCGCCGAAGTCGCTGAGCTGGTCGCCGAACTGCATCAGCACGCGGTACTGCTGCGCCACCAGCTGGCGGCGGCAGGCCTTCTCGCTGCCTTCCTGCTCGCAGCCGGGCACGTACTTGTCCAGGCCCAGGAAGACGTCGTCGCCGGCCACCGGGAAACCGAGCCGGCGCAGGTTGGCCAGGGTGACGTCCTTCATGTGCTCGGTGCGGTTGGTGATGTAGATCATGGTCACGCCCTTGGCCGCGGCGGCCTGGGCGAACGCCACCGCGCCCGGCACCGCGCCGGCCTTGCCTTCGGCCACCCAGGCATCCCAGGAAACGTCGTCGTAGCTGCCGCCATCGCGCACCAGCCGCGCCTGGTAGGGCGAGTTGTCCAGCACGGTCTCGTCCACGTCCACCACCACCGCCGGCTTCAGCCTGGCCGACTGGTTGCTGCCGCCTTCCTCCGGCAGCAACGCGGTCCACGACGGATCGGCCAGCGCGCGGTCCAGCTGCGCGGCGGCGGCGCGCCAGGTCTGCAGGGAATTGGCGCGGTATTCCTGCGCGCGCTGCACCCACAGCACCGCGTTGAGGTTGTCGTTGGCGGCCTCGGCGGCGATGGCCGCCGGCGCGGCGACGACCGCGGCCGGGGCGGCCGACTCGGCATGGACCAGCGGCCGGGACGTGCTGCAGGCGGCCAGTGCCAGCACGGCGGGGGCCAGCAGGAAGAAAGCGGTGTTACGGGACATGGGCTCGACCGGACATGACGAAAACCCGCGCAGTTTACCGGCTCGCCCGCGCGCCTGCCCCCGGCGCCGGCTCGGCTATGCTGGCGCCCCTTCGCGCGACCGGATGCCCACGATGACCGACTCCCCCGCCCTTCCCGTCCTCGACGCCGCGCAGGCCCGCGCCCTGGGCTGCCTGATCGAGAAGGAGGCGACCACGCCGGACAGCTATCCGCTGACGGTCAACGCCACCCAGGTCGCGGCCAACCAGAAGACCGCGCGCGACCCGGTGATGAACCTGGACGCCGGCAAGGTGCAGCACGCGCTGCGCCAGCTGGAAGGGATGGGGCTGGCGCGCCAGCATTTCTCCTCGCGCGCCGAGCGCTACGAACACCTGGCCGGCGGCAGGCTCGACCTGCCGCGCCAGCAGGTGGCGCTGCTGGGCCTGTTGCTGCTGCGCGGCCCGCAGACCGCCGGCGAACTGGCCGCGCGCAGCGAGCGCATGGCGAAGTTCGCCGACGCCGATGACCTGCGCCACCAGCTGGAGCGGCTGATCCAGCGCGAACTGGCGATCCAGCTGCCGCGCGCCGCCGGCCAGCGCGAGGACCGCTACATGCACCTGCTGTGCGGCCCGGTGGACGGGGAGGCGCTGGCGGCGCAGTACCGCGCGCCGTCGGCCGCATCCACGGCCGACGCCGGCGCGCTGGAAGAGCGCGTGCAGCAGCTGGAAACCACGGTGGCCGCGCTGCAGGAGCAGCTGGCGCAGCTGCAGGCGCGCCTGGACGGCTGAGAAACCCGCTGTGCTTCCTGGCTGTGCTTCCTGTAGGAGCGACGCGCGGGGCGCCGGGGGGG
>JAEWOJ010000199.1 GCA_023399815.1 Pseudomonadota bacterium | reverse complement strand
GGTTGAATCATGCGAGGTTGCCGGCCAGCGGCCGGCACTACCTTGGCCCCCATATCTCCGCATCCAGGTCGCGCGCCGGCCGCTCGCGCCGGACCCGGCCGTTCTCGACCCGGACCCCCTCGGCACGCAGCCGCTGGCCCTGCTCGCGCCAGCCGGCCGAGCCTTCGGGCATGGCGATGCGCCCGTCCGAACGCAGCACCCGGTGCCACGGCAAGCTCCGGTCCTCGTTGGCGCCAAGCAGCTTGGCCACCAGCCGCGCGCGGCCCGGCAACCCGGCCTTGACCGCGACTTCGCCGTAGCCCATCACCTGCCCGCGCGGGATCGCGCGGATCACCGCGAGGATGCGCGCATGTCCGGCCCCGGCAGCGTCGGACTGGCTCACCGCTTCTTCGCCACGCCGCTGCCCACCAGCAGCACGCCCAGCAGCACCAGCACGGTGCCGCTGGCCTGCCATGGGCCCATCGGTTCGTCGAGCAGCCATACGCTCAGCACAATCGTGGATACCGGTCCCAGCATACTCACCTGCGCGGCCAGCGCGGAGCCGATGCGCTTGACCCCGACCATGATCGCCAGCACCGGCAACACCGTGCACACGGTGCCGTTGAGCAGCGACAGCCAGTACACCGGCGCCGGCTGCGTCCCCAGGGCCGCCAGCGGCTGCAGCAGCAGGTACTGGCCGATGCACAGCACGCAGGCCACGGTGCTGGCATAGGCGGTCAGCCGCACCGCGCCGATCCGCGCCACCGCCTGCCCGCTGCCGAACAGATAGGCCGCGTAGCTGAGCGCGCTGGCGAACACCAGCGCCGAGCCGACCAGCGTGCGCCGGCCCTCGAGCTGGATGTCGTGCCCGAACGCCAGCAGCACGCCGAGATAGCTGACCAGCAGCGCCGCCACCTGCAGCCGCGTCGGCCGCTGCCGCAGCACCACCAGCGCGATCAGCACCACCAGGGTCGGGCTGAGGTAGAGGATCAGCCGCTCCAGCGTGGCGGTGATGTACTGCAGCCCTAGGAAGTCCAGGTAGCTGGACAGGTAGTAGCCGCTGAAGCCCAGCACCGCCACCCGCCACAGGTCGCCGCGCGACAGCGGCTGCGTCCGGCGCGCGGCCCACGCGCCCATCGCGACGAAGAACGGCAGCGCGACCAGCATGCGCAGCGCCAGCAGCGTGGTGGCGTCGGCGCCGTGGCGGTAGGCGAGCTTGACGATCACCGCCTTGCCGGAGGCGGCGATGGCACCGATGCCTGCCAGCAGCAGGCCACTGACCAGCAGGCGGCGCGAGGTGGTCGGCAGCGACGAAGGAACAGGCGCCGGCGTCGCCGCGGCGGCGGCGCGCCTGGAAGAGGCATTCACGGGACGAGGGTATGCGGGGGAGATGGCCCCGGCATTATCCCGCCTGCGGCGCGGTCAGCGCATCAGCACCACTTCCTCGGCCGAGGTCGGATGGATCGCGACCGTGTCCTCCATCTGCCGGCGGGTCACGCCGGCCTTCAATGCCACCGCGAAGCCCTGCAGGATCTCGTCGGCGCTCTCGCCGAGCAGGTGGATGCCGACGACCTTTTCCTCCTCGCCGGCGCAGACCATCTTGAACAGCGTGCGCATCTGCCCGTCGCCGAGCGCCTGCAGCATCGGCCGGAACCGGCTGTGGTAGGTGCGGACCCTGTCGAAGCGCGCGCGCGCCTGTTCCTCGCTCAGCCCGACGCTGCCGAACGGCGGATGCGAGAACACCACGCTGGGCACGTCGTCGTAATCCAGGCGCGCTTCCGGTTGGCCGCCGTACAGGCGATCCATCAGCCGGCGCGCGGCGGCGATCGCCACCGGGGTCAGCATCGCCTGCGCGGTCACGTCGCCCACCGCGGCGATGCCGGGCACGGACGTGTCCTGGAAGGCATCGACCACGATGGCGCCCTGCCCGTCGAGCGCCACGCCCACCGCCTCCAGCCCCAGCCCGCGCGTACTCGGCGCGCGGCCGGTGGCGAACAGCACGGTGTCGAACACGGCATCGGCCGGGCCATCCCGCAGCTGCGCGTGTATGCCCTCCCCGCGCCGCTGCAGCGCCTGTACCCGGCAACCGAAGCGCACGACGATGCCCTGCTGGCGCAGGTTCTCCGCCAGCTGCGCGGTCATCTCGGCATCGAACTCCGACAGCAGGCGCTGCCCGCGCACCAGCAGCGTCACCTCGCTGCCCAGCGCATGCAGCACGCCGGCCAGTTCGACCGCGATGTAGCCGCCGCCGACGATGGCCACGCGCGCCGGCGCCGTCTGCAAAGCGAAGAAGTCGTCCGACACGCCGCCCAGCTCGGCGCCGGGCAGCTCCGGCTTCAAGGCATGCGAACCGGTGGCGATGACGATGTGCCGGGCATGCAGCTGCGTGCCGTCGGCGCATTCCACCGTCCGCGCATCCAGCAGGCGGCCGCGCTGCGCGATGTGCACGACGCCGGTGTCCTGCAGCCGCTGGCGATAGCTGGCGTGGATGCCGTCGATGTAATGCTGCCGGCGTTGCAGCAGCCGCGGCCACGCCACGCCCGGCGTCGCCGGCACGTCGAACCCCAGCGTCGATGCCAGCGCGATGCGCTCGGCCAGGTCCGCTGCCAGCCACATCGCCTTCTTCGGCACGCAGCCGACGTTGACGCAGGTGCCACCCAGCAGGGAAGGCTCCAGCATCGCCACCCTCGCCCCATGCGACGCAGCGCGGAACGAGGCCGCCAGGCCGCCGGAACCGCCGCCGAGCACGACGACATCGAACGAGTGCGTGTTCACTGGAAGAACTCCGTGCGGCAGGGGGAAGGATCGATCGTCGGCACGTGCCGGGGGATGAAGTCGACCATCGGTCGTCCACCCCTGGTGCTCGTGCTGGTGGCGAGCATGACATGTCCGGCCTTGGCCGGCCGTGTGCATGCGTCGGCGACGCTGGGCTTCGCCCCCTGCCCTCACCCCAACCCCTCTCCCGGTGGGAGAGGGGCCTTGTGCCCGCCCATCAGGTTCGCGCCCCTCCGCGGACAGCGGAGCTGTTATTGCAGGCCCGCGTCGCCGCGGCGCAGGGGCGGCAGCCGCAGGTACGTGATCGCACGCCACAGCCATTCCATCGGCCCGAAGCGGAAATGGTGCAGCCATGCCCGGCTGAGCGCGACCTGCACGGCGAACAGCGCCACCGCGAACAGCAGCTGCCAGGCGCGGCCCATCTGCTCGAACCAACCGAATCCATAGCCATAGAACAACAGCGTGCAGACCAGCGACTGCCCCAGGTAGTTGCTCAACGCCATGCGCCCGGCCGGCGCCAGCCATCGCAGCCGATGGCTCCAGCGCACGCCCCAGGCCAGGTAGCCCAGGCACATCAACAGGCCCGCGACAGACGTGGCGGCATAGGCCGCGGCCGAATGCAGGTCGAAACGTCCCGGCGCCAGCCATGGCTGGTACCACGCGCTGGCGAGCATCAACGCCAGGCCCAGCGGCAATGCGCCCCAGCGCAGCCAGGCGAACAGGCGCGGATGATCGGCGGGCCGGGCGATGGCGCCGCTGCGCGCGAACCAGCTGCCGATCAGGAACATGCCCAGCACCTGCGGCCCCACCACCAGCAGCGCCCCCAGCGACGCGCCGAAGTCGCGCAAGCGCTGCAGCACCGCCTGCGGATAGGTGCCATGGCCAAAGGCCTGCCGCTGCGCCTCGATCGCCGCCTGCGCGCTGGCCGCCTGCGTGGTCGCGGCATCGGCCGGCATCAGCGCCACCACCGCGCCCAGCAGCAGCATCAGTCCCACCGCCGCCAGGTAGGCCAGCACGCCCATCGCCGGCAACCAGCCGCGCGGCGCCTCGCGGAACGCCAGCAACAGGAAGGACAACAACGCGTAGGCCACCAGGATGTCGCCGGACCACAGCAGCAGCGCATGCGCCAGGCCGATGCCCAGCAGGCCCAGGCTGCGGCGCAGGTAGAAGCGGCTGAATTCGCGCCCGGCGGCTTCGGCGCGCTGCGCCATCACCGCGAAACCGGCGCCGAACAACAGCGAGAACAGGGTGAAGAACTTGCCCTGCACGAAGATGTAGACGAAGGCGTCGGCCCAGCGGTCCAGGCCCTGCCAGTGCGGGTCGATGCCGGTGGTGGACAGGTCCATCGGCCCGACGAAGGCCTCCATGTTCATCAGCAGGATGCCCAGCAGCGCCAGCCCGCGCAGCACGTCGAGCGTGGCGATGCGTTCGTTCGGCGCGACCGGCTGGAATGCGGGAGTGGACAAGCGGTGCGGCTCTCCAGGCGGGGAAATGGTTCGGCGGAATGACGCGGAATGATCATGTAGGAGCGACGTAAGTCGCGACCGGACTCCCCGGCAGGGTTTCGGTCGCGACTCACGTCGCTCCTACGGCCTTCTATCGCTCGGTACCCACATGCGAAACAGCCCGCACGAGGCGGGCCGTCCATGCCATTGCCGCGACGGCAATCAGACAATCAGTGGTGGTGGCCACCGTCGCCGTGCACGTGGCCGTGCTGCACTTCTTCCTCGCTGGCCTCGCGGACGTCGACGATCTCCACGTCGAAGTGCAGGTCCTTGCCGGCCATCGGGTGGTTGAGGTCGACGTCGACCACGGTCATGCCGACCTTCTCGACGGTCACGGCGCGCGGGCCGAAGTTGGTCTGCAGGATCACCTGCTGGCCCGGGACCAGGCGGGTTTCGCCGAAGTGCTTCTTCGGCACGCGCTGGGTCAGGCCCTCGCGGCGCTCGCCGTAGGCGTCGGCCGACTTCACGTCCACGCCGAAGCTCTCGCCGGCTTCCTTGTCCATCATCGCCGTCTCCAGGCCCGGGATGATGTTGCCGTGGCCGATCAGGATCGCCAGCGGCTCACGGTCCCTGGAGCTCTCGATCGGCTCCTGGCCGACCTCGGAAACGGTGTAGTGGAAACGGACGACGCGGTCTTTTTCGATCTTCATGCGCAACTCTTCAGGTGGCTGCCCGCTGGCAGGCGTTGGGACGGCCTTGCCGGCCGACGGGGAGGCGGCCATCATGGCGGCCGTCTTGAGACGGCGCATTATCCGGGCTCCATGCACATCACGCCAGTTTTCCGCTACCGCCGCTGCCGGCTGCCGGCCCTGTTCGCCGCGGTCGTCGTCCTTGCCGCCTGCGGCCACGCACCCGCCAAGCGTTCTTCCCCGCCCCCGGCCACGCATGCCTGGCCGCAGGCGACGCCGGCCGATCCGATCGCCGCCTCGTCGGTGCTGATGCGGGCGCTGGGCCTGGTCGGCACGCCCTACCGCTACGGCGGCAACACCCCCGAATCCGGTTTCGACTGCAGCGGGCTGGTCAGCTACGTCTACCGCGACATGCTGGCGCTGAACCTGCCGCGCACCTCGCGGGAGCTGGCCGCCCTGCAGGGACCGCGCATCGAACCGCGCCAGCTGGCCACCGGCGACCTGGTGTTCTTCGGCGACAAGGGCAATGTCTGGCACGTCGGCATCTACGTCGGCGAGGGCCGTTTCGTGCACGCCCCCAGCACCGGCGGCACCGTCCGGCTGGACTACCTGGATGGCCCCTACTGGCGCGACCACTACACCGGCGCCAAGCGCGTTCTGCGCTGAAACGTTAATTCCATCACGATAAATAATGAAAAATTAACGAAATTTGTACCTCTACAAGCCTTTCACAGGGCATGATCGCCCATCGCTAATTTCCGTGACTGCCGCGTGACGAACGAAAATCCGTCCCATCCGGGTCAACCCGGTCACCGAATTCCCGCCTTCCGCCGGCTGCTGTGCGCCGCGGCACTGGCCATCATCACCGTTCCGGCCTTCGCCCAGAGCGCCCCGGGAGCCGATCCCGCCGCGGCCAAGCCGGCCGCCGCCAAGCCCGAGACCCAGCGCAGCAAGGCCGATGCGGCCGCCACCGCCACGCTGGCCGCCCTGCTGCCGCACCTGGCCGCCAACGACACCATTCCGCTGATGGACCGCTCGGCCATGTTCGCCGGCGACCTGAGCCGGCTGCTCTCGGCCTACGACGCTTCCAAGAGCGTCGCCGGCGCCACCGATGCCGCGCTGGCCAACGACAACGACGGCAAGGTGCAGTCGATCCTGCGCCGCGCCATGACCCTGCTGGGCACCCCGTACCGCTGGGGCGGCACCTCGCCGGATGCCGGCTTCGACTGCAGCGGCCTGGTCGGCTACGTGTTCCGCACCGCGCTGGGCATCGAACTGCCGCGCGTCTCGCGCGAGATGGCCAGCCAGACCAGCAACGAGCTGATCAAGGACCGCTCGGCGCTGGTCGCCGGCGACCTGGTGTTCTTCGGCCGCAAGGGCCGCGTCGACCACGTCGGCATCTATGTCGGCGACGGCCGCTTCCTGCATGCGCCGAGCACCGGCAAGGACGTCCGCACCGACACGTTGCTCAGCGGTTACTGGGGCGACAAGTTCATGCAGGCGCGCCGCCTGGACCTGTAACCGGCGGCGTCCGTCCGGGATTCCACGAGAAGCCGCGGCCCTGCCGCGGCTTTTTCGTTGCCGAAACTGAATACCCCGCACTTGGCCATTTCAACCCATTCAGCCACGCATCCCGCTTTGCGCTGCATTTCCTGTAATTCACGAAAGGTATAAGTTGGCCGCTCGCAGCAAGGTGACCGCCATGGCCGCAACACCTGCTTCATCCCGCCGCTGTGTGATCTGGTTCGGGGCGCCCTGTTCGAGGGAAAGGGATCTGCTGGCCTCCAACGGCTGGCACCTGCGCGCCGTATCGCTGTCGCAGACGGGCGGTGTCGGCATGCGCAGCGAGGACATCGTGATCGGCGTGCTGGATTTCAGGACGTGCTCCGGCAGCGACCTCTCCTCGGTCGCCGAAGTGGCCACCGCGTACCGGCACCTCCCCCTGTTCGCCGTGCTGCCGGCGTCGCCGGACGAGAACGACGTCCACCTCCAGCATGCGCTGTCGAACTGCCGGCACCACTTCCGGCATCCGCTGGACCATGCCGAACTGCTGCAGCAACTGGCGTCGCTGAAGGAAACGTCCCCGCTGGACGAATCCGACGACGCGCTCGCCTGCCTGCTGGGCGAGAGCAGCGCGATGCTCGCCATGCGCACGACGCTGCGCAAGTTCGCCCCCGTGGACCTGCCGGTGCTGATCACCGGCGAGACCGGCACCGGCAAGGAAGCGGCCGCCCATGCGCTGCATCGCCTGTCGCCGCGCCACGACCATCCCTTCCATGCGGTCAACTGCGGCGCGATCGCACCGACATTGCTGCAGTCCGAGCTGTTCGGCCACGAGCGTGGCGCCTTCACCGGCGCGACCACGCGGCGCGCCGGCCTGTTCGAGAACGCGCACCGCGGCACCGTGTTCCTGGACGAGGTCGGCGACCTGCCGATGGAGGCGCAGACCAGCCTGCTGCGGGTCCTGCAGGAAGGCACGATAGAGCGGATCGGCAGCAACCAGTCGATCCAGGTGGACGTGCGGGTGCTGGCCGCCACCCATGTGGACCTGGAACAGGCGATGGAACAGGGCCGCTTCCGCAGCGACCTGTATTACCGGTTGAACGTGCTGCGCCTGTCCATGCCGGCGCTGCGCCGGCGCGAGGGCGACGTCGAGCTGCTCGCCCAGCACTTCCTGCACGAATTCCGCGCGCGCCACGTCATCCGCGCGCGCGGCTACACCCCTGCCGCACGCCAGGCGCTGGCCGACTTCCACTGGCCCGGCAATGTCCGCGAACTGCTCAACCGCGTGCAGCGGGCGGCCATCACCACCGACAACGAACTGATCGACTGCGCGGACCTGGAACTGGCCGCGCCCGCCGAGACCCAGGCGCGCCTGCAGGATGCGCGCCTGCGCAGCGAGCGCGAGATGCTGCTGTCCTGCCTGACCCGCAGCCAGTACAACGTGAGCGCCTGCGCGCGGTTGATGAAGGTCTCGCGCGTCACCGTCTATCGGCTGTGCCGCAAGCACCAGCTGCAGCTGGAAACCCTGCGCTGAACGGCCCGCCCGCGAACCGGCAGCCGCCCGCCGCTTACAGCATGTAGGGCACCTTGAACGCCAGGCTGAAATCGGGAGCGTCGGGCGTGAGGCCGATCCCCAGCATGCTGACCAGCGTGGTCTTCGGCGTCAGCGCATAGGTGACGCCCAGGTTCAGGCTGCCGGCATTGGCGTCGCTGCCGATCACCTTGATCCACTGCCCGCCCTTGTAGCGGGTCGAGGCGCGGGCGCTGAGCTTGTCGCTGAAGGAGATGCTAAGGCTGGTGCGCTCGTTGAACGCGAAGGCGACGCCGGCGCCGAAGTAGTACGAATCGCCCAGTTGCACCTGCCCCGGGTTGACCGTATCCGGATTGGAATCGATGTCGCCGAAGCTGCGCTTGAACGAACGGATGTAGCCGATGTTGCCGAACAGGATGGCCGGATCGGCGGTCTTCACCGCCGACAGGCCGATGCTGGCCTGCCACAGCCCGTTGCCGGTGGGCTGCTCGGCCGGCACGGCGAAGCGGATGAAATCGTCGTCGTCGCGCTCGATCACCTTCCAGTCCAGCCCGTACGGCTCGCGGCCGGTGGGCGCGGTGACGCCCATCGTCATCACCGTTTCCGGGCGTCGCCTTCCTTCCGGGAACAGCTTGTAGTTCGCGCTGAGGGTGACGTCGCCGATCCCGCTGCCGTGGGTTTCCTCCTGCGCCACGGCCGCCGCCGAGCCGCCGGCGCCGCCCTTCTGGTAGATGGTCTTGCGGCCGATGTAGGGCACGTCCAGATTGAGCGTCAGCTTCGGGCTGACGCCCCAGCGTGCGGCGAAATTGTAGGTCAGCGAATCCGACTCCACGTTCTCGATGGCGATGTTGCCGAGGAAGATCGCATCCAGCGCCAGGAAGCCGTTGAGCGTGAGCTGCTTGCGGTCGTAGCGTGCATAGGTGAGGCTGTTTTCCAGCGTCAGCCGGCGGTTGAACAGGGCCGACTGCTGCTGCTTGACGTCGTCCACGCTGCGCCGCGCCGATTCCCTGGCCTCCTGCGCCTCGCTGGCGCTGCTGGCATAGCCTTCGCTGTCGGCAGGCGGCGCCGCGGGGGCGGCCGGAGCGGCGGCGGTAGCCGCCGGGGCGGTCCTGCCGTTGATGCGCGCCTGCATCGCCTGCACCTGCATGTCGAGCTCGCGCAGCCTGCGCACTTCCTGCGCATAGTTGGCCTTGAGCGCCTCCAGTTGCGCCATCAAGGCTTGGACGCCTGCCTCGTCGTCGCCGGCGGCCTGCGCCGCCGCTTCCGACGAGATCATTGCAAGGCCCACCAGCGCCGCCATCGCCAGTCGTTTCATCACCGTACTCCTTGATCGTCGTTCGCGTTGCCGGTCCCGGCCACGTCGGCTCAATACCCGGGCCCGGAACCACTGCGCCTGGCCAGCGTGATGGCCTGGGCCACGTTCTGCGCCAACGGCGCGTTGCCTGTCAGCGTCTGCCTCACCAGGTCGATCTGCAGCCGGTTGCCGGCCTGCTGTCCGTCACCGGTCAGCGCGATGCTCTGGCCCACGCTGCCGCTGCGCAGCCACTGCTCGACCGCGCCCTGTCCATCGACCTGAAGCAGCACCTTCGCCGCATTGCCATCGAAGCTGGCCGTGGCGCCGGCGCCGTCCACCTGCAGCGCCGCCTGCCCCGCGGAAGCATCCGCGCCGCCGGGCGAGGCGCCACCGTCGCGCACATTCAGTTGCAGGGCATTGCTGGCGCGGTTGCCGTCGCCGGCCACCTGCACGCTCTGCACCAGCCCCGCCACGTTCTGCAGCCCGCTGCCGTCGATGCTTCGGCCGCCGGTCTCCGGCAGCGGCGCATCGGCCGCGGTGATGCTCACGCTCGGCGTGAAGCTGATCCTGGGCACGTTGCCCTTGGCGAAATCCATTCCCAGCGCAAGCGCGCCCTGCAACTGCTGGCCCGCGGTCGTCTGCCAGGTGGAGATCATCGTCACCCCGAACCAGGCCACCGTGTTGCCGCCCACGGTGTAGCGGCCACGCATCAGGTTCAGTTCCGGATCCGGGATTTCCTGCAGGCCCTTGCCGGGCGTGCCTCCCGCGCCGCTGCCGTGGGCGGGAAATACGGTTGCCAATGCCAGCGCCAGGCCGGCGTACATCACGATGTTCATGGTCCTGTTCCTTCAAAACAGATCGGCGTGGGTGAACCCGAAATCCACCAGTTCGGCGTCGGTGATCGATCTCTGTCCCTGCCGTGCGTACAGCGCGCGTGCGCTGGGTTTCTCGCTGGGCAGCAACAGCACCGTGTTGCGGTCGAAGTCGCTGCCGATCACGACGAACACCGCCCGCGAGGGCCACGCCGCCAGGAAATCCTTCAGTGGCACCACCCGGTTGCCCAGGATCGGGTCGGCCAGTTCGACCATGTCGTCGCGTACCTGCTTGAGCACGACGAAATGGCGGAAGCCGCGCACGTCCATCAGCACCAGCCCCGGTACGCGCAGGGAACGCAGCCGTTCCTCGCTGATCCGGTAACCGCGGCCGCGCATGCCCAGCGACTCCACATAGCGCTTGATGTCGAGCAGCGAGAAGCCACGCTGGTGGACCAGCGCCGGGTCCGACACGCCCATCATTCCCTCGATCACGGTCGCTTCGTCGGCTTCCAGGTGATAGGCGTAGCGCAGGATCGTGGCCAGCGCCGCCGCGCCACAGCTGTAGTCGGTGTGCTGCCGCACCAGGTTGCGGAAGCGGCGCTCCTGCATGCTTTCCACCGGCTGCCGGTAGACCGCCCCGTTGGGCAGCACGCCGCTGAAGGCGACGTCGGCGGCCTGGCACGGCCACGCCGCGGCCATGGTCAAGGCCAGCAGCCACATCCTGCGATACATGCGAGCCTCCGCTACGGGTCCGGCAGGTGGGAGCCCCTGCCTGCGCGGGCAGGGACAAGGGCTCCCGGGATCGCCCGGCCATTGGCGGATGGCCGGACGAATCGCTTGCGCCACGGCCCGTCGCTCGGCGACAGGCCGCGCCTGTTACTGGCCGCCTTCGCCGCCACCGCCGCCACCACCACCGCCGGTGGAGGGTTGCGCCACCGCAAGCGCCAGGCTGTTGGCCTGGAGGTTGCCGGTGCCGGCGGAGACGTTCACGCCGATGTTGCCCGATGCCCAGGAGAAGGCACTGCCGGACAGGCTGGCGTTGTTGGTGGCATTGACTGCGATCCAGTCGATGTCGATCACCTGGCCGCTCAGGCTGGCCACCAGGTCGGCCGTTCCCAGTTCCGAGAACGACAGGTTGCCCCGCTCATCCGTATCCCAGGCCATGCCGCCCACGCCCGGGCGGTTGGGATTGGCGACGGCGCCCTGGGCCTCGAAGTCCCAGTCGCTGTGCCCGGTCTGGTTGCCGTCCGGATGAGTGCTGCCGGTCCAGTTGTCCGGATAGAAGTTGGTCTTCTGGTAGGAGTTGCCGGTGCCGCTGTAGGTACCGGTGCCGGTGCTGCGGGTGCTGCCGGCGACCCGGCCGCCCAGGTTGATGGCATAGGTATTGACCACGTAGTCGTAATACCCGCTGTTGTCCACGCTGTTGCCGGAGGACACCTGGTTGGAGCTGATGCTCGACTGCGCGTAGGCGCTGGTGGCCACCGAGGCGGCGAGCGCGTTCTTCTGCTCGTTGTTGTTGCCCGAGGTGACGTTGACGCCGATGTTGCCGGCGGCATTGGAGAAGGCGTTGCCGCCGACGCCCGCGCCGTTGGTCACGCCATGGTTCATCGTCGTGTTGCTCATGCCGCTCTGGTTGACGAACACTTCGGCATCGGCCATGCCGAAGCTGAACGATGCGTCGGCCGCCGACAGCGCGGCGGCATTGTCCTGGGCATTGTTGTCGCCGGCGGCGACGTTGAAGCCCAGGTTGCCCGAGGCATTGGAGCCCACGTCGTCGGCGATGGACGCGGAGTTGTCCAGCAGGCCGTTATGGGCCGTGTTGCCGGAAATCGACTGGCGGTTGTCGATTACCGCGATGGCCGCCGAATCGATGTCGATGTCGCCGGTGATGGTCGGGTCACCGGAGAACTGGATGTCCGACCCCAGGCGCAGGTCCTTCTCCAGGTTCACGTCCACGCCGTGGTTGTTCTTTTCCCGGCGCTCGTCGGAACTGACGCTGGAAGTCCTCTGCACGTCCTCGCGCACCTCGCTGTTGGAACGCGAGTCCAGGTAACGCAGGGTCGCGGCGGCATCCAGCTTCAGGTCGATGTCGGTATCGACCGTGGTGTTGCGGGTGTCGTTGTGGTTCGTGTTGGTGTTGGTGTTGGTGTTCGTGGTGGTATTGGTGTTCGTATTGGTGTTGGTGTTCGTGCGGGTCTCGTTCACGTTGTGCTGGTGATCGATGGTGGCGCTGGCGTTCTGGTCGTCGTCCGCCGCATTGGCTGCCGTGCTTGCGACCAGCGCGGCAACCGCCATGGCGAGTACCGTCCATTTGACATTCGCTTTCATGGTGCCCTCTTCAGGTTTTCTGATGCATCGGGTGGATGGAACATTGCTCACGGGGTGCCCTGCACGGAGATACCGATCCGGTTCTCCGCGGCATTGCCTGATCCCGCGATCTGATTGAGTTGCAGCACACCACCGAAGCCGCGCAACGCGGTTGCCTCCACTGCCACCTTGCGGATGGCGCGTGGATCGCCGGCAACGAACCGCTCCCCTGCCGACGCGAACGCGGACGGTGAGGCCATCGCCTCGTCCCCCGCTTCGCGTATGCCCTGTACCGCCAGCGACGCGGTGACGGAGTTGAGCTCCGCATTGCCGCCGCCACTGGCCTGGTTGATCGAAACGATGCCGCCGGCGCCGGCCAGCGCGTTGCCGCCGATGCTGGCCGAGGCGACGAGCGGCGCGGTGGCATGGCTGTCCGACTGCGACTGGCGCACCTGGATGCCGGCATCGGCCTGGCGACCGGCCGCCAGGCTGTGCAGGTTGGCCTGGAGGTTGAGATCGCCAGCAGCCTGGTTGATGTGGACCGCGCCCTGGCTGCCGGCCAGCGCATCGCCGTCGATGCGGCTGCTCGCCTGCAGGTAGGACAGCATTCCCACGTAGGAATCGGCCTGCTGCGTCCAGGCCCAGGCGTTGCCCGGCACCAGCAGGGCAAGCACGAGCAGGATGACCACACGGACGACGGCAACGGAAATACGCATGGCGCTGCTCACTTGCCGCCTTGCCCGGCCGGCTGGCCCAGCGGGAGCTGCGAGAGCGCGCCGCGCACCTGGTCGCCGATCCCGCGGGTGGCGCCGCCCACCGCACCCATCGGCCCGCCGATGGTGCGGGCGAGCTGGGTACCGGACATTGCTCCGCCCTCACCCATGGCATCGCCCAGCGCCCTGCCAACGGTGACGCCGGTCACCCGCTCGACGGTGGTCTGCCCGGCATGCGCGGACGACGGCCGGCCCATCGCCGAATCGATGGACGCATAGCCGTCCTCGTCCAGTTCGTCGATGCCGCCGCCAGCACCGAGCGCGCCGGCCAATTCCCGGCGTGGCGACGGATCGACGATCAGTGCCATGCCCGGCGGCTGCATCCGGTACGCCGGGCGTGTGGAAACGTCGCGCAGCAGCACCATCTCGCCCGGCTGCGGCTTCACGCCCTGGCGCGCGCCCGAGGCCTGGGCGAAACCGCCGGCACCGAGCGCGAGCAGCAACCCGGCCACGATGCGAAACGGATATGAAGTCCTGCCAGCCATTGCCCTGCCTCCCTGGTCAACGCGGGAGTCAGAGCAGCATCCGTGCCAAGCCTGTTTTTCCTTTGTATACAACAACTTGCGGAAATCACCCTGGCGGGACGCCTGTATCACCCGTTACACCCGGCGCGGAGGGCATACGCGGGCAGCGAGCCGGCGGAACCGCAGGGGCCACGCACCGCTGGGGCATCGTGCCGCGGTGTATCGGCCGGGTTACAGGTGGGGCGCTACAGGGTGTTACACCCGGCCTGCCGACGCAGCGCCTGGAAGACAGTGCGCCCATCGGTAGCCGGCCTTGGCGCGCGCGGACCGGCGGCACCAAGGCTTCACGGCACGGGGACGAGGCGCCCTCAACCGCCGACGTGGATTGGTTGGAAGCAGGAACACGCGGAAGGAACCAGACGATTCCCGTGGCGCGGCGGACGGCGGATCGTCTTTCCTCCGCGGTGCCGGGGCCATCGCGGTCCCGGCGGAAAACCCGTTTCCGGGCCGGAGGCGATCCGGCCCGGAAACGGCAGCCTCAACGTTCCTCGACGTCGAACCTGCCGAACGGTTCCAACTGCGGCGCCACCGCGTCGCGGTCGCCGACCACGATCACCGACTGCGCGTCCGGGGCGTAGTAGCGGGCCGCGACCGCCTGCAGCTGCGCGGCATCGACCGCGCGGATCCGGCCCACGTACTGCCCGAGGAATTCGGCGGGCAACCCGGCCAGCCAGTTGCTCGCCAGGGTACCGGCCACGGCGCCCTGCAGCTGGTTGCTGATCAGGTAACCGCCGGCGACGTAGCGCTTGGTCGAATCCAGTTCCGCCGCCGGCACCGGCTCCTTGCCCAGGCGGTCGAACTCGTGGAAGAACTCCTTCAGCGACGCGCCGGTGACTTCGTTGCGCACGTCGGCCCGCGCCTGCAGGTGCCCTCCCGCGCGCAGGGCCGCCAGTCCCGCGCCGGCGCCATAGGTGTAGCCCTTCTCCTCGCGCAGGTTCTGGTTGAGGCGGCTGCTGATGCCGCTGCCCAGCACGGTGCTGGCCAGCACCAGCGGCACGTAGTCCGGGTCGGTCGCGGCGATGGCCGGGCGGCCGATGCGGAACGTGGACTGCACGCTGCCCGGTCGCGCGAGGATCCGGCGCTGTGCCGGCGCCTGGCGCGGCGCCGGCACCGTGTCCGCCGCGGCCTCGCCCTGCCCCCGCCAGTCGCCGAAGGCGCGCTCGGCCTCGGCGAAGGCGGTATCGGCATCGATCCTGCCGGTGATCACCAGCAGGCCGTGCCCGGGACGGAAACGGCGCGCATGCTCCTGCTGCATCGCCACCGGAGTCAGCGCCGGCAGGGTCGCGTGCTCGAGCTGGGTGCGCGCATACGGATGGTCGCCGTAGATCGCCTGCAGCAGCGCGCGCGAGGCGCGGAACCCCGGTTGCGCCTCGGCCACCTTGAGTTCCTCGGCGGCGTTGGCGCGGGCCAGTTCCACCTCGTCGGCGGCGAAGGACGGGGTGCGCGCGACTTCGGCCAGCAGCGCCAGCATCGGCTTGGCCTGCGAGGCCAGCGCCTGGCCGCGGACAAGCAGGCCATCGACGCTGGCGCTGGCGCCGATGCTGCCGCCCATGCCCTGGGCCAGCTCGGCGATCTGGCGCGCGTCGTGCGTCCGGGTGCCTGCGGTCAGCAGCTGCGCCAGCACCGTGGCGAAGCCGGGCGTGGCGGCGGCATCGGCGGCCAGCCCGGCGTCGCGCATGGCCAGCACGTAGTCCACGCGCGGCAGTTCCTGGCGCGGCACCACCCAGACCTCCAGGCCATTGCCCAAGGTCCTGCGCGAGATTTCCGGCACCGGCAGGGGTTTGTCGGCGGCATAGCCCGGCAGGCCGGCGGGCAATTCCGGTGTGGCGGCATTGGCGCCAGCGGAGGCGAGCGAAAGGGCCAGGCCCAGGGCGAGCAGGCACGGCATTGGCTTGATCATGGCGGTGTCCTCACTTCTGCTCGGCGGGGGCCAGCATCGCCGCCGGCTTGCGGTCGATGACGGTGCGGTTGGCGGTGGTCAGGTAGGTACGCGCGGCGCGCTGCACGTCGGCGGCGCTGACTGCCTCGATCCAGCCGGGAATGCGGTTGACCACGCCGGCGTCGCCCCACAGGGTCTGCAGCTTGGCCAGGGTGTCGGCACGGTCCAGGAACATCTCCAGGCCGTCGTACCACTGCGCCAGCAGCTGGGTCTTGACCCGCGCCAGGGTCGCCGCGTCCACGCCGTCGCTCGCCACCCTGGCGATCTCCGCATCGACGGCCGACAGCACCGCGTCGGCGTCGTGGTCGGGCTTGTACAGCGCGAACACCACGAACAGGGTCGGGCCGTCGTATTCCCAGGCGCTGGTCAGGCCGTAGAGCGACTCGACGTTCAAGGCCAGCTGGCGCCCCTTGACCAGCCCCTGGTGCAGGCGCGAGGCCTCGCCCTCGGCCAGCAGCGCGCCCAGCACCGCCATCGGCGCCTGGTCGCGGCTGCCGCGGTCGGGCATCTTCCAGCCGATCGCCAGTGCCGGCACCTGCGCCAGCGCGTCGGACTGCTGCAGGCGGATCTCTTTGGTGTTCAGCCCTTCCCTGTAGTCCGGGCGCGGCGGCGTCGGCCGCGCCGGGATGTCGCCGAAATAGCGCCTGGCCAGGGCGAAGCCCTGCTCCGGGGTGACGTCGCCGGCGATGGACAGCACCGCGTTGTTGGGGCCGTAGAAATCGCGGTGGAAGGCGCGCACGTCGTCGAGGCTGGCGTTCTCCAGGTCGTGGAAGCTGCCATAGCCGTCATGGTTGTTCTCCCACCTGGAGAACGCATGCTGGCCGATGTCGATCCACATGAAGCCGCCGTAGGGCTGGTTCTGGACGTTGTTGCGGATTTCCTCCTTGACCACGTCCTGCTGGTTCTTCAGCGTCTCCGGGTTGAAGTCCAGCGTGCGCATCCGGTCCGCTTCCAGCCACAGCATCGGCTCCAGCGCCGATACCGGCGCGGTCTCGATGTAGTTGGTGAAATCGGCGCGGGTGGAACCGTTGTTGCGGCCGCCGCCGCCGGTGATCACGCTGTCGAACACGCCCTTGCGCGCCTCCGGCGTGCCCTGGAACATCAGGTGCTCGAACAGGTGCGCGAAGCCGGTGCGGTTGCGCGGTTCCAGGCGCATGCCGACGTGGTAGACCACGCTGATGCCGACCACCGGCGCGCTGTGGTCCTCGGAGACCACCACGGTCAGGCCATTGTCGAGTTTCTCGACCGCCACCGGCACCCGCCACTGGTCGGCGTTGGCGGCGGCCGCCGTGCCGGCCAGCGCGCAGCCGGCCAGCAGGAGCATGCGTTGCAGCATCATGGAGCGACTCCTTTCGTTGTCGTGGGCAGGCCGGACGGCCTGCCGGCACCATAATGCGCCCGCGGTGCGCGGGTATCCGCCGGAGGTCATGGCCCCGGCGGCGGCGCTCAATCCACCCCGACGCCGGCGCTGGCCGGGGCGTCGTAGACCTGCCGGTCCAGCAGCCCGGTCTCCTTGGCCACGATCACCGGCACCACCATCTGCCCGGTGACGTTGGTCATGGTCCGCATCATGTCCAGCACGCGGTCGATGGCGTACAGGTAGCCGATGGTCTCCAGCGGCAGCTTGGCCGCGCTCAGCACCACCGTGGCCATCACCACCGCCGTGCCCGGCACGCCGGCGGTGCCGAAGCTGCCCAGCACCGAGGCGATCAGCACCACCACGTACTGCTCCGGGGTCAAGGGCACGCCGGTGTACTGGGCGATGAACACCGCGCACAACGCCGGGTAGATCGCGCCGCAGCCGTCCATCTTGATGCTGGCGCCCAGCGGCACCGCGAACGAGGCATAGTCCTTGTTGACGCCGAGGTTGGCGGTGACCGAGCGCATCGCCACCGGCATCGCCGCGAAGCTCGACGAGGCCACGAACGCCACCTGCATGCCCGGCGCGGCGCCGCGGAAGAACTTGATCGGGTTCAGCCCGTGCGCCAGCAGCAGGCCGCTGTAGACCACCACGATCTGCAGCGCGCAGGCCACGTACAGCGCCAGCACGAAATTGCCCAGCGGCAGCAGCTTCTCGAAGCCGTAGCTGCCGACCAGGCCGGCGATCAGGCCGAAGGTGCCCAGCGGGGTCATCTCCAGCACGAAGCGCGTGACCTGGATCATGATCTCGCTCATCTGCCCGGTCAGCCTGCGCGCCTCGCCGACCTTGTCGCCGAGCTTGACCATCGCAAAGCCCAGCAGGCCGGCGAAGAAGATCACCGGCAGGATCGAGCCGCGGCCGGCGGCCAGCACGGTCTCGCCGGCGGCGTTGATCCGGGTGCCGATGCCCGACAGCGCGTAGAACACGTTGGCCGGCACCACGTCCATCAGCACCTTGACCACCGACGGCACGTCGCGCGGGGTGTAGGCGCTGTCCATCGCCAGGCTCAGCCCGCCGGTGCCAGGCTGCATCAGCGTGCCCACCCCCAGGCCGACGCACACCGCCAGCACGGCGGTGACGATGAACCACAGGAAGGTACGCCCGCCCAGCGCGGCCAGCGACTTCTGCCCGTGCAGCGAGCCGATGGCGCTGATCACCGCGAAGAACACCAGCGGCACGGCGATCATCTTGATCAGGGTGACGTACAGCTCGCCCAGCGGGCCGAACCAGGCGTCGGCGGCCGGGCCCAGCACCCAGCCGGCGAGCGCACCGAGCACGAAGCCGCCTGCCACGCGCTGCCAGAACGGAATCCGCAACCAGGCAGAAACCAGCTTCATAGGAGTGACCCGGGAAATTTTCAGGGACCGGCACGATAGCGCATGCCCGGTGGCGGCACGATCCCCGTGCGGAAAAGCTGCGTGTCATCGGCATGCCTTTTCCAGATCGTCATAATGGCCGCCTGTTCCGGATTCCTGGTCGATCGCATGCGCCACGCCACATCCCTGTTCGCCGCCCTGTCCACCCTGCTGCTCGGCGCCTGCGCCAGCAGTGCCGCGCCCAAGGCCCCGCAGGCGGTCGCCGTCGACATCGCGGCGGTCAGCCACCCGCAGGGCGAGACCCCGCAGTGGTGGTACCGCAACGGCGCGGCGCAGGCCGCCGCCAACGGCGCGATGGCCGGCAAGGCGAAGAACGTGATCCTGTTCCTGGGCGACGGCATGAGCCTGACCACGGTGGCCGCCGCGCGCATCCTCGAAGGCCAGCGCCACGGCGGCTCGGGCGAGGAGAACCTGCTGTCGTGGGAGCGCTTCCCGGCCACCGCCTTCAGCAAGACCTACAACACCGACTCGCAGACCCCCGACTCGGCCGGCACCATGACCGCGATCATGAGCGGGGTGAAGACCCACATGGGCGCGATCGGCGTCAGCGCCGGCCAGCGCAACGACTGCGCCGACAGCCTGGGCAAGCACGTGCTGAGCTGGCTGCAGCTGGCCGACAGCGCCGGCATGGCCACCGGCGTGGTCTCCACCGCGCGGCTGACCCACGCCACCCCGGCCGCGACCTACGCCAGCTCCCCGGACCGCAACTGGGAGAACGACACCGACCTGCCGGAAAGCGCCCGCGCCGCCGGCTGCACGGACATCGCCCAGCAGCTGCTGTCGACTGCGCGCTTCGGCCGCGGCCCGCTGGTCGCCCTGGGCGGCGGCCGCGGCCAGTTCACCACCGTCAACGAGCAGGACCCCGAGTACGCCGACAAGGTCGGCCTGCGTCTGGACGGCCGCAACCTGGTGGCCGAGTGGCAGGCGGCGCATCCGCAGGGCGCCTACGTGTGGAACGCCGGGCAGCTCGCGGCCGCGGCCGGCGCGCTGGCGCTGCTGGGCCTGTTCGAGCCCGACCACATGCAGTACGAGCTGGACCGCGCCAGGGACCCGGCCGGCGAGCCGTCGCTGGCCGACCTGACCCGCGCCGCCATCGCCACCCTGTCCACGCACCGGGAAGGCTATGTGCTGATGGTGGAAGGCGCGCGCATCGACCACGCCAACCACAGCGGCAACGCCGCCCGCGCGCTCGGCGACACCATCGCGATGTCCGACGCGGTGCGCGCGGCGGTCGAGGCGACCTCGGCCGACGACACCCTGATCATCGTCACCGCCGACCACTCGCACACGCTCAACTTCGTCGGCTACCCGGCGCGCGGCAACCCGATCCTGGGCAAGGTCAAGGACAAGGGCGGCGAAGACGGCGCCGGCGGCCTCGACCTGGCCCGCGACGCCACCGGCCTGCCCTACACCACGCTCAGCTACGCCAACGGCCCCGGCTACACCGGCGCCAGCAACCAGCAGCCGGCCGGGCCGAAGACGTTCCCGCACGCGCCCAGCAGCTACGAGCCGGCGCGCGGCCGCCCGGACCTGATCGACGTCGACACCGAGCACCCGGACTACATGCAGGAAGCGCTGGTCCCGGCCAAGGCCGAGTCGCACGGCGGCGAGGACGTCGGCATCTGGGCGCGCGGCCCAGGCAGCGCCGCGGTGCGCGGCACCATGGAACAGAACGCGATCTACCACCTGATCGTGCAGGCCACCCCGCGCCTGCGCCAGCGCCTGTGCGCGCAGGGCACCTGCAACGCGCAGGGCGTGCCGGTGGAACTGCCGCAGCCGGTGAAGTTCGAGCGCAAGGCGCCGTAAGGCGGGCCGCGTTCCCAGCCGGCGGCCGCGCCGCTGCCGCTGGCCCTGTTCGCGGCCGCCGCGATGGCGGCCGCAGCCGGCTGCCGGAACTGCCCGACCTGCCGCCGCGGGAAGGTTGCCGCCCCGGCGAACCCGACATCGCCGACCACATCCCGATGGTCGGCGGCCACTTCTTTCCGCGACCGCCAAGCCTCCTGTAGGAGCGACGCCAGTCGCGATGGGGCTTTCCCGATGGAGCCCCCCTCGCGACTGGCGTCGCTCCTACACACATGGAAAGGCACCTTGCGGTGCCTTTCTCATTGCAGTTGAGCTGAAATTGACGGGTATGCCGGTAGCGCCCGACCGTTGGTCGGGCGGTGGCGCGCAGGTGCCGGGGTATTGCGACGCCCGGGCCGACAGTGCCGACCAACGGTCGGCACCCACCGCCCCCTGCGAAGCCGCCTGTAGGAGCGACGGGGCATTACCGGTAAAAGCCCCTCGCGACTGGCGTCGCTCCTACAATTCCCGCCATGACGCCTCTTTCCCCTTCCTTGCTGGATGCCACCGACGCACCCGCAGTGCTGGTCGGTTTCAGCGGCGGCCTGGATTCCACCGTGCTGCTGCACCTGCTGGCGGGCGACCCGCTGCGACGCGGGACGGGCCTGCGCGCCGTGCACGTGCACCATGGCCTGCAGGCCGGGGCCGACGACTGGGCCGCGCATTGCCAGCGCGTCTGCGACACGTGGCAGGTGCCGCTGCACATCGTGCGCGTGCGGGTGGATGCCGGGGCCGGCGAGGGCCTGGAAGCGGCCGCGCGCCATGCCCGCCATGCCGCGTTCGCCGGACTGCTGCGGCCGGGCGAATGGCTGGCGCTGGCGCACCATCGCGACGACCAGGCCGAGACCTTCCTGCTGCGCGCCCTGCGCGGCTCCGGCGTGGAGGGACTGGCGGCGATGCGCGAACGCCGCGACTTCGCCGCCGGCCAGTTGTGGCGGCCCCTGCTGCACGCGCCGCGCGCCGCGCTGGAAGCCCATGCCAGGCAGCACCGCCTGCACTGGATCGAAGACCCCAGCAACCGCCACGACGCCTACGACCGCAATTTCCTGCGCAACACGGTGATGCCGCTGCTGGCCGGGCGCTGGCACGAGGCCGCGGCCATGTTCGCGCGCAGCGCCGCGCTCGCCGGCGAGGCCACCGACCTGCTGCAGGCGCACGACGAACGGGCATTGCTCGCCTGCATCGACGACGCGGCTACCTTGTCGGTCGCCGCCCTTCTGGCGTTGCCGGCGCCCGCGCGTGCCCGCGTGCTGCGCCTGTGGGTGCGGCAACGCGGCCTGCCGCCACTGCCGGGCAACGGCGTGGCCCGCATCCAGCACGACCTGCTCGGCGCGGGCCACGACCGGCAGGCGGAATTCCGCTGGCGGGAAGCACGCATCGTCCGCTGGCGCGACCGCCTGCACGCCGTCGGCGACCTGCCCGCCTGGCCCGCCGGCTGGCAGGCCGACTGGGAGGGCCGCGCGCCCCTGCCGCTGCCCGATGGCGGCGTGCTGGAACTGCGTGGCGCTCCCGCCTTCGACGCGCCGCTGCGCGTGCGGCAACGCCGGGGCGGCGAGCGCATCCACCTGCCCGGCCGCGCCCATTCGCACCTGCTCAAGCACCGGCTGCAGGCCTCCGACACCCCGCCCTGGCTACGCCCGCACCTGCCGCTGCTGTGCGATGGCGCGCAGGTGCTGGCCGCCGGCGACCGGATCGTCTCGACCGCCCTGCACGACTGGTTGCAGGCCCGCGCTGCGCGCCTGCGCTGGCATGCGCCGGGCACGGCGAATTGACCCGTTCCCGCGCGCCGCTCACACTTCCCGCCATGGCCAAGAAGTCCCCCAACGAGACCTCGCCGGTCGCCCACTTCGAGCAGTCGCTGGAAGAACTGGAGCAACTGGTGGAGAAGATGGAAACCGGCGAGCTGAGCCTGGAGCAGTCGCTGGCCGCCTACGAGCGCGGCGTCGGCCTGTACCGGCAATGCCAGCAGGCGCTGGAACAGGCCGAACTGCGCGTGCGCCTGCTCAGCGACCCGGCGCAGCCGGACAAGTCCGAACCGTTCGACCCCATCGGCAATGACGACTGACGCCCTGTTCGCCGGCTGGATCGCACGCACCGAACAGCATCTGCAATCCGTACTCCCCGATCCCGAGACCGCCCCGCAGCGCCTGCACCAGGCCATGCGCTACGCCGCGCTGGGCGGCGGCAAGCGCATGCGGCCGCTGCTGGTCCGCGCCGCCGGCCACCTGTTCGATGCCGAGCCGGCGCTGCTCGACGCCCCGGCCAGCGCGGTCGAACTGGTCCATGCCTATTCGCTGGTGCACGACGACCTGCCGGCGATGGACGACGACGACCTGCGTCGCGGCCGTCCGACCACGCACGTCGCCTTCGACGAGGCCACCGCGATCCTGGCCGGCGACGCGTTGCAGACGCGCGCCTTCGAGATCCTCGCCGAAGCGCCCCTGCCGCCTGCGCTGGCGATGGCCTGCCTGCGCACGCTCGCGACCGCCTCCGGCGCGGCCGGCATGTGCGGCGGGCAGGCGCTGGACATCGACGCCACCGGCCGCCAGCAGCCGCTGGCCGGTCTTGAGCGCATGCACGCGCTCAAGACCGGCGCGCTGATCCGCGCCGCGGTGCGCATGGGCGCACTGTGCGGCGGCGCGGACGAGGCGCAACTGACGCGGCTGGATGCATTCGCCGATGCGCTGGGCCTGGCCTTCCAGGTGCGCGACGACATCCTCGACGTGGAGGCCAGCTCCGAGCAGCTGGGCAAGACCGCCGGCAAGGACGCGGCACAGGACAAGTCCACCTTCCCCGCGCTGCTGGGCATGGAAGGCGCCAGGGCGCAGCTGGAAACGCTGGCCGCCGGCATGCACGAGGCGCTGGCGCCGTTCGGCGCGCGCGCCGGCGCGCTGGCGGCCCTGGCCGAACTGGCGATCCACCGCTCGCATTGAAGGAGTGGCACCCACAAGGTGCCGCTCCTTCCGAATCACCCCGTGGATGCGGGGCAAGCCCCACGTCCCTCCTGCCTATACGAAAAGGCCCGGGAATTCCCGGGCCTTTCGCGTTGCGTCGCCGCCGGATTACTTGATCAGGCGGATCGACAGCGGGTAGCGGTAGAGCTCGCCCTTGTTGGCGGCCAGGCCGGCGATGATGCTGAACACGATGCAGGCGATCCATGCGGCGAAGTTGATCAGCGCGCCGATCAGGATGATCGTCAGGATCGTGCCGATGATGTAGACGCCCAGCAGCGTGAGCTGGAAGTTGAGCGCCTCCTTGGACTGCTCGGTCAGGAACGACTTCTGCGGGTTGTCCTTGTTCACCAGCCACATGATCAGCGGCACGATGAAGCCCAGGATGATGCCCGACAGGTGCACCAGCATGGCGATGGTGTTGTCATCGGAGCTGGAGCTGCCGACCGGCGGCGGAGTGCTGTTCTCGTAGTCGCTCATGGTGTTTCCCTCTACCTGTCTGTGGAATGTGTGGTGTGGCCGTAATCCAGGCCCCCCGGATCGCCGCCGCTGGCAGCGGGAGAATCCGTCAATCGTTGCCCGCCACGGTCATTGTTCCTATCAATATCGATCCTGTCGAGACATGCGAGCGCGGGTCGACGTCGCTGCCTACCGCCTCGATGGTGGCGAACATCTGTTTCAGGTTGCCGGCGATGGTGATGCCGTCCACCGGATAGGCGATCTGGCCGTTCTCGATCCAGAACCCGCCGGCGCCGCGCGAGTAGTCGCCGGTCACGCCGTTGACGCCCTGCCCCATCAGCTCGGTGACCAGCAGGCCCGTGCCCATACCCGCCAGCATGGACGGCAGGTCGCCGGCGTTGGCCGCGACCTTGAGGTTGTGCACGCCGCCGGCGTTGGCCGTGGTCTGCAGGCCCAGCCGGCGCGCCGAGTAGCTGCCCAGCAGGTAGCGCTGCAGCACGCCGCCGCTCACCAGCGCCGAATCGCGCGTGGCCACACCCTCGCCGTCGAACGCGGACGAGCGCAGGCCATGGCGCAGCAGCGGCAGTTCGTCGACGGCGAACCATTCCGGGAACAGCCGGGTGCCGGCGCTGTCGAGCAGGAAGCTGGCACGGCGGTACAGCGCGCCGCCGGACACGGCCGACAGCAGGTGGCCGACCAGCGAGCGCGCCACCTCGGCGGCGAACAGCACCGGCACCTGCCCGGTCGGCAGCGAGCGCGGCTGCAGGCGGGCGACGGTGCGCTCGGCCGCGCGGCGGCCGATGGCCTCCGGGTCCTGCAGGTCGGCCCTGTCGATCGCGCTGCTGTACCAGCCGTCGCGCTGCATGCCGTCGCCCTGCCCGGCGATCAGCGCGCAGCCGATGGAGTGGTGGCTGCTGCGCTCGCGGCCGATGAACCCATGCGAGTTGGCGTAGACCGACAGGCTCTGCGCGGTCGCCACCGAGGCGCCGTCGGAATTGCCGATGCGGGCATCGGCCTGGCGCCCGGCCGCCTCGCAGGCCAGCGCCAGGTCCACCGCCTCGCGCGCCTCCAGCGCCCACGGGTGCCAGGTGTCCAGGTCGGGGAAGTCGCGCGCCATCAGCGCGGCATCGGCCAGGCCGGCGGCTTCGTCGTCCTCGGTATGGCGGGCGATGGCGCAGGCCTGGGCGACGGTCGCCTCCAGGCTGGCCTCCTGCAGGTCGGCGGTGCTGGCGCTGCCCTTGCGCTGGCCGAAATAGACGGTGACGGCGATGCCGCGGTCATGGGTGGATTCGACCGTCTCCACCTCGCCCAGGCGTACGTTCACGTCCATGCCGCGGTCTTCGCTGCAGCTGACCTCGGCCTGGCTGGCGCCCAGCGCGCGGGCCTTTTCCAGCAGCCGCTGGGAGATGCCGGCCAGCTGTTCCAGCCGCTGCAGGCTGTCGTCGCTGAAGTGGGTTTCGGTGGGGTTGGTGTCCAATGCTTTATCCTTTCAGGTCTTCAGCCATGCCTGCCGTTCCCTTCTCCCCTCGGGAGAAGGTGGCGCGAAGCGCCGGATGAGGGGCGAACGGAACCAGCGATGCTTGAAGCATCCGGACTCCATTGCCCCTCACCCCAACCCCTCTCCCGGAGGGAGAGGGGCTTTCCACGGCGACTGGCGGGTACACACGAACTTTAATCGAGTAGCAAGGCAATGCGCGGACGCGACGAAGATACCGGCGAATTTTTCAGCGAGAGCCGCAGCCAGAACCGGCGCGAAGCGCTGGAGGTACTGGCACTGGGCGAGAAGCTGGTGGAACTGACGGCCGCGCAGCTGGCGAAGCTGCCGATTCCCGAGGACCTGCTCGAACACATCGAGTACAGCAAGCGCATCACCTCGCATGGCGCACGCAAGCGCCAGCTGGCGTTCCTGGCCAAGCAGATGCGCCGCGAGGACGACGCCACCCTGGACGCGATCCGCGACGCGATGGAAGCCAACAGCGAGACCTCCAAGCGCGCGGTGGCGCTGATGCACCGCATCGAGCACTGGCGCGGGCGCCTGCTGGCCGAAGGCGACGCCGCGCTGGCCGAACTGCTGGACGAATACCCCGGCGCCGACCGCCAGGAACTGCGCACGCTGGTGCGCAACGCGCTGGCGGAAAAGGCGAAGAACAAGCCGCCGCGCGCGTTCCGCGAGATCTACCAGGTGCTGCGCGACCTGATGCTGCCGGCGCAGGCGGCGGCCGGGCAGGAGGACGAGGACGCCGAGCAGGATTTCGACGACCTCGACGACGAGGCCGACGAGCGCGATTGACCACCCCCGTCAGCCTGGCCCGCTCCTGGTAGTGCCGGCCGCTGACCGGCAACCTCGCACATACTGATATCCGGGCGGTTGCCGGCCAGCGGCCGGCACTACGCCTGCGTCCCGCCCACGGTGAGCCCGTCGATCAGCAGCGACGGCTGGCCCACGCCCACCGGCACGCTCTGGCCGTCCTTGCCGCAGATGCCCACGCCCTCGTCCAGCGCCAGGTCGTTGCCGATCATGCGTACCTTCTGCATGGTTTCCGGGCCGTTGCCGATCAGGGTCGCGCCCTTCACCGGCGCGGTGACCCTGCCGTCCTCGATCAGGTAGGCCTCGGTCGCCGAGAACACATACTTGCCGCTGGTGATGTCGACCTGGCCGCCGCCGAAGTTCACCGCGTACAGGCCCTTCTTCACCGAGCGGATCATCTCCTGCGGGTCGTGCTGGCCGGCGCGCATGTAGGTGTTGGTCATGCGCGGCATGGTCATGTGCGCGAACGACTCGCGGCGGCCGTTGCCGGTCGGCGCCACGCCCATCAGCCGCGCGTTGAGCGTGTCCTGCATGTAGCCGACCAGGATGCCGTCCTCGATCAGCGTGGTGCACTGGGTCGGCGTGCCCTCGTCGTCGATGTTGAGCGAGCCGCGGCGGCCGTCGAGCGTGCCGTCGTCGACGATGGTCACGCCCGGTGACGCGACGCGCTCGCCGATGCGGCCGGCGTAGACGCTGGTGCCCTTGCGGTTGAAGTCGCCTTCCAGGCCGTGGCCGACCGCCTCGTGCAGCAGCACGCCGGGCCAGCCCGGCCCCAGCACCACCGGCATCACCCCGGCCGGGGCCGGGATCGCCTCCAGGTTCACCAGCGCCTGCCGCAGCGCTTCGCGGGCGAAGGCCTCGGGCCGGCCGTCGGCGAACAGCTGTTCGTAGCCATGGCGCCCGCCGCCGCCGGCATAGCCGGATTCGCGGCGGCCGTCCTGCTCGACGATCACCTGCACGTTCAGCCGCACCAGCGGGCGCACGTCGGCTCCCAGCACGCCGTCGCTGCGCGCGATCAGCACCGTGTCGACGCCGCCGGACAGGCTCACCATCACCTGTCGCACGCGCGGGTCGGCCGCGCGCAGGTAGCGGTCCAGGCGCTTGAGCACCTCGACCTTGGCCTCGTTGCCGAGGCTGTCCACCGGGTCCAGCGCCGGGTACAGGGCGCGGCCGTTGCCGCGCACCAGCGCGCTGGCATTGCAGGTGCCGCCGTCGCGCGAGATCGCCCGCGCCGACTGCGCGGCGGCCAGCAGCGCCGCCGGCTGGATGTCGTCGGAATAGGCGAAGCCGGTCTTCTCGCCGGCGATGGCGCGCACGCCCACGCCCTGCTCGATGGAGTGGGCGCCGTCCTTGACGATGCCGTCCTCCACGCTCCAGCTCTCGCGCCGCGAGTGCTGGAAATACAGGTCGCCGAAGTCGATGCCCGGCCCCAGCAGGGTGCCGAAGGTGCGTTCGAGGCGGTTGGCGTCCAGCCCGGCCGGCAGCAGCAGGCGGGACTCGGCGAGCATCAGGGCGTTGTCGGTCATGGGTTAAGGGCTAGGAACGAGTGGAGAGGAACGAGGAACGAGTGAGGCAGGAGCCGATGCAGCAGCTGCTTCGCAGGGTGGCGGATATGCCGATAAAAGCAAGTCTTTTACCGCATCAAGCCGCCGTCGCCGTTGCCATCGCTCTTGCTCGTTCCTCGTTCCTCTCCACTGGTTCCCGGCTTGTCCGCCACTTCCACCTTCGGGTCCGACCACGGGCCGGTGACGCGGTAGGTCTTGGCGCCGATCTCGCCCAGCGGCTTGCCCAGCACGGCGTTGGCGGCGGCGCCCACCGCGGCGCCGACCGGACCGCCGGCAACGGCGCCGACCACGGCGAGCAGGTTGCCCGAGCGCGGGTTGACCTCGATGGTCTGGTCGAACCGCTGCGCGCGCAGGTCGGCCTGGCCGCGGATGGCGATGTCCACCGCCGGGCCCTGCATGCCGATCCGCTCGGTGCGGGCCACCCCGTCGCCGAAATGCACCTGGCCTTCGGCCTGGTTGAACGCCAGGCCCTTGGAGAAGAAATCGCGGAAATCCAGCATCAGCCGGCGCGGCAGCTGGGCGATGCTGAGCAGGCCCAGTACCCGCCCGGCGCCCGGTTCGACCTCGAGGATCTGGCCGTTGCGGGCGTTGAATTCCAGCGTGCCTTCCAGCCCGGCCAGGTTGAAGGCGGCCGGCGCGCCGGCCCAGCCGGCGCTGAACTGCAGCTGCCCCTGGCCGCCGCGCAGCTGCCCGCCGTAGCCCAGGCTGTCCAGCAGCCCGCCCAGGTTCTCGCTGTGCACGGTGGCGTCGAAACGGGTCCGCGCCTGCGCGCCGGTGCCGCGCCACTGCCCGGTCACGTCGATGGCCTGCTTCGGCGAGCGGAACTGCAGCTGCGACACCTGCAGGCCATCGGCCAGCGGGCGGGTGCGCAGCGTGGTCTTTCCCAGCACGGCCTTGCCGAAGGCCAGGTCGTCGATGTCCAGCGACAGCGGCGGGATCTTCGCAGGGTCCATCGGATCGGCCGGACTGTCGCCCGCCTCGCCGGCCACGGCCGGGGCCGCCTGCCAGTGCACGCGCGCCAGCGTGCCGCTGACCGTGCCGCCCTCGGCCTCGGGAACCAGCAGGTCGCCGGCCAGCGCCGGCCCGTCCAGTTGCACCGCGACGGCGCCGTTGCCCGGACGCAGCCGCAGCCGGGTCTGCTCGAAGCGGCCGCCGACCAGTAGCAGCTGGTCGGCCAGCACGTCCACCTGCTTCAGCGCGACGCCATCGGCATCGCCGCCTGTGCCGCCCTGGCCGCGCGCCAGCGTGATCCACTCCAGCGCGTCCAGCGACGGCGTGCGGCCGTCCACCACCAGCCCGTCGGCCGGCGGCTCGCGGCTCACCCGGTCGCTGCCCATCGTCACCTGCACGCCGGTCCGGCCGTCATGGGTGCGCGCGGCCAGGGCCATGCGCCGGCCGAAGGCGACCTCGGTGGTGCCGCTGCCCAGCGGCAGGCTGGTGGTCACCCGCGTCGGCAGCGCATCGGCGACCGGCTTGTCCAGCGGCGCCGGCAGTTGCAGCCGCGTGCCCTGCAGGTCCGAGCGCAGGCTGAGCGTGGTCGGCGGTTCGCTGTGGCTGCCTTCGGGCACCTTGGGCAGGGTCACGCCGATGGTCCAGCGCGAGGTACCGTGCACGTAGGGCTGGAGCCACTTCAGTTCCGGTGCGCGCTGCAGCAGGTCGGTGGCGCCGAGCGTGGCGGTCAGTTCCGCCTCGAACGCATTGCGCGGATCGCTGACCGGCGTGCCCGCACTGAGCGACAGCACGCCGTCGTGCTCCTTGTGCCGCACCTGCAGCGCCGGCGCGCGGAAGCCGTCGCTGCCGTACTCGGCCTTGCCGCGCACGTTGTCGAAACGCAGGTCCCAGCGGCTGTCGGCGAGGGTGGCGCCGCGCAGTTCCACGTCGCCGCTGACCCGGCCTTCGCCTCCGTGCAGGGGCAACGCCAGGCCGAAATTGACCGCCGCCGGGCCGCTGGCGCTGAGCGCATCCAGCGTGTCGCCGTAGTGGGCGTGCAGCGGGCTCTGCCGCAGCAGGGCCAGCAGGCGCTTGCTGTCGTCGACGGTGCGCGCATCCACCGCCAGGCGCGATTCGTGGAAATCGGCGATGCCGGCGCGCAGGGCATCGACCTTGACCCCGCCGAGATTGCCCTTGCCCCGCAGCTCGAAGCCGTTGCCGATGAAGGCGATGTCGGCATCGACGCCGTTCATGGCCGGCCAGTCGTGCGAGAAACGGAGGGTGCCGTTGTCGATGTGCCCACCCGCCTCGAAGCGGCCGTCGTGGTCGTTGAACGGCCAGTCGTCGAGGTCGCCCACGGCCAGGCCGGTGCCGCCGCGCAGTTGCCCGTCCACCAGCGCCCCGTCCAGCCAGTCCACCGCCGCCTGGCTCATGTGCGAGCGCACCCAGAAGCCCTTGGCCGCGGTGATCGGCACGTCGTCCAGTTCCGCGGCCAGGTTGATCCACGGCCGCGTGCCGTCGCCCTGGAACCAGAGGCCGCCGCGCACGTTGGCGGCATAGTCGCGGCCCTGCACGCGCATCGCCGGCGTGGCCACGCGCCAGCCGGCGCCTTCGCGCCAGGCCACCGCCTGCCCGTCCAGCTTCAGGTCGTGGACGACGCCGAAACCGGTCGGCCAGTCGAAATGCAGGGCGTGGGCCGGCTGCAGCCGCAGCGCCACCGCCTGCCCGTCGCCCTCGAAACGGCCGTGCAGGCCGCTCAGCCCCGGGCTGTCGCCGACCGCGGCGAACGCGGCCTCCTCCAGTTCGCCGGCGCCATGGATGGCGCCTCCCGGCTGGCCGGCGATGTCCACGTCGGCAAAGCGCAGGACCGGCGCGGCCTGGTACAGCCATTGGCGCAGCCCCGGCTCTACTGCATCGCTCAGTGCGGCGACCCGCAGCAGCGGCGTGGCGTCGATCCGCCGCCCGCGCAGCGCGAAGTCGCGCCCGCCGCTCAGGTGCAGGCCGTCGAGCACCTGCACGCCCTGCCCCGCGGCCACCCGCAGCTGCGGCGCGTCCAGCCGCCAATCGTCGCCGTCGTGCCGCCAGCGCGCGCGCAGGCGCAGGCTGTCGAAGCGGGTGGCCGGCGACGTCCCGCCCGCGGTGAAGGGCGCCCCCGCCAGCGCGACCTTCGCCAGTTCGGCATCGGCGATGACCGAGGCCACGCGGTGGTCGCTCACCGCCACCCAGCTGCGGATCGTGCCGCTGCCTTCGCGCACCTGGACGCCGCCGAAGCGCAGCAGCGGCGCCCAGGCCGACAGCTCCGCCGGGGCCGCCGCGATCCAGGCCGTGCCGTCGCCGCGCTGGCGCTGGAAATCCAGCACCGCGGTCACCGGCGCGGCGTCGGTGTCGATCCAGGCGCGGGCGCCGGCGCGCACGCGCTGGCCGTCCACGCGCAGGCGCAGGTCGATCCGCGGCAGTTCCGCGTCCAGCCCGAGCGAGGGCGCATCCAGCCGCAGACGGCCGCCGATCACCTGCAGCTCGCCGAGCCGGCGCAGGGTTTCCAGCGGATCGCCGTTGCCGTCGGCGCTGGGCAGGCCGCGCACCGACCAGCGGCCGTCGTCGGCGCGCTGCAGGGTCAGCGCCAGCCCACGCAGGCGCAGTTCGGTCAGCGGCGCGCCCGGCAGCAGTCCGGAATACAGCGATACCAGCACCTCGGCCTGGCCGATGCGCACGCCCTCGCCCTGGCCGATGCGCAGGCCGTCCAGCCGCAGCAGCGGGCCGCGCCGGGTCCAGGCGGTATCCAGGTGGTCGAACGCCACCGGCTGGCCGGCACGCTCGCCGAGCCAGGCGGCCACCTTCTCCGGGTGCCGCTCCACCAGCGGCAGCAGCTGGCTGAAGGTGCCCACCAGCACGGCCACGGCCACCAGCACCACCGCCAGCGTGTAGATCGCATGGCGGCGCAGGTGGCGGAGGCGGTAGCGCGACAGCACGGGCATCGGGGAACGGGACCGGAAGGGGAAGATCGGAACGGAAGTGGAGAAGAGTGCCTGTCGCAGCCGGAATCGCACTGCAACGGCCTTCCCGCCGCCTGCCAGTGCGTGGCGGCTCCCGGTGCGCCGCTACAGCAGGACCACGTCGAACTGCTCCTGCAGGTACTGGTCGTCGGCCTGGAAGCGGATGCTCTTGCCGAGGAACTCCTCCAGCTCGGCCACCGCCGCCGACTCCTCCTCGGTGATGCGCGTGACCACCTTGGTCGAAGCGATCACCAGCAGCCGCGCGGCGTCGAACTGGCGCACCGCACGGGTGATCTCGCGGAAGATCTCGTAGGTGACGGTCTCGGTGGTCTTGATGCTGCCGCGCCCGCTGCATTCCGGGCAGGGTTCGGACAGCTGCCGCTCCAGGCTCTCCACCGTGCGCTTGCGGGTCATCTCCACCAGCCCCAGCGGCGAGAAATCGTAGACGGTGGTCTTGGCGTGGTCGCGCGCCAGCGACTTCTCCAGCGTGCGCAGCACCTGGCGGCGGTGCTCCGGGTCGGTCATGTCGATGAAGTCGATGATGATGATGCCGCCAAGGTTGCGCAGCCGCAGCTGCCGCGCCACCGCCTGCGCCGCCTCCAGGTTGGTGCGGAACACGGTTTCTTCCAGGTTGCGCTGGCCGAGGAAGGAGCCGGTGTTGACGTCGATGGTGGTCATCGCCTCGGTCTGGTCGATGACCAGGTAGCCGCCGGACTTGAGCGGCACCTGCTTGTCCAGCGCGCGGCCGATCTCGTCCTCCACGCCGTACAGGTCGAAGATCGGGCGGTCGCCAGTGTACAGCTCCAGTTTCTCGGCCAGCACCGGCATGTACTTGGCGACGAAGGCCTGCAGTTGGGCAAAGGTTTCCTTCGAGTCCACCTTCACCTTGTCCACGTCCTTGCGGATCAGGTCGCGCACCGAGCGCAGCGGCAGGCTCAGGTCCTCGTAGATGATGCTGCGCGGCGGCGCCTCGCGGCCGCGGCGCTCGACCACGTTCCACACCCGCGACAGGTAGGAGATGTCCTCGGCCAGCGCCTCGGCCGGCTGGCCCTCGGCGTTGGTGCGCACGATGTAGCCGTAGCCGCCGTGCTGGGCGGAGATCTCCGTCACCAGCGCCTTGAGCCGGGCGCGCTCGGCCTCGTCCTCGATCCGCGCCGACACGCCGACCATCTTCGACTGCGGCAGCAGCACCAGGTAGCGCGAGGGAATGCTGACCTGGGTGGTCAGGCGCGCGCCCTTGCTGCCGATCGGGTCCTTGACCACCTGCACCACCACGTCCTGGCCGTCGCGCAGCAGCTCGACGATCGGCACCGACGACGGCAGCGGCAGGCTGGGCGCGGTCTCGTCGGTGTCGGCGGCCACCGGCGCCGGCCGCACCACGTCGTTGGCGTGCAGGAACGCGGCGCGCTCCAGCCCCACTTCGACGAACGCCGCCTGCATGCCCGGCATCACCCGCTGTACCCGGCCCTTGTAGATGTTGCCGACCACCCCGCGGCGCCAGCCGCGCTCGATGTGCAGTTCCTGCAGCATGCCGTTCTCGATCACCGCCACGCGGGTCTCGCGCGGGGTGACGTTCACCAGTATTTCTTCGGACATCCGTTCAATCCTTATCCTGTCGCGCCAAAACCGCGCAGCAGCGCGGCGGTCTGCTGCAGCGGCAGGCCCATCACGCCCGAATAGCTGCCCGCCAGCCGGCTGATCCAGCGTTCGGCGCCGCCCTGTATGGCATAGGCGCCGGCCTTGCCCATCGGTTCGCCGCTGGCGACATAGGCGGCGATCTCGTCCTCGGCCATCGCCGCGAACGTCACCTCCGATTCGACCACCACCCCGTCCTCGCGCCCATCCGCCACCAGCGCCACCGCGGTGATGACCCGGTGGGTGCGCCCGGCCAGCGAGCGCAGCATGGCCGCGGCATCGGCGGCGTCGGCGGGCTTGCCGTAGACGCGGTCGTCCAGCACCACTTCGGTGTCCGACCCCAGCACCACCGCCCGCGGGTCGGCGGCGGCCAGCGCCAGGCCGGCGCGCGCCTTGTCCAGCGCGACCCGGCGCACGTAGGCCAGGGGCGGTTCGGCGGCGCCACGGATTTCGGGTACGTCCAGGTCCAGTGCGCGGAACGGGATGTCCAGGCGCGAGAGCAGTTCGTTGCGACGGGGAGAGCGGGAAGCAAGATAGAGCATCGACGAAGCATAACCCGCGCCCGTCGCGGCCGCGCCTGTCGGCCATGCGCGAACGCGGCTCGCCAGGCGCGGTCGTTCCCGCCTACGCTGCAACCAGGTTGCAGGCTGAACACCCGGCAAAGCCCCCGCTTCCCGCGCGACCCCGCCCGGCCTCACCACGCGTTCATCGCCACCACACCACCCTCGCATCCTTCCAAGGAGGATCCACATGCGCCATTCCGCCCTCGCCCCGCTGCTGCTCGCCCTGTCCTTCGCCTCGGGAGCCCCGATGACCGCCCACGCCCAGAATGTCCCGGCCGCCGTGGCCAGCGACGCCACCCTGCTCAACATCTCCGCCCAGGCCGAGGCGCGGCGCGTACCGGACGTGGCCACGCTGTCGGCCGGCGTGGTCACCCAGGCCGCCGACGGCAACACCGCCATGCGCGAGAACGCGGTGCAGATGGACAAGGTGATGGCCGCGATCAAGGCCGCCGGCATCTCCGAGCGCGACATCCAGACCAGCGGCATCAACCTCAGCCCGCAGTACCGCTACGCCGACAACGAGGCGCCGAAGATCACCGGCTACCAGGCCAGCAACACGGTCAGCCTGAAGGTGCGCGACATCACCCGGCTGGGCAAGGTGCTCGACGGCCTGGCCGCGCAGGGCGCCAACCAGATCAACGGCCCGAGCTTCGAGATCGACCAGCCCGAGCCGGTGTACGACGAGGCCCGGCTGGCCGCGCTGAAGAAGGCCCAGGCCCGCGCCGAGACCTACGCCAAGTCGCTGGGCCTGCGCGTGCGCCGCATCGTCAGCATCTCCGAGGGCAGCGGCGGCGGTTTCCGCCCGGTGCCGATGATGACGATGGCGCGCTCGGCCAAGGCCGAGATGGACACGGCGGTGTCGCCGGGCGAGACCACGCTGTCGGTGAGCCTGGACGTGGTGTTCGAACTGGGCCGGTGAACGCGGCACCGCATGACGCCCCCCTCCTTGGCGGGCGTCATGCGGGCCGTTTCTGCGCAACGCGGGAATCGCCCCTTCGATTCGATTTCCCTTGCGCCGTCGCCCCACGGTTTGCAGGGCAGACCGCGGGGCCCATTCCCCCATCGCTTCGTGGCCGCCAACCTGACTCAAGGGCATCCCTCCGGATGCATCCCCGCCCCGGCCACGCATGCGCCCCCGCCCCAGCCATTCCTGTCTGCCGGCTGACCGGAAAATCCGTCCCCGCTTGCCGGATCGCCGGTTTGCAGGCGCACTGGCTGCACGCGGGCCGGCACATACCGCAACCCCGCCCCGCGTCCCCGAGCGTTGTTCTCCATCACACGCCCTCGCATGGAGGTGGCACATGGTCCGCACGCAGCCCGGCATTTCCCCGATCCGCTTCGACACCTCCCGCATCCTCGCCTACAGCACGGCCATCGCCCTGCATGCGCTGGCGGCGGGACTGCTGCTGATTCCGCTGTCGCAGGTTCCCATCCGCAACGATGCCGTCCGCCCGGAGCCGCGCTGGCAGTTGCCGGACATCGTGCCGGTGGTGCCGACGCCCACGCCGCCGATACCGGTCCCGGTGGTGAAGCAGACGCCACCGCCGACGCCCCACGCCCTGCCCGCGCCGGTCGACAACGCGCCGATGCCGGTCTTCGCCACCGAGGCGGTCATCCCGCTGCCCGCCGATCCCGGCACGCCTGTCGACACCGGCCCGGCTGCCGATTCGATCGCACCGCCCACGCCCCTGGCCGGCGTGCAGCTGCGTTACCTGCACGCGCCCGCGCCGGCCTATCCGCGCGATGCCCTGCGCATCGGCGCCCAGGGCACGGTGACGCTGCGCGTGCTGGTCGGCGTCGATGGCGCGCCGCTGGAAGTGAGCATCGAGCGCAGCAGCGGCAACCGCAGCCTGGACAACGCCGCGCGCAGCCAGGTGCTGCGGCAGTGGAAGTTCCAGCCGGCCACCGACAACGGCCGGCCCGTGCAGGCCTACGGCCTGGTACCGGTCGATTTCAAGCTGAATTGAGGCCTTTCGGCCCGCGGGGAAGCGCAGCTGAACGCTTCCTTGCGGGCCCTCCGCGAAAGCCTCCCCATTAATCGCTTTTTCACCGTTGCCTCACCCGGGAAAAACCTAGATTCGCGGCCGTCGATGTCCCCCGGCCGCCTTTCCGGCGGTCTCTTCGACGCCGTTTCCCTGGAGAGAAGACTGTGAAACATCCGACTCTTCGGCAGCCTGGCTGCCGCCAGAACCGCCTCTGCGATTCCATCGCCGCCGGCCTCGCCCGCCTGCTGATCGTTCCCGTCGCGCTCGCCGTCGCCCCCGCGGCCATGGCGCAGGAGCAGCAGGAAAACGCGACCACGCTCGACCGCGTCACGGTCACCGGCTCCAACATCCCCCGCACCGATACCGAGACGCCCTCGCCGGTCCAGGTCATCACCCGCCAGGAGATCGACCGCACCGGCAAGAACAACGTCGGCGAATACCTGCAGACCCTGACCGCCGACGGCTCCGGCTCCATTCCCAAGACCTTCGGCAACGGCTTCGCCGGCGGCGGCGCCGGCATCTCGCTGCGCGGCCTCGGCGCCGGTTCCACCCTGATCCTGTTGAACGGCCGCCGCATGGCCACCTACGGCCTGGCCGACGACGGTCAGAAGGTGTTCACCGACCTGAGCAGCATCCCGCTGGACGCGGTCGAGCGCATCGACGTGCTGAAGGACGGCGCCTCGGCCATCTACGGTTCGGACGCCATCGCCGGCGTGGTCAACATCATCCTGCGCTCGGACTTCACCGGCGCGGTCCTGCGCGGCTCCTACGGCCTGTCCGGCGACAGCGACGGCGACCAGCGCAAGGCCACCCTCACCGCCGGCACCGGCAGCCTGGCCGAAGACGGCTGGAACGCGTTCTTCAGCCTGGACGTGGGCAAGACCGACGCGATCCGCACCTCCGACCGACGCGACCGCAAGTGGATCGGCACCGGCGACCTGCGCCGCTGGGGCTACGACATCGACGGCAGCCAGTTCCTGGCCGGCGCCTTCAACGGCACCGCCGCCCAGGGCTCGTCGCCCACCGGCAGCGTCTATTCGCCCGACGACAGTACCATCACCAGCCTGCCGGGCTGCGCGGAGCTGTCGTCCGTGTCGCCGCAGGATCCGCGCGGCGGCTGCGTCTGGGATGCGACCCGGTTCCGCGACCTGGCGCCGGAAGAGCAATACGCCAACGTGTTCGGCCGCGCCACGTTCGCCTTCGGCGACAGTTCCGAGGTCTACGTGGAGATGGGCTACTCGAAGAAGAAGACCACCTTCCGCAACACGCCCTCGAACATCTCCGGCAGCTGGGGCTATCCCGGCGGCCCGGTCAACGCCAACAGCGGGCCGGACGCGATCATGCTGGGCGCCGACCACCCGGACAATCCCTACGGCGTCCCGGTGCGCGTGCGCTACTCGGCCTTCGACGTCGGCCCGCGCGTGACCGACAACACCAACGAGTTCATCCGCTTCCTGGCCGGCATCAAGGGCACCTGGGGCGACTGGGACTACGACACCGCCTACCTGCATTCCAGCACCAACCTGTTGAACGAACGCACCGGCTTCCTGCGCTACAGCGCGGTGAAATGCGTGCTGTCCGACCCGGACTGCCCCGCCGGCGTCTGGAACATCGGCCAGGGTTCGGAAGGCAATCCGCAGAGCCTGTACGACTACATCTCGCCGACCATCAGCGCCCGCGCCAGGAGCGAACTGGACATGTTCGACTTCAAGGTGTCGCGCTCGCTCGCCGACCTCGCGGGCGGCCCGCTGGGGCTGGCGCTGGGCACCGAGTGGCGCAGGACCAGCAACTCGCTGACCCCGCAGACCCATACCGACCAGGGCGACATCATCGGCCTGGGCTACTCGGCCTACGACGGCACCCAGAACGTGTACGCCGCCTATGCCGAGCTGTCGGCGCCGGTCGTGGAGCAACTGGAACTCAACGCCGCGGTCCGCTACGACAAGTACGAAAGCGGCGACGACGCGGTCAAGCCCAAGGTCGGCTTCAAGTGGACGCCCGCCGAGTGGTTCGCGCTGCGCGGCACCTATGCCGAAGGCTTCCGCGCGCCCAACCCGGCCGAGAACGGCGTCGGCGGGCTGGCCGCGTTCTCGCGCGCCAACGACCCGGTGCGCTGCCCCGGCGGCACCCCGGCGCCGGGCGCGACCCAGGCCGATTGCGGCCTGCAGCCGGTGGCGATCATCACCAAGCCCAACCCCGACCTGAAGCCGGAGGAATCCAAGAGCTACTCGCTGGGCATCGTGCTGCAACCGACCCGCACCACTTCGATCACCATCGATGCGTGGCGCATCAAGCGCAGCAACGAGATCGCCCAGGGCGACACCGATTCGGCCATCGCCGCCGGCGACGTGCTGCGCGATTCCAACCTGCTCAACGGCGTGGCCGGCACCGGCTCCATCCTGGCGGTGAACACGTCCTATGTGAACGCCAGCCAGTCGCAGGTGGAAGGCGTCGACCTGGACGTGCGCCAGGACATCCCGCTGGGCGATGCCGGCGACCTGCGCCTGGACGCGCAGTGGAGCCACACCCGCAAGTTCGAGCGCACCGACGGCGGCGTCACCCACGAATACGCCGGCACCCACGGCAACTGCGACGTGACCAACTGCATCGGCACGCCCAAGGACCGGGCCAACTTCGGCGCGACCTGGGACCACGAAGCCTGGTCGGTCAGCGGCATCGTCAACTACATCGGCAGGATGGAGAACAAGGACGAGCGCGGCGGCGACTACCTGTCGTTCTACGCCGACGGCACGCCGGTGGAGACGATCTCCTCCTTCACCACCTTCGACCTGTCCGGGCGCTGGAACGTCACCGACGCGCTGGAACTGAGCGCCTCGGTGCAGAACGTGTTCGACCGCATCGCGCCGCTCGACCCGGCCACCTACGGCGCGGTCAACTACAACCCGCTGCACTATAGCGGCGCCATCGGCCGCTACTTCACCGTCGGCGCGAAATACACCTTCAACTGATCCGCTTCCGGATCGCGTCCGCGGATCGCCGTTGCCTGCACGGCCACAACGAAAAAGGCCTGCATCTTGCGATGCAGGCCTTCGAATCTGGCGCCCGAAGTTGGACTCGAACCAACGACCCCCTGATTAACAGTCAAGTGCTCTAACCGGCTGAGCTATTCGGGCGGGGACGCGCATTCTATACGCTTGTCATGCGCGATGGTAGGGGTGGTTGGCCAGCATCGCCGCGGCGCGGTACAGCTGTTCGGCCACGACCAGGCGCACCAGCATGTGCGGCAGGGTCAGCGGGCCGATCGACCATTTCTCGTCGGCGATCGCCGACACCTCGGGCGAATGCCCTTCCGGGCCGCCGATCAGAAACGCCAGGTCGCGTCCCTGCGCGCGCCAGTGCTCCAGGCGCTGCGCCAGCTGTTCGGAACTGAGCTGGCGGCCGGGCACGTCCAGCGCCACCACGCAGGGATTCTTGGGCAGCGCCGCCAGCACGCGCCTGCCCTCGTCCTCGATGGCCTTCTTCGGGTCGCGGCCCTTGCCGCGCAGGCCCGGCTCGATCTCCATCAGTTCCAGCGGCAGCCAGTGCGACAGGCGCTTCTGGTACTCGGCGAAACCCTGCGCCACCCACGACGGGGCGCGTTCTCCGGTGGCGATCAGTCTGGCTTTCATGGCGCGGCTCCCGGCGCGGCGTCGAAATGAAGACGGCGCCCTGCGGCGCCGTCGCGAAGGATATCGCCGGGCGGATCAGCCGGCTTCCTGCTCTTCCCCGTCGGCGGACGGCGGCTGGTCGCCCACCGTCCACAGGCGCTCGAGCGCATAGAACTCGCGCACGCGCGGCAGCATGACGTGGACGATCACGTCGCCCAGGTCCACCAGCACCCACTCGGCCTCGCGCTCGCCTTCCACGCCCAGCGGCATCACGCCCAGGTCCTTGGCGAACCGCACCACTTCATCGCCGATGGACTTGACGTGGCGCGTCGAGGTGCCCGAAGCGATGACCAGGTAATCGGCCACGCTGGACTTGCCGCGGACGTCGATCTGCACGACATCCTTGGCCTTGAGCTCTTCCAGCGCCGCATTGACGGACGCCAGCAGGGCGGGAACGGACGGCGGCGGGTCGGGCAACCGGGTCTTGATGACTTGGGCTTCGGTGGTCAAAGCGGCGGAACTCGATGAATGAAGGGGCGATTATAGAGAACCCGGCCGCGACCGGCATTCACACCGTGGCGCGGCCGTACAGGCCGTGGGCGGCGATGTAGTCGGCCACGGCGGCCGGCAGCAGGCCACGCCAGTCCCCGCCGGTGGCGATCAGGTCGCGCACGGCGGTGGCCGATTCGGCCTGCAACGGCTGGCGCAGGCGCCAGACCCGGCCGGCCTGCTGCTCCCGCAGGCGCGCGGGGGTGTCGGCCCAGGCATCGCGCAGGCGCGCGGCCAGGACCGTCGGCAACTGCCCGTCCAGCGCGGTGCCGGGACGCTCGGCAACCACGACATGCGCCAGGTCGAGCAGATGTTCCCATTCATGCCAGGTCGGCAGGCCCAGCAGGCTGTCGGCGCCCATCAGCAGCGCCACCGGCGCGTCGGCACCGATCCCGTCGCGGATCTCGCGCAGCGTGTCCACGGTCCACGAAGGCACGCCGGGCTGGCGGGCGGCACGGCGCAGCTCGCGGGTATCGATCCGCAGGCCGGGCTCGGCGGCCGTCGCCAGTTCCAGCATGCGCAGCCGCTGCGCGGCGTCGGCGCCGGGCGGCGGACGGTGCGGTGGATCGGCGGCGGGCATCAGCCATACCGGCGTGCGCAGTTCGTCGCGGGCGCGGCGGGCGATGGCCAGGTGGCCGTTGTGGACCGGGTCGAAGGTGCCGCCGTAGATCAGCAGCAGGCCGGAACCGGCCGGGCTCCCGTCCAGCTCCCGCGTCGGGACCACGATCAGCGCGCCCCGCGCGCCAGCAGGCGCACCGCCTGCGCTTCGGCCACGGCCAGCAGCAGGCGCTCCAGCGCCAGCCACGGATCGCCGTCGGCGCGCCCCTTGGCCATGCGGTCGACCTGCCCCGCCTCGGCCACGAAGCGCTCCCAGCGCTGCGGCGCGGGATGCCGCTGCAGCGCGCGCTTGAACGGTGCCTGCCGCGATTCCCAGATGCCGCGCGACTTCATTTCGCCGGCGAGGTTGCCGCCAGCGGCCTGCACGCGCGCCAGCCCGGCGGTGAGCAGCAGTTCGCGGATCAGGATCGGCGTCAGTGCGGCCACCGCCTCGCCCTCGGCGCGCAGCCCGGCGAGCATGCGGATGACCGCCTGCGGCTGCCCGGAGAACGCCGCCTCGACCAGCCGGAACACGTCGTAGCGTGCGGCGTCGGCGACCAGCGACTCCATCTTCGCCACGTCGAGCACCTGGCCATCGGCCAGCAGCGCGAGCTTGTCGATTTCCTGCGCGGCGGCCAGCAGGTTGCCTTCGACGCGCTCGCTCAGCCGCTGCACCGCGGCCGGCTCGGCGCGCAGCCCCTTGGCCCGCAGGCGGCGCTCGATCCAGTCGCCCAGTTCATGCGGCTTGACCGCCCACGCCACCGACAGCACGCCGATGCGCGCCACCGCGTCGACCCACTTGCCGTGGTGCGACTTGCTCCACTCGCCGGCGGTGATCAACAGCACCACGTCGGCCGGCGGCCGCGCGCAGAATTCGCCGATGACCTCCGCGCCTTCCTTGCCCGGCTTGCCGCTGGGCAGGCGCAGCTCGACCAGCCGCCGCGCGCTGAACAGGCTCGGCGCATTGAAGCTCGACGCCAGTTGCCCCCAGTCGAAATCGCGGCCGTCGGCATCGAACACCTCGCGCTCGCCGATGCCTTCGGCGCGCGCCTTCGCGCGCACCGCGTCGGCCGCTTCCAGCACGCGCAGCAGTTCCGGGCCGGCGATCAGGTAGACCGGCGCCAGCGGCTGCGTGCCGGCCTGGCTGGCGAGTTGTTCGGGGCGAAGCTCCATCGCTCAGCGCCCGCGCGCCGGGGCGGCCATCGTCGGCATGCGTCAGTCGCCCTTTCCGGCCGCGGGAGCGGCGGCGCGCTCCTTCTCCAGCTGCGCGCGGACCACGCTGTCGATGCGGCGCAGGATCGAGGCGGACATCTCGCGACGCAGTTCGTCGGCGAGGATCTCGCGCTCGGTCGTGGTGCCGGTGGCGTCGGTGGGCTGCGAGACGTAGTCGCGCGACATCTCGATCGCCTGCTCCGGCACCAGCACGCTGCCGTCCGGGCGCAGGAAGGTGAACACCACCGCATAACGCAGGCTGTATTCCTGCGTGCGGCCCTGCGCATCGATGGCGATCGGCAGGTCGCCCCAGCGCTCGGAGCGGATCTGCAACCGGGCCGCACCCTTGGCGGGTTCGTCTTCTTCCACGACCGTCGCGCCGGAGGCATGCAGCCCCCGCCCCAGCAGCTTGACCAGTTCGCTGTAGCGCACCGTGGATTCGACCTTCACCGCCGGCGTGTCGTCCGGCAGGGTGAGCTTGTTGCGCAGGTGGAAGCCGCAGCCGGTCAGGCTCACGGCGAGGACGAAGGCGATCAGGTATCGGGTCATGGGCACAGTCTGGCCGAGCGGGCCGGGAGCGGCAACAGAAAACGGGGCGCATCATCGCCCATCGGGTGTGAGCGGGGATGAAATCGTTGGGGCGGCCTGTGCGCTGCCCATCAGTAACCCGAAGCGCTGCGCGAGCCTTGGAGCCCCACTCCCGCCGAGGTGAGAGGGACCGTTTGCGAACTGCCGGTCCGCAGCCCCTCGAACCTCCTTGCGCCAGCGCAAGGGCCGGGGTGCGAAGCGGGTGGAGTGAGGGCATGGGCAAACCGTGCAGTGTTCTGGCTGCACGAGGCTTCGCCCGAACCCTCATCCGCCCCTGCGGGGCACCTTCTCCCAGAGGGAGAAGGAACACGGCATCACCCCGCCACGATGTTGACGATCTTGCCCGGGACGATGATGACCTTGCGCACGGCCAGGCCTTCCAAGAACTTGGCGGCGTTCGGTTCGGCCAGCGCCTGCGCCTCGATCGATTCGCGCGCAGCATCGGCGGCCACGTCAATGGTGCCGCGCAGCTTGCCGTTGACCTGCACCGCCAGGGTCAGCGCATCCTTGACCAGCGCCGATTCGTCCACCTGCGGGAACGGCTGGTCTTCCAGCAGCGTCTGCCCGTGGCCCAGCACCTGCCACAGCGCGTGGCAGGCGTGCGGGGTGATCGGGTTCAGCAGCAGCACCGCGGCCTGCAGGGCCTCCTGGCGCACCGCGCGACCCTGCTCGCTTGCGTCGTCGAACCTGGACAGCACGTTCAGCAGTTCCATCACCGCGGCGATGGCGGTGTTGAAGCTGTGGCGGCGGCCGTAGTCGTCGCCGACCTTGCCGATGGTCTCGTGGGTCTTGCGCCGGATCGCCTTCTGCTCGGCGCTCAGCGCGGCCACGTCCAGCGCCGGGACGACGCCGGCCTCGGCGTGCCGGTGCACCATCGTCCACAGGCGGCGCAGGAAGCGCGCCATGCCGTCGACGCCGGCCTCGTTCCACTCCAGCGACTGCTCCGGCGGCGCGGCGAACATCGAGAACAGGCGCACGGTGTCGGCGCCGTACTTGCCCACCATCGCCTGCGGATCGACGCCGTTGTTCTTGGACTTGGACATCTTCTCGGTGCCGCCGATCACCACCGGCTGGCCGTCGCCGCGCAGGGTGGCGCCGGTGATGCGGCCGCGCTCGTCGCGCACCACGTCCACGTCGGCCGGGTTGAACCAGTCCTTGGAGCCGTCGGCGTTCAGGCGGTAGAACGTCTCGGCGATCACCATGCCCTGGCACAGCAGGTTCCTGGCCGGCTCGTTGCTGTCCACCATGCGCGCGTCGCGCAGCAGCTTGTGGAAGAAGCGGAAGTACATCAGGTGCAGGATGGCGTGCTCGATGCCGCCGATGTACTGGTCCACCGGCAACCAGTAGTTGCCGCGCTTGTCCACCGCTTCGCGCGCGCCCGGCGAGGTGTAGCGGGCGTAGTACCAGCTCGACTCCATGAAGGTGTCGAAGGTGTCGGTCTCGCGCTCGGCGTCGCCGCCGCACTCGGGGCACTTGCACTTGCGCCACTCCGGGTCGGCCTTGATCGGCGAACCGGTGCCGGTGAACTGCACGTCCTCCGGCAGCACCACCGGCAACTGCTCCTCCGGCACCGGCACCGCGCCGCACTTGCCGCAGTAGATCACCGGGATCGGGCAGCCCCAGTAGCGCTGGCGGCTCACGCCCCAGTCGCGCAGGCGGTAGTTCACGCGGCGCTGGCCCTGGGCCTTGCGCTCGAAGCGCTCGGCCAGCGCCTCGAAGGCGCCCTGGAAATCCAGCCCGTCGAACTCGGCCGAATTGACCAGTTCGGTCTCGCGGGCCTTGTCGCCGTACCAGTCCTGCCAGCGGCCCGGATCGTAGCTGCGCTCGTCGTCGTTCTTCGGGTGCTTCAGCGCGATGACCTGCTTCTTCGGCAGGTCGTACTTGGTCGCGAATTCGAAGTCGCGCTGGTCGTGGCCCGGCACCGCCATCACCGCGCCGGTGCCGTAGCCCATCAGCACGAAGTTGGCGACCCAGATCGGCACCTGCTCGCCGCTGACCGGATGGATGGCCTTCAGGCCGGTGTCCATGCCGCGCTTTTCCTGGGTTTCCAGCTCGGCCTCGGAGACGCCGCCCTGCTTCAGCTCGGCCAGCAGCGCGGCCAGCGCCGGGTTGCTCTTCGCCGCGTGCTGCGCCAGCGGGTGCTCACCGGCGATGGAGACGAAGCTCACGCCCATCACCGTGTCCGGGCGGGTGGTGAACACGCGCAGCGGGTCCAGCGGCGCGCCATCGGCGTCGCGCACGTCGAACTGGATCTCCAGGCCCTCGGAGCGGCCGATCCAGTTGCGCTGCATGGTCTTGACCGACTCCGGCCAGCCGTCCAGCTCGTCCAGGCCGTCCAGCAGTTCCTGGGCGTAGTCGGTGATGCGCAGGAACCACTGCGGGATCTCGCGCTTCTCCACCAGTGCGCCGGAACGCCAGCCGCGGCCGTCGATGACCTGCTCGTTGGCCAGCACGGTCTGGTCCACCGGGTCCCAGTTCACCACCGCGTTGCGGCGGTAGGCCAGGCCCTTGCGCATCAGCCGGGTGAACATGCGCTGCTCGTGCACGTAGTAGTCCGGCGTGCAGGTGGCGAACTCGCGCGACCAGTCGATGGCGTAGCCCAGCGACTTGAGCTGGCTGCGCATGTGGTCGATGTTGGCGTAGGTCCACTTCGCCGGCGCGGTGTTGTTCTTGATCGCCGCGTTCTCGGCCGGCAGGCCGAAGGCGTCCCAGCCCATCGGCTGCAGCACGTTGTGGCCGGTCATGCGCTTGTAGCGGCTGATGACGTCGCCGATGGTGTAGTTGCGCACGTGGCCCATGTGCAGCGCGCCGGACGGATACGGCAGCATCGACAGGCAGTAGTACTTGGGCTTGTCCGAGGTTTCGTCAACCTCGAAGGCGCGGGTGGTTTCCCAGTACTTCTGGGCAGCGGTTTCGACCTGCTGGGGATCGTAGATGTGGTTTTCGACGCTGGACATGAAAGCGTTGGGGCGGCGGCAAAGCGGGACAGCGTACCGCAGTGCATCAGAGTGCTCCAATCCGCCCCGTCCCGCCGCCGCCGGGAAAATGGCGTTCCCTGCAATATCAAACACTTGCATACAGCGTTCCGGCACGCGCGGCAATCGCAGCGAAGGCGCCCCCGGTTTCCCGCGCCGGCCCGCTATGCTGCCGCTTCCATCCCCGGGGAAGCCACCGATGCCCATCCGTCGCCGCCACCTTGCCTGTCTCCTGCTGCTGGCCTGCGCGCCCGCCTGGGCCGAACCCGTCGCCGTGCACTGCGGCCGCCTGTTCGACGCGCGCAGCGGGCAGATGCGCGGCGCACATACGCTGCTGGTGGTCGATGGCCGCGTCCAGCAGGTGGTGAGCGGCGACAACGCCGACGTCCTCGGCTGGCGCGCCGTCGACCTGCGCGACAAGGTCTGCCTGCCCGGCTGGACCGACCTGCACGTGCACCTGGGCAGCCAGTCCAGCCCGCAGAGCTATTCGGAAGGCTTCCGCCTGGACCCGGTGGACTACGCCTTCCGCGCGGTCGGCTATGCCGAGAAGACGCTGATGGCCGGCTTCACCAGCGTGCGCGACCTCGGCGGCGAGGTCGCCCCGCACCTGCGCGATGCGATCAACCAGGGGCTGGTGAAGGGACCGCGCATCTTCGCCGCCGGCAAGTCCATCGCCACCACCGGCGGCCATGCCGACCCGACCAACGGCTGGAACGACCAGCTCTCGCACCTGATCGGCCCGCCCGGCCCCACCGAAGGCGTGATCAACTCCATCGACGACGCGCGCCAGGCGGTACGCCAGCGCTACAAGGACGGCAGCGACGTCATCAAGATCACCGCTACCGGCGGCGTGCTCAGCTACGCGCGCTCCGGCGACGCGCCGCAGTTCACCGTGGACGAGATCAAGGCCATCGTCGACACCGCGCACGACTACGGCTTCCGCGTGGCGGCCCACGCCCACGGCACCGAAGGCATGAAGCGCGCGGTGCTGGGCGGCGTCACCAGCATCGAGCACGGCACCTACATGGACGACGAGGTCATGCGGCTGATGAAGCAGCGCGGCACCTGGTACATCCCGACCTTCTACGCCGGGCGCTTCGTCACCGAGAAGGCGGCGATCGACGGCTACTTCCCCGATGTCGTGCGGCCCAAGGCCGCGCGCATCGGCGCGCAGCTGCGGGAAACCGCGGCCAAGGCCTACCGCAACGGGGTCAGGATCGCCTTCGGCACCGACCAGGGCGTGGGCCCGCACGGCGACAACGCGCGCGAGTTCGTCTACATGGTCGAGGCCGGCATCCCGGCCGCCCATGCGCTGCAGGCCGCCACCGTGCATGCCGCGCAGGTGCTGGGCGTGGACGACCAGGGCGTGCTGGAACCGGGCAAGCGCGCCGACGTGATCGCCCTGGCCGCCGACCCGCTGGAGGACATCAACGCGGTGATGGACGTGCGCTTCGTGATGAAGGACGGCGTGATCTACAAGCAGTAGGGCCGCACGGCGGGCCCGTCCATGAACGCTTTCGACGCATCGCCCGAACGGCGTTCGCGGGCAGCCCTGCTTCCGCAGGCCTATCCACGACGGCGCTGTCCGGCCGGCAGCCACCACGACGACGCGGCCAGCCACAGCGCCCACGCCAGGAACGCCAGCCGCTGCGCCATCGCCACCGGCATGACGCTGCCGAACACGAAGGCGCTGCAGAGCATCCACACTGCGCAGGCCACGGCCAGGGTCGCGACCGGGCGCCATTCCGCGTCCCGCGCGGCGCCCACGCGCAGCATCACCGCGCCGGCGCTGAACGCCACCAGCCAGAACAGCCAGAGGCTGGCGTGGAGCTGGCTGGCGCGGTTCTCGATGTCACCGGCATCCAGCGGAAAGACGCCCATCGCGGCAAAGGCCAGCCCGGCCAGCAGCAGCATCTGCCCGGCCACGCGCAGCGGCCGCGAGGCCTGGGCGGGCATGCGCAGCAGCAGGCCGAGCGCGGCCAGCGCCGCCAGCACGCCCGGCAATACGAATCCCAGCGCATTGAACGCCCCGCTGCTGGGCACTCCGGTCGCCCCCAGCAGCGAAACCGGGTGGCGCATCTGGTCGTAGGCCGGAAGCCGCGCCCCGAACGTCGCCAGCGCCACCAGCCACATCGCCACCGACGCCGGCCCCGCCCAGCGCAACATCTGTTTCCACACCATCCGCATCCGATCCTGTATCCAAGCCGTTCCCGCCGGCGATTGTGGGGGTTGCGCCGCGCTCACGCACGCCGTCCCGCCGCCGCGGGGAGCGCGCCCGGGCCCGGGAAACCCGAGCGGCCCGCACACGCGCTCAGTCCTTCAGCCCTGCCATCGGAACACCGCTTCCACCCCGACGCCGAACGCGCGCGCGATGCGGAACGCCAGTTCCAGCGACGGCGCATACCGTCCCGCTTCCAGGGCGATGATGGTCTGCCGGGTCACGCCGCAGGCGTCGGCCAGCGCCTGCTGGGTCAGCTCGCCATGCTCGACGCGCAATCGGCGGATGTCGTTGGCGATCGGCGTGCCGGTCAACTCCTTCATTCCCTGCTACTCCCATTCCCTGCTACTCCGTGGCGCGGTCCCGTTGCTTCATGGCCGCATCTCACACCAACGCCGTATCGCCGTCACCGCCCTGCCTTTCAACCTCGCGATCCGCGTCCTTGTTCACGATGTCACCCACGGCAGACGAAATGTAATGCAGACATTACATTCGCCTTGGGCAATGTAAAATATTCCTTACATCGACTTGCATCCGGACGCTCTGCCACCATCTCGGGCCAGACCTTTCCCTGCGAGCCGCTGCGATGTCCGACCTGCCCCACGTTTTCGACGCCACCACCGAAACCTTCGAGGCCGATGTCCTGCAGAAGTCGCTGCAGACGCCGGTGCTGGTGGATTTCTGGGCGACCTGGTGCGGGCCGTGCAAGACGCTGGGACCGATCCTGGAGAAGCTGGCTGGCGAATACCACGGCGCGTTCGAGCTGGCCAAGGTCGATGTGGACAAGGAGCAGCAGATCGCCGCCGCCTTCCAGATTCGCTCGGTACCTACCGTGTTCCTGGTCAAGGGCGGGCAGATCGTCGACGGCTTCCCCGGCGCCCTGCCGGAAGGCCAGCTGCGCGAGTTCCTCGCCCAGCACGGCGTCGTGCCGGCGGAAGCGCCGGCCGATGTCGAAGCCGAGGCGGTGCCGCTGGACCCGCTGTCGCAGGTCGCCGCGCTGCGCGAGGCCGTCGCCGCCGATCCGGACAAGGCCGAACTGCGGCTGGATCTGGCGCTGGCCCTGCTCAGGACCGGTGCCGTCGAGGAGGCCGGCCAGCTGCTGGACGCCCTTCCGGCCAACCTCGCCACCGACGACCGCGCCGTCCGCGCCCGCGCGTGGCTGGATTTCCACGCCGCCCTGGCCGACGCCCCGGCGGTCGATGCCCTCGCCGCGCGCGTGCAGGCCGACGGCAACGACCTGGAAGCGCGCTACCTGCTCGGCATCCATCGCCTGCTGGACGGCCAGGACGAGGCTGCGCTGGAACAGTTCCTGGAAATGCTCCGGATCGACCGTGGCTACCGCGAAGGCCTGCCGCGCCAGGCGCTGATCGACGCCTTCCGTGTCGTGGAGGACGAGGACCTGGTCGGCCGCTACCGCCGCCGGATGTCGTCGCTGCTGTTCTGACCCGCGCCTCCCGCAGCGCCATGACAGACCCGGGACGGGCGGAACGTCGCCCGCCCGGCAATGCGTCGTTCATCGTGGCGATGGCCGCATGGCCTTCGCCGTCGTGCGGCCGGGGACGGAAGTGCCGGTGAAACCCTGATCCGCACCTGCCGGGCCGGCGTCGCCATGAGCCAAGGCCGGCAGGTACGGACCGGCACCACCGTCCCGACACGGTGGCGCCCGACATCGGCGGCAATCCGTTTCGCGACACTCATGCGGGGCAGCGCCCGGGCAAACCATACGGGGGCGAATGCTAGACTTCCCTCTCCCCCGTTCCCGACTGTCCCGCCATGAAAGCCAGCACGTTCCGCCTGGGCCTCAACCTCTGGCCGCCGTTCCTGTTCACGGGCATCCACGTCACCGACATCCGCCCCGACTACCGCCACGTCCGCGTCGAACTGCGCCAGCGCCCGTGGAACGTCAACTACGTGCGCACCCATTTCGGCGGCAGCCTGTTCGCGATGACCGACCCGTTCTGGATGCTGTGCCTGCTGCACAACCTCGGCCGCGACTACTACGTGTGGGACAAAGCCGGCGAGATCGAGTTCGTCAAGCCCGGCAAGGGCACGGTCGCCACCGAGTTCCGGCTCGACGAGGCCACGCTCGACGAGGTGCGCGCCGCCACCGCCGGCGGCGGGAAATACCTGCACTGGTTCACCAACGAGGTCCGCGACGCGCAGGGCGAGGTGGTCGCGCGCGTGCGCAAGCAGGTCTATGCACGGCTCAAGCCCGACGCCCGCTGAAACAGCGCATCCATGCGTCCCCAGTGTTCCCTGTCCTGAACGACGGCGCGCCTGACTCCGCCCTGCGAACCGCTACAATCCGCGGATGTCGCACGAAGCCGCATCTTCCCCTCCCCGCCCCTCCCTGCAGCGCCTGTTCCTGACCGGATTGCTGACCCTGTTGCCGATCTGGCTGACCTGGGTCGTGGTCAAGTTCGTGTTCGTGCTCCTGTCCGGCATCAGCAGCCCGCTGGTGGTGCCGTTGTCCGAGCGCATCGCCGCGTCCTTCCCCCACTACCTGGGCTGGGTGCGGGTGGAATGGATGCAGGACATCTTCGCCCTGCTCGCCACCGTGCTGGTGATCCTGCTGGTCGGCGCGCTCAGCCGCCGCATGATCGGCCAGCGCCTGCTGCGCTGGTTCGGCGCGGTGATCCGCCGCATCCCGCTGGCCAGCGTCATCTACGACAGCGCCAAGAAGCTGCTGGACATCCTGCAGACCCAGCCCGGCAGCACCCAGCGCGTGGTGCTGATCGACTTCCCGCACCGCGACATGAAGTCGGTGGGCCTGGTGACGCGCGTCATCCGCGAACACGGCACCGGGCGCGAGCTGGCTGCCGTCTACGTGCCGACCACGCCCAACCCGACCTCCGGCTACCTGGAAATCGTGCCGGTGGAACTGCTGACGCCGACCGACTGGAGCGTGGACCAGGCCATGAGCTTCATCATCTCCGGCGGCGCGGTCGCCCCGGAAACCGTGCCGTTCACCCGCGCCGGCGAGCGATGAGCAGCCAGGAACCAGTGAAGAGGAACCAGGAACGGGTGGAAGCACCAGCCGCCCGCTTTTGCCTTCACTGGTTCCTGGTTCCTCTTCACTAGTTCCTCGCCCTGAGGCAAGCTCCGGGACCTGTGCGTTTCCGGAACCACCGATGTCCTCCAGCCTGCTTCGCCTTCTCGCGCTTGCCACCGCCTTCCTCCTGACCTTGTCCGCCGCGGTACCCGCCGAGGCGGCGAAGAAGAAGAGCCAGCGCCCGACCGCGACGCAATCCCGCGCCGCCAAGCCCAAGGCACGCGGCGCCAGGCCGGCGGCACGGCCGGCGGCCCGCCCCGCGCCGCTGCCGATCAAGCAGGACAGCGCCAGCCGCCTGAACCGCCTCTACGACGAGTACTGGGACGCCTCGATGCGGCTGAATCCGCTGCAGGCCACCTTCCAGGGCGATCCGCGCTTCAACGACCAGCTGCCCAACTTCCTGTCGCCGGCCTCGCGCCAGCAGGCGCACGACTTCATGGTCGAGTGGCTGGGCAAGGCCGAGGCCGTCGGCCCGGCCGGCCTGCAGGGCCAGGACCGGCTCAGCTACGAGATATTCGTGCGCGACGCGCACATCTCGCTGGCCGCCGAGCAGTACCCGTCGTGGATGCTGCCGATCAATCCCTACAACAACCTGGCCAGCATCATCGCGGTGCTCGGCTCCGGCGCCGGCGCGCAGCCGTTCCGCACGGTGAAGGACTACGAGAACTGGTCGCGCCGCTCGCTGGGCGTGCCGGCGCTGTTCGACCAGGCCATGGTCAACATGCGCGAGGGCATGGCCGCCGGTGTGGTGCAGCCGCGCGCGCTGATGGAGAAGGTGCTGCCGCAGCTGGACGCGGTGATCAGGCCCAGCGCCGAGGAAAGCATCTTCTGGGCGCCGATCCGCAACATGCCGGAGGACTTCTCCGCCGAGGACAGGGAACGGCTGACCGCCGAGTACAAGCGCATGATCGAGTACCGGCTGCTGCCGGCCTACCGTGCGCTGCGCGGCTTCATCGCCACCCAGTACCTGCCGGCGGCGCGCGCCACCGACGGCCTCGGCGCCCTGCCCGATGGCCAGGCCTGGTACGCGCATACCGTGGCCAGCCTGACCACCCCGTCGCGCACGCCGGCGGAGATCCACGAACTCGGCGAGCAGGAGGTCAATGACCTGCAGGAGCGCATCGCCACGGTGATGAAGGAGGCCAGGATCCGCGGCTCGCTGCAGAAGACCTTCGCCGCGATGCGCAACGACCGCCAGTTCACCTTCAGGGACGAGGCCGCGCTGCTGGCGCGCTACCGCGAGGTCGGCCAGCAGGTGGACACCGCGCTGCCGGCCTTGTTCGACACCCGCCCCAGGGCGCAGCTGGAGATCCGGCCGGTGCCGGCCGAGCATGCGCTGACCGCCAGCGCCGCCAGCTACCAGACGCCGTCCTCCGCCGACGGCAGCCAGCCGGGCGTGCTGCTGGTCAACACCCGCGACCTGGCCTCGCGCAAGCGCTGGGCGGTGCCGATGCAGTACCTGCACGAAGGCATTCCCGGCCATCACCTGCAGCTCGGCCTGCAGCAGGAGCTTTCCACCCTGCCGCGCTTCCGCCGGCTCGGCGGCGACGTCGCCTTCGTCGAAGGCTGGGGCCTGTACGCCGAATCGCTGGGCGATGAGTTGGGCCTCTACCGCGATCCCTACGACCGCCTCGGCTACCTGCAGACCACCCTGCTGCGCACCGTCCGCCTGGTCGCCGACACCGGCCTGCACGCGGCCGGCTGGAGCCGCCAGCAGGCGATCGACTACATGGTGAAGAACGCCGACATCAGCGCCGCCGACGCCGCCGCGGAAGTCGAGCGCTTCATGGCCCTGCCCGGGCAGACGCTGGCCTACCGCGTCGGCGAGATCAAGATCCGGCGCCTGCGCGAGAAGGCGCAGGCCGCGCTGGGCGAACGCTTCGACCCGCGCGAGTTCCACAACGAAGTCCTGAAGGACGGCTCAATGCCGTTGGATATCCTGGAAGCCAAGATCGACCGCTGGATCGCCGGCAAGACCCCCTGACCCGCCCAAGGAGCCGCCCATGTTCCCGTGGATGTCCCGACTCGCCCCGCTGTGCCTGCTCGCGTTCTCCACGGTGGCCGCCGCGGCGCCCATCGCGCCGCCGGATGCCGGCATCGACGGCCTGCTGCAACGCTACGACGGCCGCGTGCCCGGCGCCGCGGTGCTGGTGCTGAAGGACGGGCAGCCGGTGTTCCGGCGCGGCTACGGGCTGGCGGTGGTCGAGGACGGCACGCCGGTCTCGCCGGCGACCAACTTCCGCCTGGCCTCGGTGAGCAAGCAGTTCACCGCCGCCGCCATCCTGCTGCTGGCCGAGGACGGCAAGCTGTCCATCGACGACCCGCTGAAGCAGTGGCTGCCCAGCCTGCCGGCGGTGGCCGACGCGATGACCCTGCGCCAGCTGCTCAGCCACACCAGCGGCCTGCTCGACTATGAAGACCTCATGGACCCGGCCGACACCCGCCAGGTGCACGACATCGACGTGCTGCACCTTCTGGAGAAGGAGGACCGCACCTACTTCGCGCCGGGCAGCGACTACCGCTACAGCAACAGCGGCTACGCGCTGCTGGCGCTGGTCGTCGGCAAGGCCTCGGGCAGCGACTTCGCCAGCTTCCTGCGCCAGCGCATCTTCCTGCCGCTGGGCATGGACGCCACCTACGCCCACCAGGACGGCGTGGACCAGGTGCCGGAGCGCGCCTACGGCTACAGCGGGATCGACGGCCACTGGCAGCGCACCGACCAGAGCACCACCAGCGCCGTGCTCGGCGACGGCGGCATCTATTCCTCCCTCGACGACCTCGCCCGCTGGGACGCGGCGCTGTACGACGAGCGCCTGCTGCGCCACGCGTCGCTGCGCCAGGCCTTCAGCCCGGCGACGAAGACGCCCGAGCCGGACGTGCCGTACTACGGCTTCGGCTGGCGCATCAACGGCGACGCGCTGTGGCACAGCGGCGAGAGCATCGGCTTCCGCAACGTGATCCTGCGCTACCCGAAGCGGAAGCTGACGGTGATCGTGCTGACCAACCGCAACGATCCGGAGCCCTACCCGCTGGCGCTGGACATCGCCAGGCGCTGGCTGGACGCGAAACCATGAAACTGCTGGACGGCATCCACCACGTCGCGCTGATCGCCTCGGACTACGCGCGCTCGCGCGACTTCTACACGCGCATCCTCGGCCTGGAGGTGATCGCCGAGCATTTCCGCGCCGAGCGCCAGTCCTGGAAGCTGGACCTGCGCCTGCCCGACGGCGGCCAGCTGGAACTGTTCTCCTTCCCCGCGCCACCGCCGCGCCCCAGCCGTCCGGAAGCGCGCGGCCTGCGCCACCTGGCCTTCCGCGTCGCCGCGCTGGACGCGGCCATCGCCCACCTGCAGGCCGAGGGCGTGGCCTGCGAGCCGGTGCGCGTGGACGAATACACCGGCCGCCGTTTCACCTTCTTCGCCGATCCGGACGACCTGCCACTGGAACTGTACGAAGCCGGGCCGTAGATGCGGGGCCCGCCCCGCAGGAAGCCCTGCCGGTGAAGCCCGTGCCGGACGAGTCCGGCACCTGCCGCGGCGTGCTGCGCTGCGGATTCCATACCCAGGCGAATGGGTATAGATTCGACGGCAATCCGGCGCCGCCGGCTACCGACACCTGCCCTGGGAGGGGACACATGCGCAAGACCTTCAAGACCCTGTTGCTGGCCCTGCCGCTGGCCATGGCCGGCATCACCGCCGCGCAGGCCGACAACACCAGCGCCGAAGGCCGTTGGCGCCAGATCGACCCGGATACCCACCGTGCCAAGTCCATCGTCGAGATCAGCCGCGCCAGCAACGGCACCCTGCACGGCCGCATCGTCGAACTGCTCAACCCCAGCCGTCCCAACCCGACCTGCGACAAGTGCAGCGACGACCGCAAGGACAAGCCGATCACCGGCATGGAGATCATCCGCGACATGCGCGCCGATGGCGCCGGCAAGTGGAGCGGCGGCAACATCCTCAAGCCCGACGAGGGCAAGGTCTACAAGTCGAAGATGGAACTGATCGAAGGCGGCGCCAAGCTGCAGGTCTCCGGCTGCATCATGTTCATCTGCAAGTCGCAGACCTGGGAACGCATCTAAGCAGGTCTGCAAGCCTCCTGGCTCTTGAAGCCCCTCTCCCCACGGGAGAGGGGTTGGGGTGAGGGCAAGGGCGAAGCCGCATGATGCCTGGCTGCACGAGGTTTCGCCCTATCCGCACCAGCCCCTGCAGGGCACCAGCACGCGGCCCATCCCTGTATCGCCCCCTCCGGTTGGCTACGCCGCGTACGCCAGCAATCCCGCAGACTTGCCACCCAACGGGAGAAAGTAAAACCCGGCTCCGGCCGGGTTTTCTGCATTCCAGCCCGGTTTCCCGGCCAGCAAGGCGCGGCATGCGATAATTCACGGTTCCCACGTTCTCCCCCAACGGCCATGACCCGTACCGCGCTCGTCACCAACGCCCTGCCCTATGCCAACGGCCCGCTGCACCTGGGCCACCTGGTCGGCTACATCCAGGCCGACATCTGGGTGCGCGCGCGCCGGCTGATGGGCGGCAAGGTCTGGTACGTCTGCGCCGACGACACCCACGGCACGCCGATCATGCTGGCCGCGGAAAAGGCCGGGGTGAGCCCGGAGACCTTCATCGCCAACATCCAGGCCAGCCACGAGCGCGACTTCGCCGCGTTCGGCGTCGCCTTCGACCATTACGACTCGACCAACTCCACCGCCAACCGCGAGCTGACCGAGGCGCTGTACAACAAGCTCGACGCCGCCGGCCACATCAGCCGCCGCTCGGTGGCGCAGTTCTACGACCCGGCCAAGGGCATGTTCCTGCCGGACCGCTACATCAAGGGCACCTGCCCCAAGTGCAAATCGCCGGACCAGTACGGCGACAACTGCGAGGTCTGCGGCGCCACCTACGGCCCGACCGACCTGGTCGACCCGAAGTCGGTGGTCTCCGGCGCGACGCCCGAGATCCGCGATTCCGAGCACTACTTCTTCGAGGTAGGCCGCTTCGAGGGCTTCCTGCGGCAGTGGCTGGCCGGCGACGTGGCGCTGCCGGGCGTCAAGGCCAAGCTGGCCGAATGGCTGGACGCCGAGGGTGGCCTGCGCGCGTGGGACATCTCGCGCGACGCGCCCTACTTCGGCTTCGAGATCCCCGGCGCGCCGGGCAAGTACTTCTACGTGTGGCTGGACGCGCCGATCGGCTACCTGTCCAGCTTCCGCAACCTGTGCGCGAAGACCGGCGACGACTTCGACGCGGTGCTGGCCGCCGGCAGCGAAACCGAGCTGCACCACTTCATCGGCAAGGACATCGTCAACTTCCACGGCCTGTTCTGGCCGTCGGTGCTGCACGGCAGCGGCCTGCGCGCACCGACCCGGCTGCACGTCAACGGCTACCTCACCGTCGATGGCGCCAAGATGAGCAAGTCGCGCGGCACCTTCGTGATGGCCCGCACCTACCTGGACGTGGGCCTGGAGCCGGAAGCGCTGCGCTACTACTTCGCCGCCAAGTCCTCCGGCGGCGTCGACGACCTCGACCTCAACCTGGCCGACTTCACCGCGCGCGTGAATGCCGACCTGGTCGGCAAGTTCGTCAACCTCGCCAGCCGCTGCGCCGGCTTCATCGCCAAGCGCTTCGACGGCCGCCTGGCCGACGCGCTGCCGGACCCTGCCCAGTACGACCGCTTCGTCGCCGCGCTGGCGCCGGTGCGCGAGGCCTACGAGCGCAACGACCCGGCCGCCGCCATCCGCCTGACCATGGCGCTGGCCGACGAGGCCAACAAGTACATCGACGACGCCAAGCCGTGGGTGATCGCCAAGCAGGATGGCGCCGACGCCGAACTGCAGGCGGTCTGCACCCAGGGACTGAACCTGTTCCGCGTGCTGGTCGCCGCGCTCAAGCCGGTGCTGCCGGCCACCGCGCAGCAGGCCGAAGGTTTCCTCGCCGCGCCGATGCACGGCTGGGACGACATCGCCGCCCCGCTCGCCGCCCACACCATCGCGCCCTACGTGGCGCTGTTCACCCGTATCGACCCGAAAATGATCGACGCCATGACCGACGCTTCCAAGGACACCCTCGCCGTGCCCGCCACCGACGCCAAGCCGGCCAAGGCCGCGCAGCCGGCGAAGGTGGAAGCCAAGCCCGAGACCAAGGCTGAGGGCGAAGCCGCGGGGTACATCGGCATCGACGATTTCGCCAGGCTCGACCTGCGCATCGGCAAGGTGCTGGAGTGCGGCTTCGTCGAAGGCTCGGACAAGCTGCTGCGCTTCCTGCTAGACGCCGGCGACCTCGGCCAGCGCCAGATCTTCTCCGGCATCCGCGGCAGCTATGGCGAGCCGGACAAGCTGGTCGGCCGCAGCGTGGTGTTCATCGCCAACCTGGCGCCGCGCAAGATGCGCTTCGGCCTGAGCGAAGGCATGATCCTGTCGGCCGGCTTCGACGGCGGCGCGCTGGCGCTGCTCGATGCCGACGCCGGCGCGCAGCCGGGCATGCCGGTTCGGTGAAGCCGGGCCGCCGCCTGCTTTGTAGGAGCGACGTCAGTCGCGACGAAGCGTTCCCGTCAAAATGCAAGTCGCGACTGACGTCGCTCCTACAGCCGAAGCTTCCCCACGCAGGCTGGCAAGCCTTCATCAGGAAAACCGGCGCCCATGCAGTTAGCCCTGTTCGACTTCGACCACACCGTCACCCGCTGCGATACCTACAGCCGGTTCCTGCGGCGCGTGTCCACGCCCGAGCAGCGCGCGCAGGCCTGGTGGCGGGTCGGGCCGTGGCTGCTGGCCTATCGCCTGAAGCTGATCTCGGCCGAACGCATCCGCCGCCGCGTCACCGCGCAGGTGTTCGCCGGCCGCCATGCCGGCGAGATCGCGCAGATGGCCGCCGACTACGCCCGCGAGCACCTGCCCGGCATGGTGCGCCCGGAGATGCTGGAGCAGATCCAGTGGCACAAGGCGCAGGGCCACACCGTGGTGGTGGTGTCGGCGTCCATCGACCTGTACCTGCAGGCGTGGTGCGACGAGTGGGGACTGCAGGTGATCTGCAACCGGCTGGAAGTCCAGGACAACCGCCTGACCGGCCGCTACGCCGACGGCGACTGCGGCCCGCGCAAGGTGGCGCACATCCGGCGGCTGTACGATCTGGGCGCGTTCGGCCGCATCCACGCCTACGGCGACAGCCGCGAGGACAAGCCGATGCTGGCGCTGGCGCACGAGCGCTGGTATCGCGGCAGACAAATCTCCTGAACCACGCGCAGCCTACGCCACGCATGCAAGACACACAGGACAACCTGATCGAACGTCTGGACCGGGTGCTGCCGCAGACCCAGTGCGGGCAATGCGGCTACGCGGGCTGCCGGCCGTATGCCGAGGCGATGGCGCGCGGCGAGGCCGGCATCGACCACTGCCCGCCCGGCGGCGATGCTGGCGCGCGCACGCTGGCGCGCATCCTCGGCGTGCCGGCATCGCCCTTCGACCGCAGCCGCGGCGAGCACAAGCCGGCGCAGGTGGCGCTGATCGTCGAAGCCGACTGCATCGGCTGCACCAAGTGCATCCAGGCCTGCCCGGTGGACGCCATCGTCGGCGGCGCCAAGTACATGCACACCGTGCTGGCCGATCTGTGCACCGGCTGCGAGCTGTGCATCCCGCCGTGCCCGGTGGATTGCATCGTGATGCAGGAGCCTCCGAACGCCATGCACCGGGTAGTGCCCGCCCCTGGCCGGCAACCCCCCGCTCCCCCCGAAGGG
>JAEWOJ010000194.1 GCA_023399815.1 Pseudomonadota bacterium | reverse complement strand
CAAGGAGCGGGTGGAGGCATATGCTGGATCCGGGCAGTAACCGCGAACTTCCGCCGATTCCGGCCAAGCGCTACTTCACCATCGGTGAGGTCAGCGAGCTGTGCGACGTCAAGCCGCACGTGCTGCGCTACTGGGAGACCGAATTCCCGAGCCTGGAACCGGCCAAGCGCCGCGGCAACCGCCGCTACTACCAGCGCCACGACGTGCTGATGGTGCGGCAGATCCGCGGCCTGCTGTACGAACAGGGCTACACCATCGGCGGCGCCCGCCTGCGCCTGGAAGGCGAGGGCGCGCGGCAGGAGTCGGCGCTGAGCAACCAGATCATCAGGCAGGTCCGCATGGAGCTGGAAGAAGTGCTGCATCTGCTGCGGCGTTGAACACTTCCGCGGCAATACAGGTATAATCGCCGGCTCGCCACTTCGGCTGGCGAACACGCAGTAACGATCGGGGCGTAGCGCAGCCTGGTAGCGCATCTGCCTGGGGGGCAGAGGGTCGTCGGTTCGAATCCGGCCGTCCCGACCATCACTGGTGTACGACAAGGGCTTGCGCTTGATGGCGCAGGCCCTTTTTGTTCGTGTCGCGGCGAACGATCCGCTAACGCGGCCGCATGTGAAACCGGCTAAGGTCGCGCCTTTCCCACAGGGCAGGAGCGGGCATGCCGGTTGCGAAATGGAGTTTGCTGGCGGGCCTTGGGCTGCTGCTGTCGTCGTTGCCGTGCGCCGCCGGGCCGCCCGCGGAAGCGGGCGAGGGAACGGGCGCGCCGCCGATCCGCGACATGGAGACCCTGGTGGTGCACGGCGTGCAGCCCGGGCCGGGATTGTGGAAGGTCAGCAAGGACGACCACGTGCTGTGGATCCTGGGGACGGCCTCGCCCTTGCCGAACCGGATCCAGTGGCAGTCGGGCGAGGTGGAGGCGATCGTCGCGCGCTCGCAGCAGGTGCTGCTGCCTCCGTCGCTGTCGTTCAACGCCGATGTGGGCTTCTTCGGCATGCTGGCGTTGGCGCCGACCGCGTGGAAGGCGATGCGCAACGAGGACGGCGCGAAGCTGGACGATGTGCTGACGCCGGCCCTGTATGCGCGCTGGCAGGTGCAGAAGCGCCTTTACCTTGGCCGCGATGGCGGCGTCGAGCGCAAGCGGCCGATGCTCGCGGCCCAGGAACTGTATGCGGCTGCCATCAAGTCGGCCGGACTGGGGCAGAAGCCGGTCGTCTGGCCGGTCGTGCAGAAGGCGGCCAAGGCGGCGGGCATCACGCCGACCCCGACGACGCTGAAGCTCACGATCGAAGACCCGAAGGCGGCGATCCGCGAGTTCCGTGCGGGTGGTTTCGACGATGCCGCCTGCTTCGAGCAGCGGCTGGCGTCGGTGGAGCACGATCTGCCGCGACTGGTGGAACGGGCCAACGCCTGGGCGGTCGGCGACATCGAGGCGCTGCGCCGCCTGCCGCTGGAGGATGCCGATGGGGCCTGTCTGCGCGCGGTCGCCGAATCCGGCTTCGCCCGCAACCGCGGCTATGGCGATCTCAGGGAACGGGGGCGGCAGCACTGGCTGGCGATTGCCGAAGAGGCGCTGCGCCAGAACCGCGAGACGTTCGCGATGGTGCCGATCGACGGCCTGCTGGCTGCGGACGGCTACCTGGCGCGGCTGCAGGCGCGCGGTTACGAGGTGGAAGCTCCCTGACCGGAGGCGGCTCAGGGAACCGCCAGCAGGCCGGCCACGGCCAGCGCGAGGAACAACGCCGACAGCGCGCCGAACAGCCATGGCCGCGCACGCAGCATGGCTGCCGGGCGCTGCTCGATGCGGGCGCGGCTGGTGCGCAGGATGAGCCCGGCGGGGAAGCCGCTGCGGGCCATGGTGTCGTCGCAGGCATCCATGCAGGCGCCGCATTCGATGCACGAATCAGTGCGGCCGTTGCGGATGTCCAGCCCGATCGGGCAGGCGCGGATGCAGGCGTCGCAATCGGTGCAGTCGCCGAGGTGGGCATCGCTGAAGCTCGGGCGCGGTCCGGCGCTGGCCGGGTGCGCGGCGCGGAACACGTAGTCGCGCGCAGTCACCGGATCCAGCAGGCCGCGCGCGCGCTGCATCACGCTGCCCTTGCCGGCAGGGCGGGCGCCGCGTGGTTCGCCGCGCCGCGCGTCGTAGTGGATCGAAGGCGTGAAGGCGTCGGTGAGCCAGGGCTGCACGCGGCCATAGGGGCACAGGTAGGTGCAGACCTGTTCATGCAGGAACAGCACGTTGGCCCAGGTGGCCAGCGCGTAGAAGGCGATCCAGAATGTTTCCCAGCCGTCCAGCGCGAACGGATGCAGGCCGGCGACAAGCCGGTCGATCGGCGAGAAATAGCCGACGAAGGTGATGCCGGTCCACAGCGCGATCGCCGCCCACGACGCATGCCGCAGGATCGGCTCGACCCGCTGGCCGGCCAGTCCGTTCAGCGTGGTGAGGCGGCGCAGCGCCCGGTGCAGGCGTGTCAGCACCGTCTGCGGGCAGGCATAGGCGCACCACAGCCGCCCATGCAGGCTGGTGACCAGGCAGAGCAGGCCCAGCATCGCCAACGCCAGCCACAGCAGGGGCAGGATGCGGTCCGTGTGCAGGCCCAGGCCGAAGAAGTGGATGTGGCGCGCCTGGATGTCGAACAGCAACAGCGGCGCGCCCTGCCAGCGCAGCCAGGGCAACCCGTAGAACAAGCCCAGCATCACCGCCAGCGCCAGCCATTGCATGGCATGGCGCCGGTTGATGGCGGTGCCTTGCGCGGGCGCGGCGGGATGCATGGCCGGGGAATAGCCGGGGCGACGGAGCGCGCTCATTCCAGCGGCGGTTCGTCGCCGGCGTCCGGCGCGCGCAGCAGCAGGGCGGTCACGCCGCAGGCGGAGAAGGTGCCGAGCCAGGCCAGGAAGAAACCGACGGTATAGCCGAGGTCGCGGCTGATGCCATGGCGCGGAAAGCCGATGCGCTGCAGTTCCAGCGGGTCGAAGAAGGCGAAGAACAGCACCGAGGCGACCACCGCGACGAAGAAGCTCGGCCACAGCACCGCGCCCAGTTGCTGTACCGGGGAGCGTGGGCGGGGCGGGATGTCGGGATCGATCATGGTTGCGACGGGTGCGGAGCCGGGCAGGCGTACAACGGGCAGGCGTACAATCGACGCTTGCCGCTTCGCCGAAGCGGCGGTAAGGGCGAAGTTGGACTTGCCCTCAGCCTAGGCAGCCCGGAAGCGGGTGGCCTTGATCTGGATCAAGCCGCACCCGGATGCCGTTCATGCAGAATGCCCGGCGTAGCGAGGAGTTTTGCAGCGATGAACGACGAACGCCTGCCGCAGCCGGCGGCGGACCTGTGCAGCGAGGAAGAGGTGGACCGCCTGGTGCGGCGCTTCTACGGGCGGGTGCGCCAGGACGACCTGCTCGGCCCGATATTCGAGGCCCGCGTCCACGACTGGGAGGCGCACATGCAGCACCTGGTCGATTTCTGGTCGGCGTTGCTGCGCGGCACGCGCCGCTTCCAGGGCGCGCCGATGCAGAAGCACCTGGTGATCGACGAACTGCGCGAGGAACTGTTCGAGCGCTGGCTGCTGCTGTTCCGGCAGACCACGGCCGAACTGGGCAATACGCCGATGCAGCGGCTGGCCGACGATGCCGCCGAGCGCATCGCGGGCAATTTCTGGCGGCGTTTCCAGATGTCGCGCTGGCCCAGCCTGCAGGTAGTGGGGCAGTAGCGGGAGCCGCCGTGCTCCACAGCTTACCGCCGCCGTTGTTCGATTGATCTGGCTCAAGGCGCTCGCGGGTGGCGCCGGGCATGCTGCGCGCATGGACACGACCACCGCATTGCCCGACCCGCTGGGCTGGACCTTCGATCCGGACATCCTGCGCCGCCACGATCGCCCGGGGCCGCGCTACACCTCCTATCCGACCGCGCCGCATTTCCACGACGGCTACGGCGCCGGGCAGTTCCAGGCAGCCATCGCACGCAGCAACGCGTCGGCACGGCCGCTCTCGCTGTACGTGCACGTGCCGTACTGCACCAGTCCGTGCTTCTACTGCGGCTGCAACCGCGTCATCAGCCGCGACCGCGACAAGGGCGCGCCCTACGTCGACCGCGTGCTGGCCGAAGCGGACCGCGTGGCGCCGTTGTTCGCGCCGGAGCGGGAGGTGATCCAGCTGCATTTCGGTGGTGGCACGCCGAACTTCCTCGAACCGGAGCAGCTGTCGCGCCTGGTCGAGGGGCTGCGCCGGCGCTTCCGCTTCAGCGACGACGCCGGGCGCGATTTCTCCGTCGAGCTCGACCCGCGCTCGGTGTCTCCCAACGACATCGCCGTGCTGGCGCAGCTGGGCTTCAACCGCGCCAGCCTCGGCGTGCAGGATTTCGACCCGGCGGTGCAGCGGGCGATCAACCGCGTGCAGGGCGTGGACGAGACGCTGGCGATCATCGAGGCCTGCCGCAGCCACGGCCTGCGCTCGGTCAACGTCGACCTGATCTACGGCCTGCCGAAGCAGACGCCGGAGGGGTTCGCGCGCACCCTGGAGACGGTGCTGGCGGTGCGCCCTGACCGGCTGGCGATCTATGGCTATGCGCATCTGCCCAGCCTGTTCAGGGCGCAGCGGCAGATCGCCGACGCCGACCTGCCCGACGCGGAACGCAAGCTCGCGCTGCTCGGGCTGGCGGTGGAGCGCCTGTCGGCCGCCGGCTACCAGTACATCGGCATGGATCATTTCGCGCTGCCGGAAGAGGACCTGTCGCGCGCGCAGCGCGCCGGCAGCCTGCACCGCAATTTCATGGGCTACACCACCCATGCCGACACCGACCTGCTGGGGCTGGGCGTCAGCGCGATCAGCAGGATCGACAACAGCTACAGCCAGAACCCGCGCGACCTGAAGGACTGGGAAGCGAGGAGCGACGCCGGCGGCCTGCCGGTGTGGCGCGGGCTGGAGCTGGACGAGGACGATCTGCTGCGCGCCGAGCTGATCCAGCAGCTGATGTGCCATGGCCGCGTGGATGGCCGCGCGCTGGCGACGCGCCATGGCGTCGATTTCGAGCGGTACTTCGCCGCCGAACTGGCCATGTTGCGGCGGCTGGAAGCCGACGGTCTGGCCCGCTGCCGCAACGGCGTCGTCGCCGCGACCCGGCAGGGACGGCCGCTGCTGCGCCTGATCGCCATGTGCTTCGACCGCTACCTGCAGGCGCCGCAGCAGCCGGCGCGCTATTCGCGGGCGATCTGAGCCCTCCGACGAATACGGGAGCCTGCAGGCACAGGAATCTGTAGGAGCGACGCCAGTCGCGACGGGGCTTGCATGCAGATCCCTCGCCTCCCTGTGCGGGGTTCAATGGGAAGGCCCCATCGCGACTGGCGTCGCTCCTACACCGCCCCTACATCGCCCCCGCGGGCAATGCGTGATTCACAAGCGCACGCCGATCAGGCACGCTATCGCGATGCCCGGATGGCGAAACTGGTAGACGCATCGGACTTAAAATCCGCCGGGGGCAACCCCATGCCGGTTCGATTCCGGCTCCGGGCACAATGACTTAGGTGGCTTCGGCCGCCTTTTTCATTTCCGCAATATCGGGGGCGTTTCCGCAATTCATCGCGTCGGGGTGACCTTGGCGCCGCGGCGATTGCGCACGTAGTGCTCGGTCATCACCACCGACGTGTGCCCAAGCTGGCGCTGCGCTTGGCGGATGTCGCCGGCAGAATCGGTCTTGTCGGTGCCGGCCTTCGCCCGCAGGTCACGGAACTGGATGCCAACCACCTCGGCGGCTGCGCATGCCTTGGCCCAGCGCCTGGACATGGCATCCACGGTCACGGACCGGCCGTGTTCGTTGACCACCAGGTGCGTACTGTGGACGGCATAGCCGCGCTTCCGCTCCCGGATGCGCTCCAGCAGCGCGCCCAGCTCGGCGCTGACCTCCACGCGCAGCTTCTTCGACGTCTTGCTCTGGCGCAGGTGGATGGCGCCATCGCGCACGTCCATCTCCGACAGCCCCAGTACGTCCGCCGGCCGCTGGCCGGTCAGGTACGCCAGGTCCATGGCATCGCGCAGGCAGGCATCGCCAGCACTCCATACAGCCTGATACTGCGCATCCTCGATGTAGACGTCCCGCCCTGTCTCCTTGAACCCCTTGATCCCCGCGCACGGGTTCGGCAGGGCGGTGTAGCCGCGATCCCGGGCGAAGTTCCACATGTGGGACAGCAGCGCCTTTTCACGATTGGCCCTGATGTGGCCCATTCCGCCCTTCGTGCGCCAGGTCATGTACTGCCGCACGTTGACTGGCTGGATGGATTCCAGCGGCGCCGGCGGGTCATCGAAGAACTCGAGCAGCTTTGCCGCTTCGCGCTGATTGTCGGCGAAGGTGCGTGACGCCTTCCTGCTTGCCACCTCCGCGATGTACCGTTCGCACACCCAGCGGAACATGATCTTCGGAGCGGCCGCGGTATGCGTCTCCCGTTCGATCTCTGCCCAGCGCTTGATTGCCAGGCCGTAGTCCCGGCCGAGCGATTCCTCGCGCCGCGGTGTGCCGCCGTGGTCGTAGAAGTAGTAGATGGCGCTGCCCCGCTTGCGGACACGAAGGCGGGGAATGGCGCCCAGCTTGCTCGGCTTCCTGCCCATCGTCAGGCGGCCTTGTTCGGCTTCCAGCCGGTTGCGGCCTGTTCCTGCGCCGGCATGCCTTCCAGCGTCGTGCGCAGCACCACGGGCCAGCCGTGGGCGTCTAGGTAGTGGCGAATGCCGTTCTGTCGCAGGAACGCCAACTGCCGGGCCTTCTGCGGCGTTCTGCACAGTTCGGCCACCTCGCGCTTGGACAGGGCGAGTCCATCAGTCATTGCGGCTACCTCCTTCCAGCGCCAGTGCGCCGGTGCGTTGCTGGTGGGTCATGCGGCGGTCCTCAGTGCGCGCGCATAGTTCGCCTCGAACGCGGCACGGGCGAAGCCGGCCGGCGTGGCGCTGCGCAGGTTGGCTCGCTCGGAAGAGGGCGGCAGCAGATGCATGCGGCTGCCGTCGGACGGGTCCAGGCGCCGCGGCGTCGGCATGATGAAGCCCCCCCGGTCCACAGGCACGTCTTCTTCGTGTAGGTGTCGGTCTCGCCGCCGGGGTAGCCGGCGTAGTCGCAGGGGTCGAACGAGTAATCCGGCTTGCGCCAGTAGCTGCTGATCGTGCTGACGGGGTTTTCGATGCCATAGGGCGCGTCGAGCGCCTCCATGACCTCGGTCGCCCTGGCAAACAGGGTGATGGCGTCGGCCAGCGCATACAGCCCCTTGCCGGCGAACCAGCGCGCACCGGATACGGCTAGGTCGGTGCAGGGCGGGAACGCGAAGCCGAAAGCGTAGCGGCGCATCGGCGGCGTGTAGCGCATCACGTCGGCGCCTACCCGGATGATGTTGCCGTCGCGGCGCTCGCCTTTCGGGTGCTGGAGGTCCACACACCAGCAGGTGATGCCAGCGTCCGCCCAAGGCTGTGCCATCGTGTCCGTCACGTTGAACAGGAACAGAGCATGCAAGTCCAGGTCACGCATCGCTCGCCTCCTGCGGGCTGTCCGCATCCTCGTCGTCGGGAGCACAGTTGTGGCAAGCATGCTCACCGTGCCGCCAGCTTCCGCAGTTGTTCCAGCAGAAGCCTTGTCCGCAGGTCTTGCAGATGCCGGCGTCGCTCAAATCCAGTGGCTCATCGCATACCGTGCAGAGGCCGATGGGCATGTCACGAGCCATGATTCACCCCCTGCGGGCGGGCGGCGAGCGGAGGATCCGGGAGGGGCATCCAGTGCGAAACATGGCTCGCGGGCTGGTACCTACCTGCGAGCCAGATGGAACCGGCTTCGTAGGAAGAGAGCTGGGCGATGACGACCTCAACATGCCAAGGCCGCTTCTCGGCATCCACCGGCCGCCAGACCATCAGCACATTCTCGTCTAGCGGTGCGGTCTCCATCGTCTGCCACTCCTGCGCTGCGGTGGGCTGCTCGGCTTGCGCTGCTGCATGGCCCGCATGGAACTGCGATGCGCCCTGGTCCGCCATGTCGGCTGCGGTGTAACCCTCAGCCGGCTGGGCGGCGAGGGCTGCCTCTGCAACGCTCGCTCGGCTGTTCGCGTAGGCGCGGACATCATCGACGGTCATCAGATACTCGTTGCCGCCGGCGAGGTCGGCAATGGTGCGCAGGGATTTTGCAGCGTCGGCCAATGCCTGCTGCTCGTTGTGTTCGGTGGTCATGCTGCTTTCCTCGGAAAATGCATGGTGATGCGTCGGCCTTCGAGCCGAAGCGGGAAGCGGCGCGGGCGGGTGGCCGCCGGCAGCCAGGGGAATCGACGGAGGAAGCCGGCGCGCAGACGGTGTGCATTGGCATGCCGGAAATGGCCTTCATACGAGGCCGAGATCAGATAGCACGGACTCGTCATCGGTAGACCTCCCAGCTGGAGGTGCCGCGGGTACTCAGTTTCTCGGCACACTGCGCACGGGCTTGGCGACCCTGCGCATTCTGGCCGGTGTTGGGGTGCGGACTGCTTTGCTGGCGATGCCAGCCGCCCGCTTGCTTGCCAAGCTCGCGGGCGATCCGGGCCAGCATCTCGAACTGCGCCAGGCTCGCAAAGGCGCGGAGCTGGCTGCACAGCTGCATCCTGATCTTCAGCGCGTCCACTTCCCATACGACGCGCTCGACCAAGGCGAGCTGCTGCTTTCTGTCCCGCCACGCCCGATGGACCAGCACAGTGATACCCATTGCCTGCTGTCGCAGCTCCGCGCCAGCGGTGTAGCGGTGTCGGCGAGGGAAGCCCGTGACCGCCCGCTCTATTTCGAGCAGCAGGCGTTCGGCGGTCTTGGCGATGGGTGGCAACTGGAAGGTCATCGGGCTCGGTCAGGTCAGGCCAATATGCAAATCACTGACGCGCGGGACCGCGCACGGCGCGCACGCGGTTGTCGCCGCCGCGGTAGCCGATGCCGGAACCGCCATCGCCGAAGCCCACGAACCAGGCGTAATCGGAGTGGCCGGTGTCCTCGTCCTTCTCCTCGCTGGCGTCATCGGTCGCGGTCCAGTACCAATCCGACTGGCAGGCCGGGAAGGCCGTGATGTCGATGGCCCGGTTGCAGCGCGAGCGGTCGGCCAGCAGGAACAGTTCTTCGACCTCGGGCAGGCGCCAGTCGGTGAAGCCGCCGAACGCCTCCGCGTTGAGCTTGGCGACGGCGGCCAGCGCATCGGCATGGGTCATGCGGCCGCCGGGAACATCATCCTGCGTCCAGTGCAGGTCGCGGGCCGGTTCGTAGACGATGCCGTCGGCATGCTGGGTGAAACGGGATTGCTCGGTCATGATGCCCTCCTGGGCGTGGTGGTATGAGGGAGTTACGCGGCTTGCGCGTGCATGCGCGCGGGAGCTTCGGCAACAAGCCGAGCGAGGGCGCCGCAGATGTGGGGGAAGTCGGCGGCGCTGTAGAGCTTCGCCGCGCGCTCGGTGCCGACCGGGCGGAAACCGAGTTGGGCCAGGCCATCCGCGGTCACGGACAGCGGCGCGATCCAGGCATCGATGTCGTCGAGCTTGATCCTGGCCCCGGCCGGCATGGGCGCAGCGCCGGCCTGTTGCGGTGCCGGCGCAAGTGCCGGCGTCATGGCGGGCTCTGCGGCTGCGCGCGCTTCATCGCCCTCCGGGGTGTTCGGTTCATCCGTGGCCGCCTGCGCCCGCTTCTCCGCCTCGCGCTGCTCCTGCTCCGCGGCACGGGCCTTGACCAGGTTGCGCAGGTCTTCCGGCGTCTTGCTGGCGCAAAGCTGCACGCGGTCGGCGAACAGGTGGGCGTGGTCGGGGAACTCGGCGAGTACCGCGATGCAGGCTCGGATTGAATCGGCGAACTGGCTGGCCTGGACCTTCTGCGCCGCGGCGGCGGTGTCGAGCGCATCCCGCATGCTCGCCAACGATTTCTTGCCCTTGATGGCCACGCCGAGTTCGGCGAGCAGGTTCGCGGGTGCGCTGATGGCATGTTCGCCCAGCGAGGCGTTGATCCCGGCGATGTGGGAGCGCACGGCAGTCGCGGCGCGCTGCACGATTTCTGCCTTGCGGTTCTCCTTCTCCGCCTTGACCACCCTGTCCAGCGCCAGCCGGGCGGCGCGAATTGCTTCGTTGATGCTGTCGGCCGTGCGCAGCACTGCGTCCACGTCGGCCATCTGCCTCAGCACCGCGTCCTTCGCGGCCTTGATGCGGGCTTCAGCATCGGCGCACGCCTTGACCGCCTGCTCGGCGTCAGCGAAGTCCTGATCGTCCTGCAGCTCGGCCGGTTTCGGGAGCCGGGCGATGAACGCCTCCGCCCCGGCCTTGAAGGCGTCCAGATTGGATGCCAGCACGCGGCCCTCGACCTGCAGCGTCAGCGCGCCGAAGCCCTCGACGGGCGCGGCCACCGGCGCCGAAGCGCCAGCTGCCGGTACCTCGTAGGCGGCCACGTCGGCCTCGAACTGCTCCCAGCCGGCCACAAGGCGCGCGCGCAGCTCCGGGTCTGAGGCATACCAGCAGTGGCGCTCCTCGACCAAGGTGCCGTCGGCATCCCACTTCGATGCCATGAACAACTCGCGCTCTGCGCCGGACACCAGCAGCTGGTGCTCCATCTGCACCTGGTAGTGCAGCGGGAGGTCAGCACCGGTACAGCCATCCGCCATCGCAGCGCGCAGGGCGTCGTTGAGCGACTTGTGCTCGAACGCCGTATCTTCCAGCAACGTCAGGCCGTCGAAGCTGGCGGAGAACTTACCCGAGGTGCCGGTTACCGGGAACAGTTCCTCCCCGATGATCTTCTCGGCCAGCGGCCGGGCCAGTTCTTCGTAGCGGTGGCCGTCATCAAAGCGGCGCTGCGTTGCGGCGTCCACTTCGGCCACGATGCCCGTAGCAACCTCGCGCACCAGCTGCGCGCGGGTCTTGTACGGGCTGCAGCCCATCATGGCCGGGGCGTCGCTGGCGTTGAGGTGGCTAGCGCGGTGGGCGTGCCACTCGGCAGTGCCTTGGATCAGCTGCACGGTCTTCATGCCTGATCCTCCTGCTCGCTGTCGCCCTGCGGAGGATTGCGAATCTCCTTGAGCTGGTCGGCAGTGAAGCGTGCCCGCGTCTGGAGCGTTGCGATCAGATCGTCGGCCGTCTTCTTGCCGCTGGCGATGATGTCCCACCACCTCGGCAGGTTGGCAGCGAAATCGGCGTCGGAATACAGCGGAAGCTCTGCCGGTGCGCTCAGGGCCGCTGTGGTGCGGGGTTGTTCCACCGCCGGCTGGATGTCCAGAACCTCCTCGGCGATAGCCATGCCGCGCAGCACATCCGGGAACACGTCGCGCAGGGCGAAGGCCCGGGCGCGCATCTGGCGCATGCGCTTCGGGTATTGGGTCCAAGGGCCGCTCTTGCCCAGAAGGCCGGCTACCTTGGCGTCGTCCATGCTGAAGGTGCGAACCTCCTCGGACTCGCCGCGGCGCTTGACCCGGCACACCGCCATGCTGCCGTCGTCTGCCTCGGTGATGTACTCGCACAGGGGCGAGCTGCGCACCAGGGCGATGACAGCATCGCCCCACAGCGCCGGGCGGCCATTGATGATGGCGAGGTTCTGGACGGCCTGCAGCGGCTTCAGGCCAAGCTCCGCGCCCCACTGAATTGCGATCAGGCAGTTGGCCGGCTTGCCTTTGAAATCCTTCGGGACCAAATCGCTTTCGGCCAGGTAGTTGCAGAAGGTCAGTGCCTGCTCGAACGTCTGGGGGCTCAGATCGAACTGCTGGCGCGCCTGCGGGACCAGCGTGGTCTGCTGGGTCAGGGCGCTCACCGGTCACCGCCTTCGGCGGGCAAAGAGGCCGAGGACTGACGCGCGGGACCGCGCACGGCGCGCACGCGGTCGGAGTAGACGCGGTTGTAGATGCCGGAAGAGCCAAGGCCGAAGTCCACGATCCAGGCGTAGCTGTCGTCGCGGGCGTAGGGTGTGGAGGTCCAGAACCAGGTGCTCGGCGTGTCGGGGAACGCGTCGGTGTCGATGGCCGGCGAGTAGCGGGTGTCGTCCACCAGCGTCAGCAGCTCGGTGCGGGTCGGCAGGCGCCAGTCGTCGTGCCCACCCAGGCGCAGCTCGGCGCATGCCTGCACGGCATCGGCGTGCTTCATCGAATCGGCGAAGGGGATGGCCTGCCACTCCAGCCCGGTGGAGGTGTCCAGCACGGTTTCGTGCATCTGGACGGGGACGATCTTCTGGAAGCGGTTCACTCGAAAGTCCTTTGCCGGCGGCGCCGGCGTTGCGGGATAGGTGCCGGGATTGCCCGCCCGGCCGGGTGCGGAACTGGAGGGGAGGTCAGTTCCGCGGGTGCCGCCCGAGGGGAGCGGGCGGCAGGGGGATTGGGTGGAGAGGGCCGGAGGTGTGTATCCCGGCTTGCGGGCCTCATTACTGGCTTATCCGCTGAACTGCGGTCCTCGCGCATCACCACTGCGCATTCCTCTCCGTGGTCGGTCAGCCGTTGCCGTTGCCGTCGCCGTAGCCGTAGCCGTAGCCGTTGCCGTAGCCGTCGCCGTCGCCGTAGCCGTAGCCGTAGCCGTCGCCGTAGCCGTAGCCGTCGCCGTTGCCGTAGCCGTAGCCGTCGCCGTAGCCGTCCAAGCCCGCATTCGCGGCCTTGGCGATCCATTCCGACTTCCGCAGGAACTTCGCGGTCTCCGCGACGATGACGCCGCCGTTCCCCCGGATGAAGGACTTCACGCCTTCGATGCAGGCGCCCGCGTCGAGCACATCGACAACGGTCACGCGCGGCTTGTATGCCAGCGCGTGCGCGTTCATCACGCCTTCTCCCAGGCTTCGACAGCGGCGGGAGCGACCTCGATCACCGCGGTGACCTTGCGCACGTCGATGGACGGCGCGCGGGCGCTGATCTTGCTGCGACCGGTCGGGCCGGTCTCGGCCAGTTCAAGAATGCCGCGGGTGGTGCCGAAGGCGATGGCCATGCGGGCGTTGTCGAGCTTGATCTCGGTGCCGCTGATGTCGCCGGCGTAGCCGAAGAAGACGCCGCGGTGTTCGGTGGTCACGATGACCGGACGGGTGGATTCGCTCATTGCAGGTGCCCTCCTGGGCGTTGGGAAATTGGTCAGCGGACGTCGCGCTTGCGCTGGGCGGGGAAGCTGCGCGGGCGGACGAATCCAATTCGATTGCGTGTGAGGCGGCGGACCGTGCGGCGCCAGGCGCGGGCAGTGCCGATGGCCAGCAGGAACACGACGCCGGCGATGGGCAGCAGCAGGGAGTCGGCATGCACGATGAAGGCGCGCCGGAGCATGTCGGCGAAGAACACCAGCAGCGCGGGGTAGAGAACGAGCCGGATCATGGCTGCACCTGCACTGCGCACCACGCCATTAGCGCGAGCATCGCGGTCATTGCCGAGTAGCCGAGAGCGGACCAGGCGAAGCGCTTCATACCAGCGCTCCCAGCAGGGTTGCCGCGGCAGCACCTGCGATGAACGCCACGACTGCAATGGCAGCCATGTCCCACGCAGACTCGCGGACGAAACGATCAACGGCGGGGTCGCGTTTCATGGCTGCTCTCCCGTGGCCTTGGCGATGGCGGCGATCTGCTCGCCCCATTCGCCGATGAAGCCGCGGTAGTCATTGCTTGCCAGCCACTGGCGCTGGACCTCTTCGTGGGCGCCGCTGGGGCTGCTGAACTCCAGCCAGTCCTCGAAGAACCGTTGTTCGGCGTCCTTGACCTTCTTGATCAGCGCCTCCAGCAGCTCCGGCGCGGCGGCTGCGTCTAGGGCGATCTTTGCTTCCTTCAGGAAGTCGCTGCTGTAGATATTCCAGTCGTCATCGAAGTCCACATGGCACATATCGGAGTGCAGGCGGCAGATTGCCCGTGCGGCGGCAACTTCCATCGGCGTGTGCTTGTGCGCGCTCATGCCGCAGCCCTCCGCAGCATCTGGTTCAGCGCTTCGTCGCCGGTCAGGCCATCGTCTTCGATCAAGTCCTCGATGGACCCCATGACGTACTCGTTGCGGGCCTTACGAACCAGCGCGGCGAAGGCAATGTCATCGCCGGAGTCCAGCAGCCGGGCGGCCTTGGCGAACCACGGGGCGCGCTGATCGCCGAAGGTCTCTTCCAGCATCGCCGGGGTGGCCTGGAGCGCGGCCAGTGCCACGTCGTCCAGTTCCTCGCGCTCCGGCGGGCTCATGTTGTCGTAGGCCCGCTGCGCGGACCGGCTCATCGTGTGGAGTTGGAGGGCCATGGCTCAGCCCCCGCACTCGATCATGCGGATGACCAGCTGCTTTGCCGACTGCTGCAGGGCCTTCTTGGCGTCGGCCAGGGCAGCCCCCGCGGCAGCCCCCGCGGCATCCCACGCGGCATCCCCCGCGGCAGCCGCATCACTGCGAACCGCCTGCAAGGTGGGCATCGGCCCAGGGCATTGGGTGAAGTCGGTGATTTCGGGGAGGCCAGCGAGCGCATCCGCCTGAGCCGTCAGCCCGGCCAGACGCAGCCATGCCGGAGTGTGTTCGCGGATCAGCCAATCGGCGGCCATCGTGGCGCGGCGCTGCTCGACAGCAGCCGTGGAGCGAGTGCCGACGAGGCGCGGAATCAGGTCTTTCAGCAGGTCGTTGCGCTCGTCGTCCGGCAGCGAGTCGTTCCAGTTGCGCAGGAACGTGGCGATCACCGGGCAAGCGCACTGCGGGCTGTCGGTCCACGGCTCGCCGGCCACGAACGACACCGCCTCCATCACGCACATGCCCTCGGACATGTTGCCGTGGCCGCCGCTGCTCAGCTCCATCGCCTGCACCTGTGCCAGGCGGTCTGCGTCTACTGCCAGTTGCTGGTTCATCGATCAGCCCTCCACGATGCCAAAGCGGTGGGCGAGGACCGCAGCGATCCGGTCAGAGGTCATGCGGCTGCCATACCGCTTCGTGCGGATGGCGGCCTGGGCAGCGACGGCGGTGTCGCGGTCGATCTTGCCGGTCTCGAGCGCGGCGGCGATCAGGGCAGAAGCGGTGCTGACGTTCATCTCGATCTCCAAGCCCCTCCGGGAATCCGGGTGTCGTGGGGCGTTGGAGGTAATATCTAGCCTCTGGCTAGACATGTCAAGCATTGAGCTAGACATTCCTTCATCAAACTCTGAACGCCTAACATCTCGTTCAGGTAGTGCACTGCAGGTGCATCCAGCAGGCCGCCCCGGAAGCTTGGCGCAGCAAGGGTTTCGGGGTGGAAGAGGGGCGGGAGGTGGCCGGGGCGAGGGTGGATGGCACGGGCTTTGCAGTACAGCTACCCATGCAGGGAGAGGGGCAATGATGCGGCCTCACTGAATGCACGATGAGATTTGATGCTACGATCGCGCGACATAGGGGAAGGGCATGTCCAAGAAGGACGCAATCCAAATTGCGAACCAGATCGCCGAGGCTGGCGATTGCGATGTATTCGTTTACAGCGCTGACTTTAATCGGGGGCATGACTCAAGGGTCATTGCGCAGCTAGCCAGCAGAAAGCGGCGCTCAAAGGTGCTGCTCGTACTCACGTCCAATGGCGGCGATGCCGATGCGTCTTACCGCATTGCAAGGGCCTTCCAGAACTCTTATGAGCAGGTAACGGCCTACGTTCCTGGGTGGTGCAAGAGCGCTGGAACGCTGTGTGTCTTGGGCGCCCACGAGCTTGTAATAGGCGACTTTGGTGAGCTTGGCCCACTAGATGTTCAGCTACAGCGGAAGGACGAGATTGGGGAGTATGGGTCTGGATTGGCGGTCAGCGAGGCTCTGAAGCAAGTGCAGCAGAGGGCATTTGAGGCCTTCGAGGGCTACATGCTTCAGATCAAGCAGAGGAGCTTGAACGCCATCACATTCAAGTTGGCGGCGGAACTTGCGGCTAAAATGGCGGTCGAACTACACGAGCCAATCACAAGACAGATTGACCCGTTGTCCATTGGCGAGCAGTCAAGGGCCGTGGCCATCGCGAAAGACTACGGACTGAGATTGCAGATTCGTAGCAAGAACTTCACAGATGAAATGCTTGACTTTCTGGTGCAAGGGTATTCATCGCATGGATTCGTGATTGATCGTCTCGAATCAAGCCTGATTTTTAAGAATGTGCGCGAACCATCATCACTTGAGAACGACTTGGCAATGTCCATAGGGAATGCCGCGTTCATCCCCGATGGAAACGTAATCGAATTTTTCTCTGACGAACTGGAAATTAAAGATGAACAGCCAATGCCAACTGAAGCCAACGGTGAGGCCGGTGGTGCCTACGAAGCCGCAGCAGGCGGCGAAGCAGATGGAGTCGGAGATCGCCAGGATGAGGGAAATCATGCAGGCGCAAATGGAGAGGCGCCCGAGATTGATGGAGTCGTCGCAAGGGAAGAAGTCGATCCCAAGCGCGCTGATGTTGTTGCGATAAATTGAACAAATGCCGCTGGCAAGTTCAGAAAAGCCCCGCACACGCGGGGCTTTTTCGTAGGGCGTCCCAAGTTGGGACAGAAGTCAGGCCATCGGCAGCGCATCATCCAGGCAGGCGCCGGTCTCCGCGGCATCGACGTAGCCGTGCATCCGGTCTAGCAGGTCATCTAGCTGCGGCTCTGTCAGGTCCGACAGGTACGGCACACCTTTGGTCATGAGGAAGTGCGTGATCGCGATCTGCCAACTGTACGTGTTGGCGATGACCATGATCTTGTGCATCTTCAAAGCCCGATCCGACACGTCTACCGGTTGATGCGTTGTCCAGTCAGGTAGTCGCGAAGGAGGCTCCTCTGCAGCTTCCTCTTCCCTTGCCTCAGGCGCTCTTTCGCTTTCTACTGCGCGCAGGCTTGGCTTCCTGCCCATCTTCCGGTGCGCTCGCAGTGCCACCAACTGCGCCAGTTTGTCCATCTCCTGATCCAAGTCCAGCATTTTCGCCCTCCGTCCTCTGTCTTTGCGCAATAGCGGCGCGTAGAGCCTGGGCGAACACCTCTGGGTCGCGTTCGATCACAAGCTCCTCACCGTGGGTAAGTCGGAACGACTTTTTGGCCACGGTGATCGCAGAGCGGATGATCTCAGCATCCAGTCGCTGGAGTTGAGAATGGTCATTGTCGAGCCACCCGCGAGGCTTTCCGACGATGATCTCTACCTCTCTGGCCGAGTCGCTCTGAATGGCACGGGCAGCGCCCTTGCCGAACCACTGGTTGACCTGGTTGGGAGCCTTATTGAGCTTGATGGCGAACTGGCGTTCAGATGGAAAGCACTTTCTCAGTTCAGCCAAGTTCTCTAGCCGGATTTCTTCAATGGTCTTCATAGCGGAAGGCTAGCGGGCAGCTAGATGGCAATGGTCTAGCGTGGTGCTTGACATTTGCATCTAGCGTGAGGCTAGATATATGCATGGACCTGCTCACTTATATCTCCGACATGGGGCGCCGTCAGGCGTTGGCCGAAGAGTGCGGCACATCGCCGGACTACCTGTGGCAGATAGCCACGCGCTGGAACGGGCGGCGCGGCAGCCCTGAATTCGCAGAGAAGATCGAGCGCGCCACCAAGAGACTCGGCCCCGAGATCGTGACGAAGGAGTCCGTGATCTTCGGCCCGGCGCCCGAGAAGGGGGTGTCCGATGCGGCCTGACAGCCCCGTCATCGCCCGAGCATGGGTCATTGATGCAGTGCGCGCCCGCAATGAACGCGCACTGCGCCTGTTCCTGTTCCTCAGGAGCCGGAAGACGCGCCTGCAACGGCTTGCGCAAGCGCTGCGAGTTCTTTCTTCGCGCTGGATGGCCCGCCGTAGGTTGCTGCGGCGCGGAGTTCCGAAAGCAGTTCTGATGCGGCTGGGGATGTGGCGGTGATTGTCTTCCCGATCATCAGCAGCAATTCCGCCTGGGCTTCGGCCTTGGCTTCCAGTTGCCGCACGCGCAGTTCCAATTTCTGTACGTCGTACATGTCCGTCTCCGGTATCGGTGGGTGGGTAGCACTCCCATCGTACCGGCAGGCGGGCGCCTACGCCGGCCATCTACTGGCCCCTCCGCAGCACCCGCACAACGCACTTCCCGCGCACCCATCGCACGGCGAACACACGCCCGCAGACGCGCACGAGCTGCGTGACGTTCGGCGGGGTTCTTTGCACTGACACATCCATCGGCTCGTCCTGCGGGGCGGGCCTTTATTTCGCCCTCAGGGCGTTGGTCAACGCGAGTCAAGACGCATGATCCACTCTGATCAACAACTCAGTCTGCCGATGCGCGGCCACCCGACGAAGGTGGACATGGCAGACGTGGCGCGGCAGCAGAACTGGGGCGCGGTGCTGACGTACTGCGCCAGCAAAAGCGGCCTGCAGGACAAGGCCATCGCCGCCGAGATCGGCATGCAGGACGCCGTGTGGTCCCGTTGCAAGACCGGCCAGAACTCGCCCAGTGGCGAGCAACTGGTGAGGCTGATGCAGCGCTGCGGCAACGCTGCGCCGCTCTACTGGCTGCTCCTGCAACTGGGTTATGACCCGGCCAGCCTGCGCCCCCTGGAATCGGAGAACGAGCGCAAGGTCCGGCTGCTGACAGAACAGCTGGAGGCCGAGCGCACCCGTAGCCGAATCCTGTCTGAAGCACTGACGGGGAGGGTCGCCGCATGAGTACCGCTCGCCAGATTGAGCTACTTGCCGACGCCCTGGATGGGCAAGGCAAAGCCGAGGCATGCATAGATGTGATCGGCACGCGTGCCAACCTGCTGCGCGACTTCAAGCCTCGCAAGAGGGGGGGGGGCGCTGTTCGTCCGTGGTCACGAGCTGCGGATAACACCTCGCGCCACGCCGGAGCCGCTGGACAACCTCGACTGGCTGGAGGTGCAGCGTGAAGCCTGACCAATGCCGCCAATGCATAGAGGCGATGAAGGCGCTCTACGCGCCGCCCATGACCAACGCAGAGCGTGCCGAGTACGACCGCCTTCGCGCCGATGAGATGGCCCGGGCAGAACGTAGGCGTGAGCCGACGCCGCAGTTGGAGCTGGAGCAGCGCCATGCGTGACTACGGCACGATCTATGCGGGCTTCTGGGCCAACACGGACCTGCGCGATGCCGGTGATGATGCGCGCCTGCTTGCCGCTTATCTGTTGACCTCTCCGCACACCACGACACTCGGGGCATTCCGCCTTCCTGACGCCTACGCATGCGAGGACTTGGGTTGGGTTTCGGAGCGGTTCCGTAACGGTTTGGAAACCCTTTCGGATATCGGCTTCGTCAAGTACGACCCAGCGACGAAATGGGTCTGGGTGGTCAAGTTCCTGCAGTTCAACCGCCCGGCTAACCCGAACATCTGGAAAGCCGTCGCCAAGGCCGCATCCGGGGTTCCTGATGCTGTTGCGTTCAAGGATGAAATCCTCGTTTCCGCTGGAGTTTCCGAAACGGTTTCCAAACCGTTAGGAAACTCTCCATCTCCATCTCCATCTCCATCTCCATCTCCATCTCCAGAGGCGAGCGCGGAAAGCGAAATTTCGATCCCGCTGAACGACGGGAGCGATTACGCCGTGGGGCTGGCCGAGGTTGCCGAGTTCGAGATGGCCTATCCGGCGTTGGACGTGCTGGCCGAGCTGCGGAAGGCGCGGGCGTGGTGCGTCGCAAACCCGGCGCAGCGGAAAACCCGACGGGGCGCGGGGAAGTTCCTCAACGGCTGGCTGTCTCGCGCTACCGAGCGCCCCGGGAAACCGGCGGCAGCGTCGAACGTGGTCCCGATGGAGCAACGCCCTGGCGGCGGGAGGAGGCTGCTGTGAACGCGGTTGCCGCGATGCCGAGCATCAACACCCCGGCACATGCCGAAGACGCGGTCCTGGCCGGCGTGCTTGCACGCAACGAGGCCTTCCACGACGTCTCGGCCCTGCTGACCGCCGAGCAGTTCACGTCGCCGCTACGCCAGCGGCTGTGGTCTGCAATCCGGGACGCGATGCTGGCGGGCGAGCCGGCGGACGCAGTGACGCTGATGGATGCGCTGCCGGATGATGCCGGGGAAATCCTGGCGTTGGCGTCGAACGCGATCACGGGCGGCACTGCGCTGGCTCATGCTGAGCTGGTGCGCGAGAACTGGCGGATGCGTGAGGCCGCTGGCATCGGGCAACGGCTGCTGATGGGCGCACGCGGGCGTGACCCGGAGTCAGTCAACGAGGCGATCACCGCGCTGATGGCGTTGAATGCCGAGGTGGCCGAACACGAGTTCACCGGCAAGCAGATTTTGCAGATGGCTTTCGAGGTGACGCAGGCTGCGTTCAACAATGGCGGGCTGCTACCGGGCATCACGACCGGGCTGCGGGAGTTGGATTCGATCCTTGGCGGCTGGCACGACTCGGACCTGACCGTGATCGGCGGACGCCCTGCGATGGGCAAGACCGCCTTCATGCTCGGGCTGGCTGAGGCTGCCGCCGCCGCCGGGCACAAGGTTGGGGTATTCAGCGCCGAGCAACCAGCAGAGCAGATCGGCATTCGCCGCGCTGCGTTGGCGTCGAGCGTGTCGGCGACCGCGATCCGCTCGGGTCAGATCCACGATGAGGACTGGTCAAAGATCACCGCCGGCATCAAGCAGGCGCGCGACCGAGCTATGTGGATCTATGACCGTTCGGCGATCACCCTGGACGAGCTTGTCGGCGTTGCCCGGAAGTGGAAGCACACCTACGGCGTGGAGGTGATCTTCATCGACTACGCGCAGCGCATCACGGTGCCGCGTGCGGATCGCATCACGGAAGTCTCGCAGGTGGCGCGCGGGTTGAAGAACCTCGCCCGCGACTTGCAGGTGCCGGTGGTGTCGCTCGCGCAGGTGGTGAAGGGCGTCGATACCCGCACCGACAAGCGCCCGAATGCCGGCGACCTGGCGAACAGCGACGAGCTTACGCGCGAGGCCGATCAAATCCTGATGCTCTACCGGGATGAGGTTTACAACCGCGAGACGCCGGAGCCTGGCATTGCCGAGGTGTTGATCGAGAAGAACCGGCATGGCCCGACCGGCTACAAAAAGCTGCGATTCGATGGAGCGACGATGGCGTTCTCCGACCTGCGAAGCGCGGCGGAGGACTTCTGATGCGCTGGATTCTCGGCGAGAACAAGCAGCACCTGCGCTCCGAGGACGGGCGCTTCTGCCTGCCGAAGTTCAACGGCATCGACGGGCCGGTGTACGTGCTGGTGGACGGCGAAACCCGCATCTGCACGGAGCGGGGCGAGGGCGCAAAGGAGCGCTGCATGGCGCGGGCTGAACAGATTGCGGGAGAGGCGAAATGAGTGAGAACGAGATCAAGCCGGTGGCGTGGGTTACTGACGACTTCATTACGGACAAGTCATCCACCACCTATGACGTTGAAACTGCCGAACGGTGGCGTCAGAAAGGGTGGCCGGTTGATGGACTCTACGACCAAGCAGCCATCGACCGCCTGATCGAGCAGCGAAATAATTACCGAGCGGCTGGAGACAACTTCGAATTCCTGGCGAACCATAGGGCGAGGGAGCTTGACCGCTTGACGGAAGAGCGTGATGCAGCGCGCTATGACGCAGGGACCAACAGCAGTGTAGTGGTGACCCTCCAGCAAGAACGGCTGCGCCTGGTCGCCGAGCGCGACGCGCGAAGCGCTGAATCAATGCGGTACCGAGAATTGATCGAGTATGCATTGGCGCAGCACAACGGCCGGAATGCCAACCACCACAGCCATTGGGCAGCCAAAGCCATGAACGAGCTTGCCGCCATCGACGCCGCCCGCGCGAAGGAGGCGCAGGGATGAGCGCATTGGACGAACAGATCGGTGGCAGCCACTACCGCGTGGGCGGCATCCAACCGGTGCAGTACGCCGAGGCAAATGGGCTTGGGTTTCTGGAGGGCTGCGTCGTCAAGCGCCTGACCAGGCACAACCGCGAAGGCGGCAAGGGCCGACAGGACATCGAGAAGTCGATCCACGAGTTGCGACTGCTGCTGGAGCTGCGCTACGGGGAGCGGGACCATGGCTGAGAACGTCATCACCCTGCCGCCGAAAGACCGCGACGCGGCGATCAAGCGTGTATCGGAAATTCTGCGCTTCTTCCAGCAGGGCAAGCCGGTCAACGTGAAGCTGACCATCGCCCGCCCGGAGCGCACGCCGCCGCAGCTGCGCTACCTGTGGGGCGTAGTGATTCCGATGCTGGCCGAGCATGGCGGCTACGAGCGCGAGGACGTGCACGAGTACCTGTGCGGCTCGCATTGGGGTTGGCGCGAGAAGCGGTTGCCGGGCGGTCGATCTGAACAGGTGCCGATTCGCACTACCACGACCGATGCCGATGGCAACCGCGACGTGATCGATGGCGATGAGTTCTGGCGCTACGTGGAGTTCTGCCAGCGCATCGGCGCGCGAGCCGGCGTGGTGATCCCCGACCCCGATCCGGGCTACTCGATGCGGAGGGCTGGCTGATGCGCACGAAGAACGCCAAGGCGATCACCGCTACCGAGCGTATGCACCTGCAAGCGGTCAAGAGCCTGCCGTGCAGCGTCTGCGCCGCGCCGCCGCCGAGCGACGCGCACCACATCAATCAAGGCCAGCACTTCACGGTGGTGGCGTTGTGCAAGGACTGCCACCAAGGCAGCGAGAACGGCTGGCATGGCCGAAAGACCATGTGGCGGGTGATGAAGATGGACGAACTGGCGGCGCTCAACGAGACGCTGCGGAGGGTGTACGGGTGATCCGCTTGCAGCTCCCGTGGCCGCCGTCGGTGAACCGCTATTGGCGAAGCGTGAACGGCCGTGTGCTGATCGCTGCGGCCGGCCGGAAGTACCGAACGGACGTTGAGCTGGTGATGCGCCTGGGTGGCCGGGTGGGCGTTGGGCCCGCGCCAGTCAACGTCTCCATCGAAGCCTACTACCCCGACCTGCGCCGGCGGGACATCGACAACCTGCTGAAGGCCCCGCTGGACGCTCTGACCGCTGCCGGCATGTGGGATGACGACTCCCAGGTGCAGGCGCTGAGCATCCGCAAGGCCGGTATAGACCGACATAGCCCCCGACTGGAAATAACCTTGGAGGCAGCATGACGAAGCAAGCAACCGTTGAAGCCTTGCCCCACGGCACTATCGTAGGGCGAACTGCCGGTGTTGCGTTCCGACAGTGCTGGAAACCAGCGCCATCATGCGTTGTCGATCTCGATGACATGCAGTTCGCGGTCGATTGTCTGATAGACAGGATTACCGAAATCGACAAATCGCGGAGCTGCGGAGCGTATCTATTTGTTGATCCAGAGACCCAGCAAGCCTACGTCATTAGTGAGGAGCGAAGTGTGGCCCAGGCATGGATTCGTGAGCGGATAGGCTGGCTTGTGGGGTTCTATCAGACGCGGTTCCAGAAGGGTTCGCGCCTACCGTTCATCGGGCCGACGGCGGAAGGTTTGCGCGACGACTTGATCGAGCATTTGAGAGGGGCAGCATGAAGGATCGGATCGCGGATGGCGTCCGCTATCTTGCAAGCGAGTTCAGCGCGACTCGAGACGAGTTCCGCAGTGACAACCGGCCAGATGGGGACGAGTTGCTAGATGGCCTGCTCTCACATGGCTATGCCGTAGAGACCGATAGTAGGTTCGCGGCAAGCCGGGCGGGTTTGCATCGGCTGCGGGATGTCGAGCCTGTGGAGGACAGATCGTGAGCGTCACGTCGAAGCCAACCCGATTCAACCCGGAGGTAGGGGAGCGCGTGTGTGCCCGGATTGCCGAGGGCCGCAGTATTCGGCAGGCGTGCGCAGGGGAGGGAATGCCGCACTGGCGCACCCTGATGCGCTGGCTGGCGGCTAAGGACGCTGAACCAGCCGATGGAGTGGCGAGGACTGAGCCAGGGCCGTACGAAGCCCTACGCCAGCAATACGCGCGCGCGTGCGCGATTCGGGCTGATGCGCGGTTCGAGGCGATGGACCACGTTCTCTATCGGGTCAGACAGGGCAAAATGGATGCAGCGGCTGGCAGGCTGCACATGGATGCCATCAAGTGGCAGACGGCGAAGGAGAATCCCAAGAAGTACGGGGATGCCGTGACGGTCCGGGGTGACAAGTCCGCCCCCCTTGAAGTGCGAGCTACTGCCAAGGATCTCACGGACGAGCAGCTTGCGGCGTTGGCAGCGGGCGGTCTGCGTGCAGCTACATGACATAACCGCGCAGGCGGCAGCCGCCGAGCTGCTGCGCCGTCGCCGAGCACGGGAGAGCTTGAAGGCATTCGCACTGTCGATTGCGATTCCCGGCGCACCGGTGGACGATGACCCAGAGAGCTGGGTATGCGAGCCAGCCGAATCGCTGCCGCTTGCTGCTCATCATGCGCTGCTATTGGACAAGGTGGAGGAATGCCTTCGGACTTCAATGGGGCGACTGATGGTGTTCATGCCACCCGGCTCAGCGAAATCGACCTATGCCGGCGTGGTGGCTCCCGCATGGGCAATGGGTGTTTGGCCGGGTTGCAAGGTCATCTCCACGAGCTACGCGGCGAAACCGGCATACCGGTCCAGCAAGCGAGTGCGGGCGATCTGCGGCAGTGCGGAATACACGGCGATCTGGCCGGAGCGGACGACAATCCGGGCCGGCAGCGGCGCGGTGGACGAGTGGGAACTGACGAACGATTCGGGGTTGTTGGCTGCCGGCATCCTCGGCGGCGTCACCTCGGCGCGTGCGGACGTGCTGATTGTCGATGACCCGGTAGCTGGGCGGCAGGAGGCGGACAGCCCCACGGTGCGCGAAAGCACCCGTGCCGCTTACGACGACGATCTACTGACGCGCTTGAAGCCCGGCGCTTCGATCATTCTGATTCAAACGCGGTGGCATCCGGAGGACTTGGCCGGCTCGATTCTGCCCGAGGCTTGGGATGGCGAATCGGGCAGAATCATGTGCAGGGACGGGCAGGAGTGGGAGGTGCTGTGCATCCCGGCGCAGGCTGATCGAGACGACGACCCGCTGGGCCGCGCGCCGTGGGAATTCTTGTGGCCGGAGTGGTTCACGCCTGCGCACTGGCAGCAATATATGGCGAAGGCCCGGACGTGGGCCAGCTTGTATCAGGGCCGCCCGAAGCCGGAGAGCGGCAATCAGTTCGAGCGCGACTGGTTCGTCTACTACGACCCTCACGAGCTGCCGGCGCGGCTGGAGTTCTACGGGGCCAGCGATTTCGCAGTGACCGAGAAAGACCTCGAAAAGCGCGAGGAACCGGACTACACAGAACACGGCGTGGCCGGGCTGGACGATGCTGGCACGCTGTGGCTCGTTGACTGGTGGGCCGAGCAGGTGGAACTGGACGAGAGCGTCGGCGCGCAGTTGGCGATGATTCGGCAGCACCAGCCGCTGTGGTGGTTTGGCGAGAAGGGCGGGCAGGAGAACGCTGTACGCCCGGTGCGCCGGCTACTGGAGCGTGAATCGGACCAGTTCGCCAACTACGAATACCTGCCGACGGTGGGCGACAAAGTGGCGCGCGTGCAGGTGTTCCGGGCGCTGGTGAAGACGGGGCGGGTGCGCTTTCCGAACCCGGCGAATGCGCCGTGGGTGCGCAGGCTTGTTGATCAACTGGTGAACTTCCCGCGCGCGCGGTTCGATGACGGCGTGGACGTGTGCGGATTGTTGGGTCGCGGCATCGACGGCATGGTGCCGGCGCGCAAGCCTGCTGTCCGCCAGCGCAAGCCGGAGCCAAAACCGATGACAGAGGAGTGGTTCGCCGCCCGCGACCGGGCCGACGCAAAGACGAGCGCGGAGCGAAAGAGTTACTACCGTTGAAGCCTTGCCGGATTTAGGCAGGGTGTCGGCATGACCGACGAACATGATGAACTGACCGCGCAGGCGGCCGAGCCCAATGACCCCGATCAGCTTCGGGAGCAGGCGCTACAGCGCGAGCGGGCGGACGTAAAGGCATGGTTCCGTCGCCTTGCTTATGCCCGCGAACATGACGCCCCGGCGCGCAAGCAGTACGCGAAGGACCGGCGCTACGCTCGCGGCGACTCCGGTTTTCAGGTGGGTGCCAACCTGATTGGCACGAACATCGACATTCTCGAAGCGTTCCTCTACGCCCGCGATCCCGATTTCGATGTGACGCCCGGCCCGAGCGTTCGCCCGCCGGACATGCTGGCGTTGCGCGATGCAATCGAGGACGAGGTGCGCGATTCGCCCGAGGCGGTACAGGCTGGGGCGCAGGCTGCCGCTGCTGCTGTGGCGATGGGCACGCCGCCCGAGATGGCGATGCAGGTGGGTCAGCAGGCGCAGGAGGCTGCGACCGAGGGGTTGATTCAGCAGCAGGTGATGGAGCTGCGCAAGCGGTATCTGCGCCGCTCGCGTGAGATCAAGGCGTTCGCCGAAACCTGCGAGATAGTGGGCTCACACATGTGGCGCGATGCCAGCCTGCGCCGCCGTGGCCGCCCGTGGACACGATCTGCATTGACCATCGGCGTCGGCATCCTCAAAGCCAGCTGGCAGGAGCGCGCCGAGCAGAGCCCGGAGACGGCACAGGCCATCAACGACCTGCGCGATAACATCAACCACGCGCAGGCATTGCAGGCGCAGCTGGCCGAGGAAGGCGAGGGCTTCATTGCGTCGGCGGTCGAGGTGGTGCGGGGCGTGTTTGGCGCTGACCGTGAATCGAAGATTGCCGATCTTGAGCGCCAGTTGGCCGCGTTGGAACAGGGGGCAGATCGGACTGTTGCGCGTGGCTTCGTGGCCGACGTGGTGCAAGGCGAGGACTTTCAAGTTGCACCGGGGTTCACTATCGCCAACCACGGGGATGCGCCGTGGAATGCGCACCGCATCTTCATCCGTGCTGACGACGCTCTAGCGGAGTTCGGTGAATACTTGGGTGAACGTGCCGAGTCGATCCTGAAAGCTGCCGCCCGTTACACCGCTCGCAAGCCGGTAATGATCCGCGACGAGACGGCGGCGGTGGATAGCGTGAACGCCAGCGACGCTGATGCATACGTGAAGGATGATGGCGGGGGAGACTGCGTCACGGGTGAGGAGTTCTTGGCCCTTTGGGAAATATGGGACCGCACTTCAAATTCCGTCCTGACCGGCATAGAGGGCGTGGGGCGCTGGGTCAAGGCGCCATGGAACCCGCCGGCAACAACCCGCTTCTATCCGTTCTTCCTGATCACCACGTCCGAAGTTGATGGACAGCGGCATCCTCAAAGCCTCACGACTCGCTCCATGAAGTTGGTGGACGAGTACGACCGGATTGGCTCTGCGGAGGCAAGGCATCGTCGTCGCACCGTGCCCAAGACGGCATTCAACGCCGGGGCATTGCCTCCCGGCGAGGCTGACAAGCTGGCGGCTGCTGGCGAGCAGGAGATGGTACCGGTCAACCTGACAGACCCCCGTCGCCCGCTTGGCGAAGTCTTGCAGCCGGTCACTTACGCGGCCATCGACGTTGCGCTGTATGACCGCACGCGCATCGTGCAGGAGATCGAGCGCATTTGGGGTGTGCAGGAAGCCTTGGGCGGCGCAGTGAATACGCCGAAGACCGCGACTGAGGCTGATATTCAGCAGCAGGGGTTTAACGCACGCACAACTGGCCGACGCGACGTCCTGGAGGAGGCGCTGACCGATTTGGCGCAGTACACAGTGGAGATTGCGCGCCGGTACATGACGGTGGATGAGGTGCAGCAGATTGCCGGGCCGGATGCGATGTGGCCCGAGTACGGCGGCCCGGACGACGTGGCTCGTCTTCTGAATGTGGATATTCGTGCCGGATCCAGCGGCAAGCCGAACGTGGCTGCCGAGCGCCAGTCGTGGAGCGCGATGTTGCCACTTTTGCAGCAGGGAATCGTGCAGATCGGGCAATTGCGCGGCGCCAGCCAGGCATCCATTGCCGATGCGCTGGAGCAACTACTGCGCGCTACGGCCGAGAAGGCTGGCGACCGACTCGACATTGACCAACTCATTCCCCAGGCGGACGGCTCCGGCATGGCTGGGATGCCGGGAATGCCCGGCGCAGCACCGGTGGCGCCTGGTGAAATGCCGCCGCCGGAACCGCCACCGGGGAGCCCTGCACCCGCTCCCCCTGTAATGCCCTGACCGTGACGAGAGGAACTATCGATGGACCCGAACGAAACTGACACCATCCCCGACGACGTGCTGAATCCGGACGCGCCGACCGAGCCCGAGCAGGAGCCGAGCCTTGATGAAGCATTGGCCGAGTCGCTGGATCGTGCAATCGAAGAAAGCGCGCCCGATGACGCGGCGGATGGCAAGCCCGAACTGCCCGAAGGGACTGCATCGGAAACCCCGGCCGAGGAAGCGCAGCCCGAGGCGAAAGACCCCGCGAAGGGAGAGCCGGATGGCAAACCTGGGCCGGACGCGGAAGCAGAGGCAGAAATCACCGCTCTTGGGCTGAAAAAGGACTCCGCTGATCGCTTCCGTGAGATGGCAGCAAAGATCAAGGAACTGGCACCGGTACGCGAGCAGCTGGAGGCCGCCGGCATCAAGGATGTGGGCGAACTACCGCAGTTGGTGAAGCGCGCCGCCGAGGTTGAATCCCTGCGCCCCGAGGCCGAGCGAGGCAAACAGTGGGAGGAGACGATCAGGTCTACCGGGGCCGATCCCCAGCAGATGGGCAATGCTCTGAACTACTTGGCCGCCATCAACTCCGGCGACCCGGCAGCAATGGGGCAAGCCTACGATTTCATGCAGCAGGAAATGGCCTGGCTGGCCAAGCAGTTGGGTCGACCGGCGCCAGGCTATGACCCGCTGGCAGAGCATGCCGAACTCGCCAAGCAGGTGGCGGATGGTGACATGACCCGTGCGGCAGCCGAGGAGCTGATCCGCGCGCGTCGGGCAACGGCTCTCCAGCATGACAGCCAGCAGCGCCAGTGGCAGGCGAGGGAATATTCGGAGGCGGCGAGTCATGCGCAGGAGCAGGCGATGCAGGAGGTGCAGGCTCTTGGCGCCCAGCTTCGCGCAGCTGATCCTCAGCACTTCGATGTCAAGTTCAAGACGATCCAGCCTATGGTGGCCGTGATCCAGGGCAACCTGCCGCCGCAGCAGTGGGCATCCGCGATCCAGGAAGCCTACGCCGCCGCACCAACTCCCGTTGCCGCGGCGCCAGCCCCGGCCGCTCCTGCGCAGAGGCCAGCTCCGAGTGCCGTTCGTCCCGGCGGCCCGCGGGGGAGCATGGCTCCGCGGAATTTCGATTCCGTGGAGGACGCGCTGAACTTTGCAATCGATGGCCCGCCTAGCCGTTGACGCCTTGGGCGAATGGTGCAACCTGCGTGGCGTCGGCAGTAGCTGACGCCACGCAGCAGTAAGTCGGAGTCGCGCCCGGCAGGTCAGTATGAGGATTCGGCCGCCTCGACGTGGATGGAAATCACCCCATCACCTTCGAGGATTCATCATGGCCTTCACTCAGGAACAGTTCGTCCGTGGGATGAACTACTCGCTGGAAACGCACGACAAGAAAGAGCCGGTCGATCAGATCAACCCGAAGTACCGCCTCCTGGATTGGCTCATCGCCAACAAGGAAGAGTCGGTGTTCGGCAACGGCGTGTTCAAGGAACCGCTGTATATCGACAACAACTCCAACGCGCAGAACTACTTCGGCGCGGATCAGGTCACCTACAACGAGCGCGACCCGAACCGCTGGACCTCGTGGAACTACTTCAACGTCCATGATGGTTTCTGGTTCGATGAAGACCGCCTGCTGGCCGCGGGTATCCGTATCTCGGACGAGGGCGAGGAGGCCCCGACCGCGAACGAGAAGACCCAGCTCATCAACCTGCTGAAGCAATCGCATCGAGCACTGAGGATGGGTCTGCAGCGCCACCTGGCGTTCGAGCTGTTGCAGGACGGCAGCCAGTCGGCCAAGGCATGTCCGGGCATTCGCCACATCATCAGCACCACCCCGGCGGTGGGTACGGTGGGCGGCGTCAATGCGGCAAACAATCCGTACTGGCGCAACAATATCAACCTGAACATCGCGGGCGCCAACCTGGTCGATGAGTTCGAGGCGACGTGGTTCGACAACACCCGCTATGGCGGTGCCGTCACCGACTCGATCTTCGTTGGCGAGGCGCTGTACGACGAGTTCCGCACCCGCGCCAACGCCGTGACCAGCCGGCATATCAATGATGGCGGCAACAATCGCGGCGGCGTGTCGGTCGATCCGGCGACCAACAACCTCTACTTCCATGGCGTGGAAGTGATCCGCGATCCGGCATTCGCGGAGCTGGATGCGGAATTGGGCGGCACCACGTACTCGAAGATGGGCTTCTTCCTGAACAAGGCTGGCCTGAAGCTGCGCCCCGTCAAGGGCGAGTGGATGCGCAACCGCAAGCCCGAACGCCTGCCGGACCGCTACGTCCATTACTGGGGGCGAACTGCCAAATACGGCTTTACCACCGACCAGCGCAACGGCCTGGCCGTCGTGACCCTGGCCTGACCCAATGCCCCGGCTATAGCTGGGGCTAACCGGAGATCCATATGAAGCTTGTCACGATCAACAACACCGCCTACGAGATCGGTGTGTCGCCGTTCTTTCCTGGCGGTGAGGCCATTTTCTACAACCAGAGCGAGGCGCAGCTGATCGTTCAGGGTAGCGCAGACGGCTCCACGGGTTGGGCCACGCTGGCGACGGTTCCCGCGAATGACATGGTGCAGGCCGACGAACTGCCCGCATTCGTGCGCGTATCCACCGCGGCGTCGCTGCGCATGCTGGGCTGAGGAGGCTGACCCATGTCCACGATCACACTTCCCCTCCTGCTGGTGGAGATCGACCGCGGCAACGGGGCCGTCATCCCGACGAAGATTCCCGAGCATGAACTGCCGATCCTGAAGGTGGTACATGGCGCGAATTCCGTGCGCGTGCTGGATGAAGAAACCGGGGAGGAGGTTGAGCTGGATGTCGGTGCCGACTCCGAGTTCCGCCGCCTGCAGCGCAAGTACCGCCGCATCAATGCTCCCGACCTTGTGGTGCGCGCGTTCCCGATGGGGCCGGAGCAGCTGCGTCCGGCCGGCTTCAAATCCGGCGGCGGCAATGATGGTCCGGCGCAGTCCGCCGTGCGCGTCCATGCCCCCGTTAAGAAGCCGGAGCCGGCGAAGAAGCCGGAGCCGGCGAAGGACGTCGGCAAGTAGCCCAACCTCGTCAGGGCGAGGTGACGGCGGCCGGTCGGGGGTGACTCTGGCCGGCCTTTTTGATGAAGGGAGAGCGTGATGGCGTGGGTTTCACTCGTTGACAGTGGGTTGATGTACGAGTTCGCCGAAACTGGGCAGCAGGGCGATGTCCACGCATCCCTTGGCGCCGACTCTATCGTCACGGCAGCAGGGACCAGCGGCACGGCGAATTGGTCGCTGGACTTCGGCAGCGCTGCGCCGCTGGTGCGCATCACCGTGGTCGCCTATAGCAATGCTGGTCCCTATGGGCCGCCTGCTGGGTTCTATTGGCAGGATGAGCACGACAACGACTATGGCATTCCCAATCAGGCCGATCCACAGACGGAATTCCTGCCCTCTGAGTTCGTGATTGAGCTATTCCCGGGAAACCCGCTTCTCTATGCTGCCCCCCAAGAGTGGGTTGGTACGGAGTTGGAGACCTACTCCTTCCTCATCGAGGTAGAAGTTGATGATCCCGATCCGCCGGATCCGCCTGGACCGGATACCGGCTACAACTGCGCCTGCGATGATGACTACCCGCGCACCACGCTGGAGCAGATGCGCAATCGGCTGGCAACCCGGCTAGGCTTCGCCACGCAGGTGGCGATGGGCGTCCTTCCTCCCGGCATGGCGCCACTGCTGGATGACTTCACCCGCAATGCGCAGGAGATGCTCTACCGGCGCTACTCCGTGTTCCGCATGGAGCGGTTTTACGCGTGGGACATGCAGCCGGGCGTGCGCTTCTACGACTTCGATGCGAACGCTGACGCCTGTCCGAAGCACATGGATCCGCGCATGGTCACGTGGGTGGGCATCTCGCAGGGCGATCTGAGCTGGCGCCCGCTGGTGTGCGGTATCGATCCGGTGATGTATGGCAGCCCCGGTGCGGGTATCCCTTCGCACTACGAGATCAGGCAGTGCATCGAGGTCTGGCCGGCCCCGGTGGATGACACGTGGAAGCTGCGCATCAAGGGGCATTTCGGGCTGCTGCCGCTGGATGCGGACAGTGATGAGACGACTATCGATCCCGAGGCGATCTTCCTCCAGGCGTTGGCGAACGCCAAAGCGCATTATGGGCAGCCCGATGCGGAGAACTACGCCGCACAGGCTGCCGGCTATGTGCATAGCCTGGTAGCCGGTTCGCACCATACGCGCCGCTACGTGCCTGGTGCTTCGCGCGCCACGGCGCCATGGGTACGGCCTGTCCCGGTGGGCGGCTGGCCGGAGGATTCGCAGTGAGGCAGCAATCGCTTTCCGCCGTAAAGGCCGGCATTACCCGCCTACGCGATAAGGGCGGCGCCTCGCCGGACTCGCTCTACGACCTGCTCAACGGCTACGTCACTGCCGCACGCACCATCAAGAGCCGGCCAGGGACGCGGATTCCCATTGTGCCGCCTTTCGGAACCAAGGGCCTGGTCTGGTTCCAGGGCAAGTTCGTTGTTTTCTCGCACCAGGTCGTGATCGGAGAAGAGAGGGTCGAGGTTGAAGTCCTGCGGCACCCAGAAGCGCCTGAAATGCCGATCAAGGACATCCATTTCGCCCTGCCATTCCTCGGCTACCTGTACGTTGTAGCCGAGTTCGAGGACGGTCTGATTCGGCACTACTGGCTGGAGAAGGGCGAGGTTTGGCAGCCGAATCACGTTTACCTGCCCGGCACGCTGGTGCGCCCCACGGATGGCAATGGCATGGCCTACCGCGTCGAATCCGACCGCGCCGGCTATGCGCCATGGGCGCCGAACGTTGGCCGAGCGCTCGGCGACGTCGTGGTCCCAACCGAGGACAACGGCTTCCGCTACGTGGTGACGGACGTGGTGGGAGACGGCCCCCGCTCCGGCACCACCGAGCCGGCATGGCCAGCAAATCCGGGCGAAACCGTCATCGAGGACGTTAGCAACAGCACCCCCTACAGCGTTGACCAGGAGACTGGAACGCCGACCACGACAGTCCCTCCATCCGTGAAGGATCGCTACGGCGGCGGCAGCAAATCCGGCAGCAACAGCACGGGGGCGCTCTGATGGCATACCCCACTTGGCAGCCCGGCACGCTCTACCAGCCCGGTGACATCGTCGTCCCGATTACCGCACCCTCGCCGACCGCCACTGCCGTCGAGAACGGTGATTTCAGCGCGGGGGCTGGTGGCTGGGACTACACGGGCGGCGCTTCATACGTCTCCGATGGGCATGGATTCGGCGGGGTCGGCTGTGTCCGCCTCCCGGGCAACGTCGCTACGGGCGAAGCGCTCAACCAGACCGAGCTTGTTGTCCCGGCAGGGAAGCAGATCACCGCCTCCTGCATGATCGAGCAAGGGGCCGCCATCGCCGGCGCCACCCGTGGCTGGGTGGAGGTGCATTGGTTCAATGGGTCGGACACGCTGCTGCGCATCGACAAAGGCAACGAGATCGATAACGGCAGCGGAGGGGCATGGAAGAAGTCCACGGTCACGGCGACGTGCCCTGCTGGCGCAGCCTACTGCCGCGCCGGCATCGCGCTCTGGTCTGTCGCTGATCACAACCACCCGACTTGGGGCGATGCGCTACAGGTGCAGGGGACCTTCGCTGGATTGCCGGCTGATCTTGCGTACAAGGCGGTGCAGCCGGAGTCGGGCTTCTCCGATTCCAGCGAGCCGGCTTGGCCGCCCGTGTTGGGCCAGCAGGTGGTGGACAACGAAGTCACGTGGGAGGCTATCTCGGCAACCCGCGTGGAGTGGACCGCCGAGCCGCTGTACGTCAGCGGCGACACTGAGCCGACCTGGCCGGAGGAAGAGGGCGACTACGTGAAGGACGGCACGGTGACGTTCCGCGCCGTCTCCCGACGGGTGGAGGACCCGAACTGCCCGAACACCAAGATCGTCGCCATTGCCGCCTCCAAGGTCTTCTGCGGTGACGACGACATCGTGCGCTACTCGGCGACCGTCAATCCGCTGGACTGGTCGAGCGAAAACAATGCCGGCTATCTGCCGACCGGCTTGCAGAACTATGGTTCCAACCCGGTGGAGGCCATGGGGCTGTACCGCGGCAACCTGATCGTCTTCAATGCCGAGGCGTTCCAGCTCTGGCAGGTAGACGAGGACCCGGCCAACATGGCGCTGCTGGATGCGCTGCCGATGGGCAGCACCCAGCACCACGCCATCGCCCCGGTGTCGAACGACCTGTTCTTCCTCGCCTCGCAGGGCGTGCGCACGGTGGGTATCGCCGCCAGCAGCACCAACTTCCAGGCGGGCGATGTGGGCATGCCCATCGACCCCCTTGTCCGCGAGGCGATGACGCCGGATGCCAAGCCGCTGGCGCTCTACTACCCGGCGATGGGGCAGTACTGGCTCGTGTTCAACTCAGACGGCCACTGGGAGGGGGAGGTATGGATTCCCGGAACGGCCGAGGTGTTCGTCTACTCGATGACCCGCATGGGGCAGGTAGGCGCCTGGTCGCGCTACGAGTTCCCTTTCGTCATCGATGATTGGGCCATTGCCGGCGACGCCCTGTACCTGCGCTCTGGCGACTTCATCCACGTGGTTGATGAGTCCGTGGTTGGCGATGAGATCGGCATTGCCGGCGATGGGTGGAATTTCGAGATCATCCCGTTCGAGGGCATGATCCAGTGGCCATGGCTGGAGTTCGGCCAGCCGGGCGTGACCAAGATGCTGTACGGATTCGACATCGTCGGGCAGGGCGCGGTGTCGGTGTCCTTTGGCATCGACCAGAGCAGCGGCGGCCTGTTCACGCCGGGCTACACGGTGCCGGCGGACACGGTCCCCGGCATGGTGATTCCGATGCCGTTGGCAGCGCCGTCGCTCTCGGTGCGCCTGACCTACGACGGCAGCGAGCCGTGGCAGTGGAATGCGCTGGGCTTGTACCTGCAAGACATGCGCGGGATGGCGTGACTCCGTTGATGCCTTGGGCGAAACGGCGAGCATATGACCATGCTGCCCGCTCGCCTTCCATCGAACATTGTCCCGTGCCGCCCGGCGCATCTGGTCTACCTGTCGGAGCGGATGCGGGAAGACGAGCGCGCGCAATTCCTGGCTGTGACGGGGCTGGCCGAGTTCTCGCCGGACGTTGCCGCTGCCGCGCTGATCGACTTGGCGCAAAAGTCCCAGGGCTTCGCATTCACGGTGCTTCAGGACGACAACCTGCCCGCCGCTGCCGGTGGCTTCCACCCCGCGGGCGAGGGCGTGTGGCAGGCGTGGATGGCGGGGACGGAGGAGGGCTGGGCGCAGCAATGGCGCGCGATGACCAAGGCCACGCGCTGGGCGATGGAACGCATCTACGAAGGGGGCGCCCACCGCATCCAGACCAGCGCATTGACCGGCCGCGAGAAGGCCATCGAATGGTTCGAGCGGTCGCTGGGGTTCAGGGCGGAGGGCGTGTGGCGCCACTTCGGCATCAGGGGCGAGGACGTCGCCCACTTCTCCCGTCTGCGAGGTGAGTAATGGGTTTCGGTGGCGGTTCCAACAAGGCAGCGCAGCAGGCTACCCAGCAGGAAGGGCTGCGGCAGGCGAACATCAACCGTTCGATGCAGCAGATCAACCAGATCTACGGCAGCCCGCAGCGGGAGGCCGATATCAACGACTTCCTGGGCGCATCCCGCAGCTTCTACCGGCAGAACCTGGACCGGCAGCATGATGCAGCGGATCGCAGCTTGCGCTTCGCCATGGCGCGCAACGGCCTGACGGGCGGCTCTGCATCCGTGGATGCCAACCGCCAGCTGGGGCAGGACTACCAGCAGGGCATCCTGACCGCCGACCGCCTGGCGCAGAGCGCGGCCAACGAGCTGCGCAACGCCGACGAGACCAGCCGGATGAACATGATCCAGCTGGCGCAGACCGGCGCGGACATGACCACCGGGGCGAGCAATGCGGCCATGTCGCTGCGGAACAACCTCGCGGGCGCTCGCTCCCAGCTCAACGCCGACGCGCTGGGCAACGTGTTCTCCGGAGCCGCCACGCTCGCCAAGACCAGCCGTGATCAGGCGGAGACGCGACGGGCAAACAGGGATTTCTATTCGCTGTACTACGCGCCTGGCTTTGGCTACGGCACTGGAGGTCGCTGATGGGCATGGGCGCTGAATTTCTCGTTCCTGCATTGCTGGCGGCTGGCAGTGCTGGCGCGAGCTACTACAACGGTCGCCAGACTGCGAAGCGACAGGACAACATCCTCGCCGGCCAGATCAGGCAGCAGGGCGTCCGGCAGCAGGAGGCGGACCAGGCTATCGCCAACGCCATGCAGCAGCGCGCCTCGCAGGGGGCAGAGGGCGAGCGCGCGGCCATCGGCAGTCAGTACCTCGACCAGGTGCGCGCGGCTCAGGCGAACGCACAGCGCGGGCTGGGGCAGGTTGGAGCGGTCAGCCGGGCCTTCCAGCAGGACGCCAACGACGCGGCCTTGGGCATTGGCGACTACGGCAACCAGATGGCCGGCCTGATGGCCCGCATCGACGCCCCGACCCAGCAGCGCCAGCGCGAGGGAATCGCTGACTCCCGCGTTGCCATGGATCTGGACCAGATCGGCCGCCGGAGCCGTGCGGACGACTACCTGGCCAATCTTCGCCTGCGCGGCGTCCAGCGCAATCCCTGGATCGACCTAGCTTCGTCGCTGATGGGCGCTGGCGCCGGCTTCGCTGCCCAGTCCGGCATCGGCCAGCCCAGCCTGGCGCAGATCCAGACACAGGCCAAGACGGGGGCCGACTTCGGCGCCGCCAATGCAGCGCTGTCGGGGCAGAACATGAACAAGATTCTGGCCGGTCGCGGCCTGTGGGGGTACTGAGATGGCCGACCTTGATCTGAACCGGCTGCTGCAGGGCGGCATGGACCTCGCCTCGGCTTTCGGGCGTGGGGATAGCGCGTATAGCCGCTCCATGATGGATGCCGCCCGCATGGAGGGCCTTGTCCTCGATGCCGCCAAGAAGCGCAACGAAATGCTCGCTCGTCGTGGCCTGGGTGATGCCATCCAATCGCTCGGCGGCCCGCGTGATCTTGCAAGGCTGTTTGAGGCGGGCGTCGATCCGACCAAGCTATCCGGCTACCAAGGCGCAATGCAGGAACAGGGCTTCCGCTCCGATGCGGCTACGCGCGCCACAGCGGGTGACTGGAATGGGGCAAACGCTGCGTTGATGGGCGTCGCCAATGGGCCGCAGCAACTCGCCAAGGTCGAGGGGCAAAACCTGCTCTACAACGCATTGACCGAGGGGGGCGGCGGTGTCACGACGACTGCGCAGGGCCAAGCGAACATCCGCCAGAGTGATGCATCCGCCGCTGCATCTCGCGCGAGCGCCGCAAATAGCTATGCGAGCGCGGACGCAACTCGTAGCAGACTTGATCTTGCCCGACAGCAGTTTGAGCTGCAGCGCACTGGTCAATGGAATCCGAGCGGAAAGTCCACTTCTAGCGGGGATGGCTCCGATCTAAACCCCAGGCAGCGCGTTGCAGTACAGGGGGTCCAGCGAAATCTGATCCAATATGCGGCGGCACTGACTGGGAAGTCTCCGACTGAGCTTGCCGGGATGACTGCGGATCAGATTGCCGAAGAGATCGCGACGAAGGGCGGTCGGTTTACACAGGGGGCAACTGCTCGCGCGCTTGAAAACAGCCCGGTGCCATTGGTTGGCGGCTACCTTAGCCGAGTTGGCAAGCTGGCTAACGAGTCCGCGAACTCGGACATCCTCAGCTATTCGCAGGGCGCCGGCGCCGCTTGGGCCGCCTACGAGAATCCAACCGGCATGATCACCAACGCGGATCGCGACACCGCAACGGCGCAGATGCCCAACTATCTCGATCCGCCTGAAGTCCAGGCATCGAAGATCAGGAGCTTTCTGGAGCTGACGGGCTGGAAGGGCGGCGCGACTGGACAGCCTTCGCTGGGCGGGGCTTTCAATGGTGGCCCGACCGGCAGGGCGCCAGCTGTCGGGACCACTGAGGGCGGCTATCGCTTCCGCGGTGGCAATCCTTCTGATTCGAACAACTGGGAGAGGCTCTGATGGCTGGCCCGTGGGAGAAGTACCAACAGCAGGATAGCCTGGGGCAGTTCGGCGCCGGCAACATCGACCTGACCAGCCGGCCGCGGGTGAGGAACCCTGATGGCTCGATCTCCACCGTCCGCTCCATGTCGGCCAATTTCGACGGGAAGGAGGTGCTACTGCCCACTGTCAGCGACGACGGACGGATCATGTCCGACGATGAGGCGATCAATCAGTACCTGCGCACCGGTCAGAATCTCGGCTCCTTCAACACCGTTGATGAGGCGAATGCCTACGCTGACCGCCTGCACCGCGAGCAGGAGCAGATGTATGACGCCAGCGCAGAGCAGGGGCCATGGACGAGGTATGCCGCTCAGTCCTCGCCGGCGGCTGCGCCCCCAGCTGAGCGGACGCCGCGGGCAACCGACAGCATGACCGGCTCGGAACGCTTCCGTGCAGGCATCGGGAAAGGCTTGGTCGATACGGGCGAAGGCATTGTCCAAGCGCTGATCGATCAAGGTAGCCGGCCCATCCCAGCGTTGGCGGACATCTTCGCCAACATCAACCCCGAGGCAGCCTCGCAGGCGAAGGAAATGCTTCTTCGCCCTCAGCAGGCCATGCGTGAGCATGTCGCCGAGCGTCGCGCTAGGGACGAGGATCTGACCAGCACCGGCGCAGGAAAGTTTGGCGAGTTGGTGGGGGCCTTTGCTGGATCCGCCCCAGTGGGAGGGGTTGGAGTGGCCGCGCGGGGTGTTGGCGCGGCGCGAGCCATCGGCCAGAGCGCACTGGCTGGCGCCTTCCAAAGCAGCCTGCAGCCCGTGGTGAGCGATGAGGAGCGTGTCAAGAATAGCGCTCTTGGCGCGGCGTTCGGCGGAGGTCTCTCCGGACTCGGCCGTGGGGCGATGCGCGTCGCTGAAGAGGTTCTCCCGTCCAACTTCCTCGCCAGGACGATGAACTATTTTGGCGAGCGCGCGAACCGGTCCCAATATGCCAAGGACAGCGAAGCACTGGCGGCTCGTACTGGGATCGACTTCACGCCGGGCCAAGTGTCCGGCGGGAAGGCGCAGACGGCGATGGAGAACATGGCCCGGCAGTCGGTGTTCTCGGCCGATACTGCATTTGAGGCGGACAAGCGGATTGCCGAGCAGGCTATTGCCAACGTGAATCGCCTGATGGACCGCATCACGCCTGATGGAGTCTCCGCATCGGCTGCCGGCAATCGTATCCAGCAGACCGTGGACAAGGCCATCGAGTCCGTGGTCGAGCGTCGTGACCAAATGGCGGCACAGCAGTTCGGCGCGATCCGTCGGATGGTGGGCGATGCCAAGGTAGTCGATTACTCCGCCACGCGCCGGGTGCTGAAGGACATGATCGATGAGAACACCGACGTTCTCGGCGCGGACCCGCGCCGGGTCCGCATGCAGGCGCAGCGGATGCTGGACGAACTCACCAACAAGGAAGGTTTTACCCTTGAGTCGGCAAGGAGGTCGCGCAGCTCCTACGGCAAGGCTGCACGCGGACAGGCCAATCTGCTCAACAATGTGGACAGGACCGTTAACCAGACCTTCGCCAAGAGGCTGTACGCCGCCATCTCGGACGATATTGAGGCGGCAGGCGCAAGGCTGGATGAAGCGGCCGGGTTTGGCCAGAACAGCGTTGTTCCTGCTGGCGTTACGGCCACTCGTCCGAGCGAACTGCTCAAGCAGGCCAATGACGAGTATCGAAACCACTCCGACCTGCTGCGCATGATCCAGCAGAGCCCGATGCGCCGCCTTCTCGGCGACAAGGTCGATGTGGGTGGATTCACGTCATACTCGCTGCCGCCCGAGACGGTAGTCGGCCGCATGAACGCCATGAAGCCGTCCGAACTGGAACAGGTCCGCCACTTCATGGAGCGCCAGGAGCCCGCTGTCTGGCAGCAGTACAAGCGCCTGCTGGTGGATGATGCATTGGCGGCAGCGGAGACGGCGCCGACTTCTTCCGGGGCCAATCACGTGCCGTTCAATGCGAGTGGATTCCTGCGCGCCTTGGGCGGCGACAAGCCCGACAAGGTCGAGCAACTGCGGGCCATCTTCAACCCGAGCGAAATGTCGGAAGTGATGGATGCCATGCAGGCAGCGCGCAGGCTTGGCGACAAATTCGGTGCTAATTTCAGCGGCACCGGGCCATACAACGAGGTGATGCAGGCCAGTCGCGGGTTCGTGGACGCAATAAAGGGGGCGAGTGTACGCGCTCTTGCTGGCGCGGCTTCGCCGATGATCGGCCTCAACAACGTTGCCCGGATGATGCTCAATTCGGATGGCCGTAAGGCGCTGATTGAACTGTCGAGGCTTCCTCCGGGCGCGAAGCGGGCCAACGATCTCGCGGCGTACCTTGCGAGCGTTGCAGCCGTCACCACCGGAGAGAAAGAGCCTCTGGAGATCGATGTCTCCGGAGGAACCCCGGGGGCAGCGCCTACTGAGGAGGAGCTACAGGCGCTCCGCGCTCGGAACGCCGGTCAGTGACGGTGGCGGCGGGTGTGCCACCACCCGCCTATCGACAGCGTAAGCAAGATGACCAGCAGAGCGGCCACACAGCACAGGGCCCACGCCCCAATGGCGGGGAGAATCCAATCCGCCGCGTTTCCGTAGGTACGCATACGCACAGCCGCCATAGCAGGGACGCCGATACTGATAATCCCGATCCAGCGCTTCGCCCAGTGGCCGAACTTAGCTCGGACGTACTGGCCGATGGTAGTGGGAATGATCTCGGCATCATCTATTTCGCGCATGTCCACCGTGTCGGTTCCTTTCCTATGGCCGCATAGGCGGCGGCCTCTTTCTGGGCCTCGCTGTTGTAGATCTCGGCGAGGCGCATGCATTCGGAGAAGTTGTCCACAAATCCGTGGAACAGCACCACCTTGTCGGTACCATTTTTGTAGAGCGATATGCCCTCAAGCTTCGCCTCTCTCTTGCATCCGGCAAGCGCGACTACGATGGCACCGATGATCAGTGCCTTGTCCCACATGGTGAGTGCGGCAATCACCGACACGAGCTACCCCTGTTCCTGTGCAGCATCGACCTGATCTCGGCGCATCATTTGGATCACGCTTTCCTGCGCTTCAAGTAGGCTTTGGCAGGTCGCTGATTCCTCATTGATGCGCTCAAGATCGCCGATCTCTGCCATTGAGTTCAGCCAAGTCACAGCTGCCTCCCTCTTCGGTGCAGTGAGAGGAGACCAGCTTCCGTATGTTGTCCGTTTCCCGGATGTAATGAGGTGATGATTGGCGAGGATCCACATGGCTGCTGTCTCTGCGCCGTTGCCAATGTTGTGCATCTGCTGGGCACTAGCAGGCTTTCCCTCAGCTTCGAGTCCAGATGCGAGCCAATCCCATAGCCCTGCGCACTTTGCCATCCCCATGGCCAGCTTTTCGGCTTCCTTGGTGTCAAATCCAGCAAGTGGGGAATCCTCCTGGCAATGAGCAGCAGGTGCGAGAAGCAAGAGAAGGCCAACCCCGGCAAACACATTGATCCTCACGCCCATCCCCCTATCCCTAGACCCGGCAAAGCTACCACCTCGGTCGAGGCCGACGGTAGTTGATGACGGTTGCGCGGGCTCCCTGAGGGGGATACTTGCATACTGCGAAAATGCAGGTTACAACTTGCAGATCAACCCGGCGCAAGGAAATTTGCATGACTGAAGATGGCGAGGAACTACAGGGCAAGGCCAAGGGCGGCAAGGCGCGAGCAGATTCGCTGACGCCTGAGCGCCGGAAGGAGATTGCTCTACTGGCGGCTGCAGCGAAGAAAGAATTGGCGTCACTCCCGCGCGCCACCCATGGTTCTCCGGATACCCCACTCAAGCTGGGCGGGGCGGAGTTGACGTGCTATGTACTTGAAGACGGATCGCGACTGATCACCCAGGAGGGCTTTCTTTCGGCTCTTGGTCGTGCAAGGAAGGCTAAAGGCGGGCAAGGCGCATCCGTCGATGGCGGGGTCGACAAACTCCCTAGCTTTTTGGCCGCAAACAACCTTAAGCCTTTCATTTCAAAGGAGTTGATGGAGTCGACGACCCCTGTTGTTTTCCGCACGCCATCAGGGGCGAAGGCGTACGGATACAGGGCCGAACTCCTGCCTAAGGTATGCAACGTCTACTTGGCGGCGCGCGATGCCAAGAAGGTGCTCCCCTCTCAGGAAAACATGATCAAGGCCGCGGACATCCTCATGCGTGGCTTGGCCGAGGTCGGCATCATCGCACTTGTCGACGAAGCGACCGGCTATCAGCGTGATCGAGAGAAAGATGCGCTGGCAAAAATCTTGGAAGCGTTCGTTGCGAAGGAACTGCAGCCTTGGATCAATACGTTCCAGGCCGACTACTACGAACACCTGTTCCGCCTGCGGGGAATTCCATATCCCCCTGAGAGGAAGAACTACAAGCCACAGTATTTCGGGACACTGACCAACAATATCGTTTACGACCGTTTGGCCCCCGGCCTCCGAAAAGAGCTAAAGCAACAAGCGGCCAGTGACGAAAAGAAGGGCAAGCTTCACCAAAGACTGACTCCCACTGTCGGCCACCCAAAATTGCGCGAGCATCTTTCCTCTGTGGTGACGATGATGAAGTTGAGCACCAACTACGATGACTTCATCGACAAGCTGGACCGCATCCACCCCAAATATGGAGAGACTGGGAAGCTCGATCTGTAATTCATACAGCCCCGCCTAGGCGGGGTTCTTCGTTTCTTGCTCCGATCTCCAAATTAGCCTGCAGGATCCCGCAAAAGGGTTTCGAGAATTGGCTGAGTTCTCAGTATCTTTCCCTTATTCTGGAGACTCTCAAAGTCATCCCGATGCACTCTCTTCAGATCAGCTTTCGGCGGATTCGCAAACACATAGACGATTACCGAACCATCATGAGTGATTGCTGCAAAATGGCATCCGTCCGGAATGCCGTGATCAGCTTGGCAGCCGATGAAAAGGTAAGTCTCTGCTTGTGGCATAACCGGCTCCTTTGGGTTGAGCCCTGATTCTAGCCGCTGCGCTCTCCGTTGAAGCCCTGCCAACTTCCGCCAGCATGTCCGAAACGGAACGGGGCAGGGCATGGGCCAGCAAGCGAACAAGAAAACTCCCCGGGGTGTGCGGAACAACAACCCCGGGAACATCGACCGCACGGCGGTTGCGTGGCAGGGTGAGGACCGCAGCCCGGAAGCGATGAGGCGGGAGCCGCGCTTCTGTGTGTTCCTGACGCCGCAGGCCGGGTTCCGGGCGCTGGCCAAGACCCTGCTGACATACCAGCGCAAGCATCGGCTGCGCACGGTCAAGGAGATCATCAACCGCTGGGCGCCGCCGGTCGAGAACGACACGGGCGCCTATGTCCGGCAGGTGGCCAGCGAGGTTGGCGTCGGCGCGACTGAGATCATCGGTTTGGAACGGCAAGTGACGCTGCAGCGGCTGGTGACGGCCATTGCCCGCCACGAGAACGGTGGCCTGTTCTGGTCTGAGCCGGTGATCGCTGCCGGCGTCCGAGAGGCGCTGACGTGATGGAGGATGCAACCGTCTGGGGCGTTGGAAGCGGGTTGGGACTGTTGCTCCTGCTGGGCAAGGTGGCCTGGGACCGCTTCCTGTCGCCTGAAGGAAAAGCCAGCGACGCTCTGGTCGGCCAGCTTGGCGAGCGCATCGCGTCCCAAGAGGCGCGGCTTGTGACGCTGGAGAACGGCCTTGACGAGGAGCGCAAGGCCCGTCGGGACGCGGAGGCGAAGGTCTACGAGCTGACCATGCGGATCATGCGTCTCGAGTTCGAACTGAAGAAGCACAACATCGAGGTGCCGCAGTGACCACCCGCGCGCGCATCCTTGCCGGTCTCCTGTTGTTCCTGGCCGGCTGTCTGCTGGGCCGGGAGTGGCGCGACCGCTCAGCCGACCTGGCCCAGAGCAGGCAGGTCACCAAGCAGGCGCAGGCCGAGACTCGGGCGGTCCAGTCCGCCCGCGAGGTCGAACATACCCAGGCCGGGAAACTGGCCGAGATCGGAGAAACCCATGAGCAAGACCGTGCCGCGGCCCCGGCCGTCGCTGATGCTGTTGTGGCTGACCTGCGCGCTGATCGTGTCCGGCTGCGCTGGGAGTGGGCGGGTTGCGAGACTCGAGCTATGTCCTCGGCCGTCGCCGCCACCGTCGAACGTGATGCGGCCGCCCAGCGCAGAGCAGAGTTTGCGGGCGCTGTTGTTCGAGCCGGAGCCGAAGCCGATTCCCAGCTCGCAGCCTGCCAAGCGGTAGTCCGAACCTACGCGGGGCAGTGATGGCCGGCACGAAGATCAAGCTGAAAGACCAACTCGGGCGCGTTGTCCGGGTTGGTGGCGATGCGACCAAGGGCGCAACGGTCGGGCGCGATCTGCGCTGGCCGGACGGCTCGCTGGTGCAGGAGTCGCAGGTCCGCAACGGCGTCGGCAGCCCTACGAGTGGCAGCACAGGCAACGCCTCGCCAACGGTCTGGAGGCTGATCCGTGAGGTGCCGGAGAACCTGCGCCAACTGGCTGCGCTGGATGGTGAGGGTGGCGCATACCGCAATGCGGATGGGTCGTGGGAGCTGCGCCGCTCAGGGCGCGCGGTCATCGACTTTTCCTACGGCGATGCGACGCCGTCTGTGCTGTACGTGCCGGACGAGGACGTGGTGCTGACGGGCGTCCGGCTTGCGGTGGGCACCGCGTTCAACGGCGCGGGAGCGGCGCTATCCGTTGGTAGTTCCGCACTGCCTGACCTGTACCTGCCGGCATCGGAAGTCGATCCGGCCATTGCTGCCGGCTATGAGTCGATCCCCGACGCCTTCGTCTCGGCGGGCGAGTCGATCTACCTGCATATCACCCCCGGATCTGGCGCGTCTGCTGGTGCAGGGCGCGCAATTCTGAACCTGATCCCAGTAAAGGAGTCCTGAAATGGCCGGTTATTTCTCCAACCTTCTCGGCACGACCAAGAGTGCTTTCCGTCTCGGCAAGGGCGGTCCTGCTGTCAAGGCAAACGCTGGCGTTATCGAGGCGCGCAACGCGGCGGACAGCGACTACGCCGACATTCGCGCAGCGCTGGTCGAAGTGTTCGGCGATGACGTCGTTCTTAATGCCGGCGCATCGGAGGCTGGCGCCGACTGGAAGCTGACGCTCTCCCGTGCCAACACCGGGCAGACCGAGAGCATGCAGGTCGTGTGGCCTGGTCCGAGTCCTGCGAGCGGGCAGGTTCTCGGCGTCGCTTCCATCGCCAGTGGCGTGGTCACGCTGGAGTGGGTGAATGCTGCTGGCGGCGACGACGTGGTCAAGGTGGACACCACCGCGCTGGCGTTCGGCGACAGCTCGCCGCTGGCGATGTTCACGATGCCGGCCAACGCGCTCGGGCTGGAGATTGAGGTCATCATCGACACGGCATTCGATGGCACTCCCTCGCTGTCCATCGGCGTATCCGGCACCCCGTCGAAGTTCATGGCAGCCACGGAAGTTGACCTGACGGCCGAGGCTGGCACGATCTGGCACGTCAAGCTCGCTAATGCGCCAGAGGGTGGATCGCAGGCGCTGATCGCTACCTACGCAGCCGGCGGTGCTACTGCCGGCGCCGCTCGCATCATCACCCGTTACTCGCCTGATCCCGCGTAATGGTCCGCGAGATCAATCCACGCCTGAGCGTCATGGCCGTCGCCGCCCTTCCGGCAGCGGCAGACCATGAGGGCCAGTTTCGCATCCATAGCGGAAAACTGTTGTGGAGCGATGGCGCGAAATGGAATGAGACAGGTGGCGGCATGCTCTACCGCAAGTACATAGAGTTCACTTCATCGCAGAGCTGGACGTTCCCGGCTACTGCATTGCCGACTATCGACTACGACGTCATCGGAGGCGGGGGCGCCGGAGAAAACAAATCCAACAACGGTTCCGGCGGGGGCGGCGGAGACCGCCAACGCGGATCAATAAACATTGTTCCTGGAGAAACTATCAGTATCGTGGTCGGCGCTCCTGGGGTCGGAGCTACGAATGCGGCCGGAACGAACGGTGGGCAGAGTGCTATCGGTAACTATGTGACAGCTGATGGCGGCGTCGGAGGGAATGGAGTAAGTGGAAGCACGTCTGGAAGCGGAATCGCAGGCTTGTACTACTCCAACATCTCCGCCTATGAGGAAGCATTTCGCACTCTTGTGACGAATTCAGCGCCGGGGGCAATTGGATCGAATACTTCAGGTACGAATCTTAGGTGCACTAGGGGGGGAATTGGGGAAGACGGCTACTGCTCGGGGGGCGGGGCTATCTGTAACCAGAGCGGCAGTGCGAGCAGTGGTGGCCCAGGCGCTGGAGATGGAACGACAGGCACCGTTGCTCCAGATGCCACGCGGCCAGGTTGCGGTGGTGGTGGCGTGTCTGGAGCCTCGCCTCGACGAGGTGGGCACGGTTATCGCGGCGAGGTTCGCATCTGGTATTGGGACACTGTGCCATGAGTCGCATCGCATTGATACGCGGCGGGGCGGTCGCCAACGTCATCGAGGCCACATTGGAGTTCGCCGCGACGCTTCCGGGTTACGACACGGCGATGGAAGCTGGCAACGCCGGTCCGGGCTGGCTGCTGGTCGCTGGTGAGCTGGTGCCGCCGGCTCCTGCACCTTCGGAAGACCTGGCCGAGGCGAAGCAGCAACTGCGCGAGCGCGCCACCGCGCTGCGCTGGGAGCACGAAACGGGCGGCATCACCGTCGGCGGCGTGCGCGTGCTGACCGGCGTCGAGGACCAGAACCGCATCGCGACAGCGCTGATCGGCGCCCCGGCTACGCTCGACTTTAAGGCGGCATCAGGCTGGGTCACGCTGACCCTTGCCGAACTGCAGGGCATCGCCGATGCGATCACTGCGCACGTGCAAGGCTGTTTTTCGGCCGAGCGCGCGCATCACGAAGCCATCGACGCGCTGGAGTCGATGGAGGCCGCACAAGCCTACGACGTGGAAGCGGGCTGGCCGTAGGGGTTTCCCTACGCTCCGGCGCGGGCTCGCCTGATTTCGGAGCTACCTTGGGCGATTCGAGAATTAACCGCCAGCACCGGCCGCCGGCTATCGCAGCCCAGGCACATCCCGCCGGGCCCGCACATGGATGCGCGGGCAGCTGGCGCCTACTCTATCGGTGCAATCCCATGCTCAAGCGCCGCGCAGGCGAGTAGCACAGCCACCGGGGTTGCCTTGGGCTTGCCGTCGGCGAATGCCGCGCCGCGCTCGTACTGCTGGTACGTCGGCAGCGTAACGCCTAGGGCCTCGGCAGCGGCTCGCTGAGACAACACCATGCGAGAGCGCCAGCGGGCGATAGCAGTGGGATCGCTCACGGCAGCCCCGGCTTAGATAGGGCTTCCAGCAGCAGGCGTCCGCCTTCCTCGCAGCGGCGGCCAAGCGCGCGTCCCAACTCGATGATGTCCTCCGGCGTCGTGCCGGGACCGGGTATCGGCATGCTGGCCTGATCCACTTCGACGTCGATGCCGCCGTCGAATTTCTTGCCGACGATGCGCAAGCCTGATTCATGCGTAGCGGTCAGGCCGGCGGGGTCAACTCGCCAGCCCTTGCGCCAGTTTCGGTTCGGGTGGGCGCTCAATGCTCCATCACCCAGCCGACAACTGCGCCGGTCTCGTCATCGATCAGTTCCACCTCGCCAGCTTCGGCTTCGGTGGCATCGAAGCCATAACGATTAGCCATCGTTGCCAGTTCATCGGCCGAGAACACAATCGAGTTGGAACGATCAGCCCAGCGGATAACGTAGTTCATTGTGGCTTCCTCTTGTGGCCCTGAATTCCGGCGGGTCGCCCGGCGGCCTGGCTATCCCTGACCGTGGATCCATTATATGTTGACTTTTTTATTTAGTCAAAAGATTTCACGGAGAATTTTCTGAACGCGAGCCTGCCGCTTACCGTCCGCCGTTGCCGGCGTCTCGGCCCCTGCGATCCGGTGGGGTCAGGATGCGCCCATGAAGACGAACGTGCACAAGGCCTGGTGGGACGCTCGCCGGGCGGAAGCTCTGGAGCGGCAGGCGAGCGAGGTTGAGGCGGATCGGTCGGGTGACTGGCGGGCGCGGCGGAGGCGCCAGGAGGCTGGCATGCGGCTGCGTTCTGAGGCGTCGAGGTTCCGGTCGATGGCCCATCGCTGGGGCCCGCCGGTTGATGAGGACTGGGCGGCGTAGGCAGCGCAGAAGCCGGAAGATGGGAAAGCCGCTGGTTGGATGCCACAAAACCGTTCCGCAATTCCAGCAATGGCCCTTGCAATCACTGCGATTCCAAGCATCTATTTTCTAGCTTTTGCGGAACGGTAGAAGGCCCGAGAGCCTTGATACACTTAGATAGGTGGCAGGACTTAAAATCCGCCGGGGGCAACCCCATGCCGGTTCGATTCCGGCTCCGGGCACCAGTACGCAACCTCGAGGGATGGGATGAGCGCCGATATTTCCGTAGCCAGCGCGCCGCGCATCGCCATCATCGGCCTGGGCTATGTCGGCCTGCCGCTGGCGGTCGAATTTGGCAGGACGCTGGACACGCTCGGCTACGACATCGACGCCGCGCGCGTGGCCGAACTGCGCGAGGGCCATGACCGCACGCTGGAACTGGATGCCGACGAACTGGCAGCGGCCAGCTGCCTGCGCTACTGCGCCGACGCGGCGGAACTGGCGCAATGCAATGTCTTCATCGTCACCGTGCCCACGCCCATCGACGCCTGGGAGCAGCCCGACCTGGAGCCACTGCGCGGCGCCAGCCGGCTGATCGCCGGCGTGCTCAAGCGCGGCGACCTGGTGATCTACGAATCCACGGTCTATCCCGGCACCACCGAGGAAGTGTGCGTGCCGCTGCTGGAGCAGGGCTCGGGCCTGCGCTTCAACCACGATTTCTTCTGCGGCTACAGCCCGGAGCGGATCAATCCCGGCGACCGCCAGCGGCGCCTGCCGGACATCCGCAAGATCACTTCCGGTTCGACGCCGGAGGCGGCCGATACGGTGGACGCGCTGTACCGGCGCATCATCGCCGCCGGCACCTGGCGCGCGCCGTCGCTGCGCGTGGCCGAGGCGGCCAAGGTGGTGGAGAACATCCAGCGCGACGTCAACATCGCCCTGGTCAACGAACTGGCGCTGATCTTCGACCGGCTCGGCATCGACACGCTGGACGTGCTCGAGGCGGCCGGCACCAAGTGGAACTTCCTGCCGTTCCGGCCGGGCATGGTCGGCGGCCACTGCATCGGCGTGGACCCGTACTACCTGCTGCACAAGTCCGAGAGCGTCGGCTACCACCCGGACCTGATCCACACCGCGCGGCAGGTCAACAACCGCGTGGTCGCGCACGTGGTCGCGCGCGTGGGCGCGTTGCTGGCGGACAAGGGCAAGCCGCTGCGCGGAGCGAAGGTGCTGGTGCTGGGCGTAACCTTCAAGGAGGACTGCCCGGACCTGCGCAACAGCCGCGCGCTGGACCTGGCGCGGCTGCTGGCCGGGCAGGGCGCGGCGGTCGATGCCTTCGATCCCTGGGCCGATCCGGCCGAGGCCGAGCGCGAATCGGGCATGGCGCTGGTCGATGCGCCGGCGCGCGCGCATTACGACGCGGTGGTGCTGGCGGTGGCGCACCGCCAGTTCCGCGAACTCGACGCCGCGCAGATACGCGCGCTGGGCGTGCCGGACATGGTGGTCTACGACGTAAAGTCGGTATGGCCGCGGCAGGTGGTGGACGACCGGTTGTAGAATCCGCCATCCCGGTCACGAGGACGGCAATGCATCGTTATCTGGTCTATGTGCTGGCACTGCTGCTGTTGCCGGTGTCGCTGGCCCTGGCCGAACGCTGGCCCGCCTGGTACTGGGGCGTGGGCCTGTTCGCCACGATGGCCCTGCTGGGGACCTGGGACGTGCTGCAGCGGCGCAGCGTGCTGCGGCGCAACTACCCGGTGCTGGCGCACTTCCGCTACGGCTTCGAATCCATCGGCCCGGAAATCCGCCAGTACTTCGTGCAGAGCGACCTGGAGGACGTGCCGTTCTCGCGCCAGCAGCGGCAGCTGGTCTACCAGCGCGCCCGCAATGCGATGGACGTGGTGCCGTTCGGCACGCTGCGCAGCACCTACGCGGTGGACTACGAGTGGATCAACCACTCGATGGCGCCGACCAGCATCCCGCACCACGATTTCCGCGTGGTGATCGGCGCAGGCTGCGCGCGGCCGTATTCGGCCAGCGTGTTCAACATCTCGGCGATGAGCTTCGGCGCCTTGTCGGCCAACGCCATCCGCGCCCTGAACAAGGGCGCCAGGATGGGCGGCTTCTACCACGATACCGGCGAGGGCTCGATCTCGCCCTACCACCGCGAAAACGGTGGCGACCTGGTATGGGAGATCGGCTCGGGCTACTTCGGGTGCCGCGACGAGCACGGCCGTTTCAGCGAGGAACGCTTCGTCGAGAACGCCAACCACGACCAGGTCAGGATGATCGAGATCAAGCTGTCGCAGGGCGCCAAGCCGGGCCACGGCGGCGTGCTGCCGGCGGCCAAGGTCAGCGCGGAGATCTCCGTCACCCGCGGCGTGCCGATGGGCGTGGACTGCGTGTCGCCGTCGCGGCATTCGGCGTTCTCCACGCCGGTGGAACTGCTGCAGTTCGTCGCGCGGCTGCGCGAGCTGTCCGGCGGCAAGCCGACCGGTTTCAAGCTGGCCATCGGCCATCCGTGGGAATGGTTCGGCATCGCCAAGGCCATGCACGAGACCGGGCTGCTGCCGGACTTCATCGTGGTCGATGGCGCCGAGGGCGGTACCGGCGCGGCGCCGGCCGAATTCGTCGACCACGTCGGCGTGCCGATGAACGAGGCGCTGATCCTGGTGCACAACACGCTGGTGGGGTTGAACCTGCGCGAGCGCATCCGCGTCGGCGCGGCGGGCAAGGTGACCAGCGCCTTCGACATCGCGCGCACCCTCGCGCTGGGCGCGGACTGGTGCAACGCCGGGCGCGGCTTCATGTTCGCGCTGGGCTGTATCCAGTCGCTGAGCTGCCACAACGACAAGTGCCCGACCGGCATCGCCACCCAGGACCCGGGCCGCTGGCGCCACCTCGACCCGACGGACAAGGCCGAGCGGGTGCGCAACTTCCACGAGAACACCCTGCGCGCGCTGCGCGACCTGCTGGGCGCGGCAGGGCTGGGCGATCCTTCCGAGCTGGGCCCCGAGCACATCCTGCGCCGGGTATCGCCGATCGAGATCCGTTCGATGGCGACGCTGTACCGCTACCTGGCGCCGGGCGAACTGCTCGACAAGGTGCCGGACCACGCGGTGTTCCACGCCTACTGGGCCGACGCGCGCAGCGATTCGTTCGAGCCGCCGCCGCGCATCGCGGCGCTGCGCGGGACGAAGCTGTGCTGAGGCGCCAGCGTTCCGGCTGCAAGGGCGGTTGCAGGAGCGATATAGGAGAGATGTAGGAGCGTTGTAGGAGCGACGCCTGTCGCGAGGGGCATTACCGGAAAAGCCCCTCGCGACTGGCGTCGCTCCTACAGGTGGCTTCTACAGGTCGTTTCCGTGGAGCCAGTCGATCGCGCCCTCGGCCGCGCGCAGGGCGCTGGCATAGCAGGCGGTGAGCAGGTAGCCGCCGGTCGGCGCTTCCCAGTCCAGCATCTCGCCGGCGCAGAACACGCCGGGCAGGGCGCACAGCATCAGCCCCGCGTCCATCGCTTCCAGGCGCACGCCGCCGGCGGTGCTGATGGTCTCGGCCATGGGGCGCGGGCGCAGCAGCCGCAGCGGCAGGCGCTTGAGCGTGCGCGCCACCGCGTCGAGGTCGTTGCCGGCATCCTTGCCGAGGATTTCGAACACCAGCGCGGCCTTGGCCGCGTCGATGCCGGCGGCGCGGCGCAGGTGCTCGCCGAAGCTGCGCCCCTTGCGCGGACGCGCCAGGTCGGCGCGCAGGCGCGCCTCGTCGCGGCCGGGCACGAGGTCCAGCGCCAGCGACGCATGGCCGTCGCGGTTGAGTGTTTCGCGCAGGTCGGCGGCGATGGCGTAGACCAGGCTGCCCTCGATGCCGTATCCGCTGGCGACGCATTCGCCCTGCAGTTCATGCGGGATGCCGTGCAGGTCGTGCCAATGCGCGACCACCGGCTTGAGCGGGCTGCCGGCATGGCGCTGGCGGAAGTGCTCGCTCCAGTCGATGTCGAAGCCGCAGTTGGCCGGCTGCAGCGGTGCCAGGTCCACGCCGCGCGCACGCAGCGCCTCCACCCAGGCGCCATCGGAGCCGAGTTCCGGCCAACTGCCGCCGCCCAGCGCCAGCACGGTGGCGTCGGCGGCCACGGTGGTTTCGCCTTCGCCGGTCTGCATGCGCAGCGCACCGTCGCCGTTCCAGCCCAGCCAGCGATGCTGGACGTGGAAGCGCACGCCCTGTTCCTTCAGCCGCCGCACCCAGCCGCGCAGCAGCGGCGCGGCCTTGCGGTCCAGCGGGAACACGCGGCCGGAACTGCCGACATAGGTATCCACGCCCAGTCCCTGCGCCCAGCGGCGCAGGGCGTCGGCGTCGAAACCGTCCAGCCAGTGGCCGACCTCCGCCTCGCGTTCGCGGTAGCGGCGGTCGAACTGCGGGCGCGGTTCGGAGTGGGTGAGGTTCAGGCCTCCCTTGCCGGCGATCAGGAACTTGCGTCCCGGCGAGCCCTTGGCCTCGTACAGGTCGACCGCCAGGCCGGCCGCGCGCAGGCGCTCGGCGGCGAACAGCCCGGCCGGGCCGCCGCCGATCACCGCGACGCGCTGCTCCGCGGGGAAGGGTTCAGCGCGGCTGGACATCGAGCAGTTCGACGTCGAACACCAGCGAGGAGCCGGGCGGGATCGGGCCGGCGCGGCGGTTGCCGTAGCCGTAGTCGGCGGGGATCATCAGCGTGCGCTTGCCGCCGACCTTCATGCCGGCCACGCCTTCGTCCCAGCCGCGGATGACCTGCTTCTCGCCGAGGTTGAAGGTGAACGGCTCGCTGCGGTCGAGCGAGCTGTCGAACTTCTCGCCGTGCTTGTCGGCGGTGCGCTCGTCGTAGATCCAGCCGGTGTAGTGCACCGTGACCTTGCTGCCGGGAACGGCCTCGGCGCCGGTGCCCGGGACGCTGTCGATGCGCTCGAAGGCGGCGATGCTGCCTCCCGGCGGCGGGCCGGGCGGGGTGCAGCCGACGGCGAGCAGGGACAGCAGCAACGGGACGAACAGGCGGCGCATGGTGGACTCCATGGTTGGGGGC
>JAEWOJ010000103.1 GCA_023399815.1 Pseudomonadota bacterium | reverse complement strand
ACCGGGTGGTAATGGGATGGGCACGGGATGCACGCGTCACGCGGCTTCTGCCGGGCATGGCCCGGCGCTACCGGATGGTGTGGCCAGTAGATCCACGCCATGCGTGGATGGTGTCACCTGAATGGGGTCAGAGCCCTCGCGCTGCGCGCAGGGGATCCGACCCCGCCAAAAACAAAGGCCCGGGAAATCCCGGGCCTTTGCAGGTTCACCTTGGCGTCAGCCGCGGCTTACCAGATCACCACCTGCTGGTCGCCGGTGCGGGCCATCGGCGAGCCGGCCTTGCACTGGAATGCAGCGGCGAAGGTCGGCAGGTTCGACGGCGCACCCATGGCACGGAACTGCGCCGGGGCGTGCGGGTCGGTGGCCAGGCGGACCTTGGCGTTTTCTGCGGTGTACTTGGTGCGCCACACGGTGGCCCAGTTGAAGAAGAAGCGCTGGTCGCGGGTGAAGCCGTCGACCTTCGGATCTTCCTTGCCGGCGGTGGCTTTCTGCAGGGCGTCGTAGGCGGTGGCCAGGCCACCCAGGTCGGCAATGTTCTCGCCCAGGGTCAGGTGGCCGTTCACTGCCTGGCCGTCGACCTTGTACTGGTCGAACTGCTTGACCAGCTTGCCGGTCAGGCCTTCGAAGTTCTTCTTGTCAGCCGGGGTCCACCAGTCTTCCAGGTTGCCGCTCGGCCCGAAGCGTGCGCCCTGGTCGTCGTAACCGTGGGTCATTTCGTGGCCGATCACCGCGCCGATGCCGCCGTAGTTCAGCGCGTCGTCGGCCTTCGGGTCGAAGAACGGCGGCTGCAGGATGGCGGCCGGGAACACGATCTCGTTCTGCAGCGGGTTGTAGTAGGCGTTGACCGTCTGCGGGGTCATGCCCCACTCGGTCTTGTCCACCGGCTGGCCGATCTTGGACAGCTCCCACTTGTAGTTGAACGCGGTGGCGGCGCGGATGTTGCCCAGGTAGTCGTCGTGCGTGGTCTGCAGCCCGCTCCAGTCGCGCCACTTGTCCGGGTAGCCGATCTTCGGGGTGAAGGTCTCCCACTTGGCGATGGCCTTGGCCTTGGTCTCCTCGCTCATCCACGGCAGGTTCTGGATGCGTTCCTTCAGCGCGGCGGCCAGGTTCTTGACCAGGTCCTCCATCTTCGCCTTGGCTTCCGGCGAGAACGCGACCTTGACGTACATCTGGCCGAACGCATCGCCGGCGTCGTTCTCGATGGTGCCCAGCACGCGCTTCCAGCGCGGCTTGATTTCCTTCTGGCCGTTGAGTTCCTTGCCGTAGAACGCGTAGTTCTCCTGCACGAAGTCATTGCTCAGGTACGGCGAGGCGCCGTCGACGGTGTGGAAGCGCAGGTAGGCGCGCCACATGGCCGGGTCGGTGTCGCCCAGCATCCTGCTCACTTCCTGGTGGAAGCTCGGGATCGCCAGCGAGAACGTCTCCGGCGCGGCGATGCCCTGGGCCTCGAAGAACTTGGTCCAGCTGAAGTTCGGGGTCAGCTTGTCGGCGTCGGCGACGGCGACCGGGTTGTAGTACAGCGACACGTCGCGCGACAGCTCGACGCTGGACTTGGACGCCTTGGCCAGGCGGGTCTCGAACCTGATCACGTCCTCGGCCTGCTTGGCGGCATCGGCGGCGGCCACGCCCGACAGTTCCAGCACCTTGGCCACGTGCGCCTGGTAGGCCTTGAGCTTGTCGGTCTTCTTGGCGTCGGTGTAGTAGGTGGTGTCCGGCAGGCCCAGGCCGCCCTGGCTGGCGTAGGCCATGTTCATCGACGAATTCTTGAAGTCCGCTTCCGGGCCGAAGCCGAACAGCACGTTCTCGCCCTTGGCCGCGCTGGTGCGCAGGTAGTCGGCGATGGCGTCCTTGTCGGCCAACGCGTCGATGGCGTCCAGGTCGGCCTTCAGCGGGGCAATGCCCAGCGCGTCGATCTTGGCTTCGTCCATGCCCGAGGCCCAGAAGTCGCCGACGATCTTCTCCACGCCGGTGGCGTTCTTGATCGCCGCGGCCTGCTCAGCCAGCTGGTGCTGCACGGCGACCGAGCGCTCGTCGAGGATGGTGAAGGCGCCCCAGCTGGTGCGGTCGGCCGGGATCTCGTTGGCGCTCAGCCACTTGTCGTTGACGTAGCCGCCGAAGTCGGCGCAGACGTCCTTGCTGGCATCCAGGTCGGCGACGTTGAAGGCGTTGTAGGCCGGCAGCTTGGACTCGTCCAGCTTCAACTCGGCAGCGGCTTCCGGGGCCGGAGCGGCGGCGGTGGCGGCCGGAGTCTCATCTTTCTTGCAGCCGGCCAGCGCGGCCGAGACGGCCAGGGTCAGCAGGAGAAGCTTGGGGTTGCGTGCGATCACGGGAGTGGCCTCCGGGCCGGAATCAGGACAATGAACAAAGCCCCGAACCGGGGCCGCCTGCGGAAAGATACGCCTGTAACCGTCCAGGCAAGGGTGTCGAAGGTCATGGCGCCGCGGCAGGATGCTATACAGCCGGCATGACGAACGATTCTTCCGGACAGTGGGATGCGATCCTGGTCGGCGGCGGCCACAACGGACTGGTCTGCGCGGCCTACCTGGCCAGGGCCGGCAAGCGGGTACTGGTGCTGGAGCGCCGCGAGGTGGTGGGCGGTGCGGCGGTCACCGAGGAATTCCATCCCGGCTTCCGCAATTCGGTGGCGTCCTACACGGTGTCCCTGCTGCAGCCCAGGGTGATCGAGGACCTGGAGCTGGAGCGCCATGGCCTGCGCGTGGTGCCGCGGCGGATCAACAACTTCCTGCCCTTGCCCGATGGCCGCTACCTGCTGGCGGGGGGCGGGCGCACCCGCGAGGAAGTGGCGAAATTCTCGGCGCGCGATGCCGAACGGCTGCCCGCCTACGAGCAGCGGCTGGAGATGTTCGCCGACGTGCTGCGCGCGGTGGCGTTGCAGCCACCGCCGAACGTGACCGAAGGCGGCTGGCTGCGCGCGTTGCCGGAGCTGTGGAAGGCCGGCCAGCTGGGAAGGCGCCTGCAGGGGCTGGATGCCGGCCTGAAGCAGGAACTGCTGGACCTGTTCACCATCTCCGCGGCCGAGTACCTGGACCGCTGGTTCGAAAGCGAACCGATCAAGGCGCTGTTCGGCTTCGATGGCATCGTCGGCAACTATGCCAGCCCGTATGCGCCGGGCACCGCCTACGTGCTGCTGCACCATGTGTTCGGGCAGAGCAATGGCGTCAAGGGCGCATGGGGACATGCCATCGGCGGCATGGGCGCCATCACCCAGGCGATGGCGCGCTCGGCGACCGGATCCGGCGCCGTCATCCGTACCGGTGCCGGCGTGGAGCGGGTGCTGGTGGAGGAGGGCCGGGCGACGGGCGTGGTGACGGCCGGCGGCGAGGTCATCCGTGCCAGGACGGTGGTCGCGAACGTGAACCCGAAACTGCTGTACGAGCGGCTGCTCGAACCCGCGGATGTACCGGCCGCCACCCGCGAGCGGATGGCGAACTGGCGCTGCGGTTCCGGCACCTTCCGCATGAACGTGGCGCTCTCCCGCCTGCCCGACTTCCGCGTGCTGCCGGGGCAGGGCGACCATCTCACCGCCGGCATCATCATCGCCCCCAGCCTGGACTACATGGACCGCGCTTGGCAGGACGCACGCCGCCACGGCTGGTCGCGCGAGCCGGTGGTGGAAATGCTGATCCCCAGCACGCTGGACGACTCGCTGGCGCCGCCGGGCCAGCACGTCGCCAGCCTGTTCTGCCAGCACGTCGCCCCGCAACTGCCGGACGGGCGCAGCTGGGACGACCATCGCGAGGAGGTGGCCGACCTGATGATCGCCACCGTCGAACGCCACGCACCGGGCTTCGCCGCGTCGGTGCTGGGCCGGCAGATCCTCAGCCCGCTAGACCTGGAACGCACCTTCGGCCTGGTCGGCGGCGACATCTTCCACGGCGCGCTCAGCCTCAACCAGCTGTTCAGCGCCCGCCCGATGCTCGGCCAGGCCGACTACCGCGGCGCGATTCCCGGGCTGTACCTGTGCGGCTCCGGCACCCATCCCGGCGGCGGGGTCACCGGTGCGCCGGGGCATAACGCGGCGGCGGTGATTCGCGAGGATCTTGGCCGTTGACGGTTTGAGCATGGGGACGTTGTATCCGTGACTGCCGGCATCAGTATCGGGAAGTGGGCATGGAGCGCTTGTTTTTCCGTTGCGGGCGGATGGCGGCTGGAATGGGGCAGGCATCAACTCCGACGGAATATTGCCTAGAATGAGCGGGTTTTCTCAGGGCTCATGAATATGTCAGCGCTCCACTTCCCAACGCCCGCGCATAAGGTGCAGAAAGGCCTCTCCCCCCATCCCCGCATCCGCAACGTCATCGCCGTGGGGTCCGGCAAGGGCGGGGTGGGCAAGTCGACGACGGCGGTGAATCTGGCCGTGGCGCTGCAGCGGCTGGGCGCGCGGGTGGGGGTGCTGGACGCCGATATCTACGGGCCGAGCGTGCCGGCCATGCTGGGCCTGAGCGGGCGGCCGGAGAGCCCGGACAACAAGTCGATCGAGCCGCTGCGGGCGTTCGGGGTGGAGACCATGTCGATCGGTTTCCTGATCGAGCAGGATTCGCCGATGATCTGGCGCGGGCCGATGGCGACCTCGGCATTGACCCAGCTGTTCAACGACACCCGCTGGGACGACCTGGACTACCTGCTGATCGATCTGCCGCCGGGCACCGGCGACATCCAGCTGACCCTGGCGCAGAAGATCCCGGTGGCCGGGGCGGTGATCGTGACCACGCCGCAGGACATCGCCACACTGGACGCGCGCAAGGCGCTGAAGATGTTCGAGAAGGTCGAGGTGCCGGTGCTGGGCATCATCGAGAACATGGCGTTGCATACCTGTTCCGGCTGCGGCCACGTCGAGCACCTGTTCGGCGAGGGTGGCGGCCAGCGCATGGCCGCGCAGTACGGCGTGCCGCTGCTGGGTTCGCTGCCGTTGGAGATTGGCATCCGCGAACAGGGCGATGCGGGCACGCCTATCGTGGCGGCGGCGCCGGAATCGGCGGCGGCCAGGGCCTACGTGGCGGCGGCGCAGCGCATGGTCGAGGAACTGGGCAAGCGCCCGCGCGCCGGCATTCCCATCGTTTCCTCGCTGCTCTGAATTTGCGGATGGTGCCGGCCGCTGGCCGGCAACCCCGCCTCATGGGCATTCGCGCAGATGCCGGCCAGCGGCCGGCACTACCGTGTTGCATCCCCCTGAGTCGGGGGCGCGCCGAAGGCGCGGGGTGTGGCCGGCAAGAGTCGGGGTCTACGGTCTGCGGTGCAAATCGTGGGTGGTAACGCGCAGCGATGGCGCGTACCGGCCCGCTGCCGGCGCTACCGGCTAGAATTCCGCTTCCCACCCGATCTGTCAGGCCCCCGAATGAGCATCAAGAGCGACCGCTGGATCCGCCGCATGTCCGAGCAGCACGGCATGATCGAGCCGTACGAGGCCGGGCAGGTCCGGTTCGCCGACAACGGCGGGGTCGACGGCCGGCGCATCGTCAGCTACGGCACCTCCAGCTACGGCTACGACGTGCGCTGCTCGCGCGAGTTCAAGGTGTTCACCAACATCAACTCGACCATCGTCGACCCCAAGAACTTCGACCCGAAGAGCTTCGTCGACATCGAGGCTGACGAGTGCATCATCCCGCCGAATTCGTTCGCGCTGGCGCGCACGGTGGAATACTTCCGCATCCCGCGCGACACGCTGGTGGTGTGCCTGGGCAAGAGTACCTATGCGCGCTGCGGCATCATCGTCAACGTGACCCCGCTGGAACCGGAGTGGGAAGGCCACGTGACCCTGGAGTTCTCCAACACCACGCCGCTGCCGGCGCGCATCTACGCCAACGAGGGCGTGGCGCAGATGCTGTTCTTCCAGGCCGACAGGGACGATGTCTGCGAGACCTCGTACCGGGATCGCGGCGGCAAGTACCAGGGCCAGACCGGCGTGACCCTGCCGCGCACCTGAGCGGCGGCTGCGGTCGCAGCAATGAAAAGGGCGCGGAATCCGCGCCGTTTGCGTTTCCAGCGGCGGCCGGGCCTACTTGCCGCGCCCGAACAGCATGCCTATGCCGACGGCCACCAGGATGGCCGGCCACCAGGTGGCCAGCATCGAGCCGATGTTGCCGCTGATCCAGCCCAGGTTCTTGGCCAGGAAGAACAGGCCGACGATGATCAGGATCAGGGCGGCGATCAGGTTGGAGCGCATCGACTTGCGGTTCCTTGGTTGAAGTGGCGGCTATCGTAGCCGCTGGCGCCAGATTTCGACACGCTCGGCCAGCACCGCCGGGTCGAAGCGCTGCGCCGGGCCGCTGCCCCAGACCGGGCCCGGCCATGCGGCGTCGCCCTCGCGGCGGCCGATCAGGTGGATGTGCAGCTGCGGGACGATGTTGCCCAGCGCGCCGATGTTGAGCTTGCGGACCTCCGGTTTCTGCTTCAGGTGGCGCGAGACCTGGTTGATCTCGGCCAGCAGCAGGCGTTGCTGGTTGCCATCGAGGTCGATCCACTCGCTGGCGCCGGGGACGCGCGGCACCAGTACGACCCAGGGGAAGCGGTCGTCGTTCATCAGCCGGATCTGGGACAGGGGGCCGTCGGCGATCAGGACGCTGTCGGCGGCAAGGCGGGTGTCAAGCTCGAAATCGGACGTCACGGCTTCGGTCATCGCAGGTTCTCTTCGAAGAAGGCCAGGGTGCGTTCGCGCGCCAGGTCGGCGCTCGGAGCGTGGTAGTGCGGGCCGACCTCGCGGTTGAAGGCGTGGCCGGCGGGGTACACGTATACCTGCATCGACGGTTGCTTTTCACGATGCGCTGCAACGGCGGCCGGCGGGATCGAGGCGTCCTGCCCGCCGAAATGGAAGATGGCCGGGGCCTTGAACGGGGTATCGAGGAACGGCACGTTGCGCGCGCCGTAGTAGCTGGCCGAGGGCAGGCCCAGCCGCTGCGCGGCGAGCAGGGCGATGGTGCCGCCCCAGCAGTAGCCCACGGTGCCGACCTTGCCGTAGCCGGCCAGCGCGCGGGCGGCGGCATCCACGATGTCCACCGCGCGGTCCATGCCGAGCGCGTCCACCAGCGCCTTGCCGCGGGCCGTGCCGGCGGCGTCGTAGTCCAGTTCCAGCCCCGGTTCGAGCGGGTCGAAGAACGAGGGCGCCAGCACGGCATACCCGTCCGCGGCGTATTGCCCGGCAACCCGGCGGATATGGGCGTTGGCGCCGAAGATTTCCTGTATCACCACCAGTCCGGCGCGCGCGGGGCCGTCGGGCAGGGCCTGCCAGGCGCGGACCGGGCCGTGGACGGTGTCGAGGGTGATCCACTGGGGCATGGCGGGACTCCTTTGCGGCGGAAAGAACCAGAGCCTACCCGTAGGAGCGACGTCAGTCGCGACCGGCTTCATCGATAAAGCCCCGGTCGCGACTGACGTCGCTCCTACGGGGCCGTGCGGACGCGTTGGGCCGGCCCGGTATAATCGCCGCGCTTCCGGCCCCAGGTCATTCCGATCCCCGGCCCCCAGAACCGCAGACCCCATGTCCCAGCTGAACCCCAAAGTCGGCTTCGTCAGCCTTGGCTGCCCGAAGGCCCTCGTCGATTCCGAGCGCATCCTCACCCAGTTGCGGGTGGAGGGCTACGACATCGTGCCGTCCTACGACTCGGCCGACGTCGTGGTGGTCAACACCTGCGGCTTCATCGACTCGGCCGTGGCCGAATCGCTGGACGCCATCGGCGAGGCGATGAACGAGAACGGCAGGGTCATCGTCACCGGCTGCCTGGGCAAGAAGTCGGAGATGATTCGCGAGCAGTACCCGGACGTGCTGTCCGTGTCCGGTCCGCAGGACTACGTCAGCGTGATGGACGCGGTGCACGCCGCGCTGCCGCCGAGGCACGATCCGTTCGTGGACCTGGTGCCGGACTACGGCATCAAGCTGACCCCGCGCCATTACGCCTACCTGAAGATCTCCGAAGGCTGCAACCACCGTTGCAGCTTCTGCATCATCCCGTCGATGCGCGGCGACCTGGTGTCCCGCCCGGTCGATGACGTGCTGCGCGAGGCCGAGAAACTCGCCGTGCACGGCGGCGTGAAGGAACTGCTGGTGATCTCGCAGGACACCTCCGCCTACGGCGTCGACGTGAAGTACGCCGAGCGCACGTGGCGCGAGAGGTCGTACCAGACGCGGATGAAGGCGCTGTGCGAAGGGCTGGCCGAACTCGGCGCGTGGACGCGGCTGCAC
>JAEWOJ010000079.1 GCA_023399815.1 Pseudomonadota bacterium | reverse complement strand
GACTGGCGTCGCTCCTACAGGTTCTGGCCTGCATACAGGCCTACAGGTGGATTGCGAGCACTCCATGACCCACGCCAAAGCCACCCTGCTGCTTCCCGCCCGCAGCCGCTTCCCGGCAGGCGCCTTGCCCGCGCAGGTGGCGACCGCCCTCGGCCGCGCCGCCCGCAGCGCGGGCGACGCCGGCGAATCGGCGCAGCTGCGCCGGCATTTCGAGGTACAGCCGCTGCCGTGGTCGGCCGCGGCCTTGACCCGCCAGGTCGATGCCGGCGATGCCGGCGACGGCCTGTGGCTGCGTGCCGATCCGGCCAACGTGGCGCCGGACATGCAGGGCGCGCGGCTGATGGCCTCGGCCGAGACGCTGCGCCTGGAACCGGTCGACGTGGTCGCGCTGCTGCCCGCGCTGCAGCCGCTGTTCGCCGGCTTCGGCTTCCAGCTCGACGCACCGACGCCCTCGCGCTGGTACCTGCGCCTGCCCGACGACACGCCGCTGCCGGCGTTCACCGCGCCCGACGTGGCGCTGGGCGACGACCTGTTCTCGCACCTGCCCGAAGGCGACAACGGCCGCCAGTGGCGCGCCCTGCTGACCGAGGCGCAGGTGGTGCTGCACCAGCATCCGTGGAACGAACAGCGCGTCGCCGAGGGCAAGCGCGCGGTCAATTCGCTGTGGTTCTGGGGTGCCGGCCGCCTGCCCGGATCGGTGCGCACCGGTCATGCGCAGGTGCGCAGCCGCGACGCGCTGCTGCAGGGCCTGGCGGCGATGGCCGGGGTGCGCGCCAGGCCGGAGCAGGGCGAAGGCGAACAGGCCGTCGATGCGCTGGTGGACCTGCGCCAGCTGCGTTCGCTGGAACAGCTCACCCGCGACGCCATCGCGCCGCTGCTCGACGCCATCGCCCGCGGCGAACTGCGCGAACTGCTGCTCGATTTCGAGGACGGCACGCGCTACCGCATCCATCGCGGCCAGCGCTGGCATTTCTGGAAGAAGCCGCTGGCGGCCCTGTACGATGCGTGATGCGCTGAAGATCGTCCGCCGCGAGGTCGCCGAGGGCGGGCACTGGGACGAGGACACCCTGCCGCTGCTGCGCCGCATCTATGCCGCGCGCGGCGCGCGTTCGCCGGAACAGGCGCAGCCGAAGCTGGCGCAGCTGCACGCGCCGGAGCTGCTGGGCGGCATGGCGGCCGCGGTGGAGCTGCTGGCCGCCGCGATCGCCGGCGGCAGGCGCATCCTGGTCGTCGGCGACTTCGACTGCGACGGCGCCACCGCCTGCGCGGTGGGCGTGCGCGGCCTGCGCCTGCTCGGCGCGCGCGACGTGGTGCACGCGGTGCCCAACCGCATGGTGCATGGCTATGGCCTGTCGCCGTCGCTGGTGGCCGAACTGGCGGCGCTGCAGCCGGACCTGCTGGTCACGGTGGACCACGGCATCGCCTGCCATGCCGGCGTCGCCGCGGCCAAGGCGCTGGGCTGGCAGGTGCTGGTGACCGACCACCACCTGCCCGGCGAACGGTTGCCGGCGGCCGACGCCATCGTCGATCCCAACCTCGATGGCGACGCTTTCCCGAGCAAGGCGCTGGCCGGCGTCGGCGTCATCTTCTACGTGCTGATGGCGTTGCGGCGAAAGCTTTATGGCGATCATCCCGATCGCGAAAATCAAGATGCGGCCATCCATGGCCGCACTTCTCAACAAGCGCGTCCCGATCTGGCGTCGCTGCTCGACCTCGTTGCGGTCGGCACCGTCGCCGACCTCGTCGCGCTGGACGACAACAACCGCGCCCTGGTCGCCGCCGGCCTGCGCCGCCTGCGCGCCGGCAAGAGCTGCGTCGGGCTGCGCGCCCTGATCGAGGCCAGCGGCCGCGACGCGCGCCGGCTCACCGCCAGCGACATCGGCTTCGCGCTGGGGCCGCGCCTGAACGCCGCCGGCCGCCTGGAGGACATGGCGCTGGGCATCGAGCTGCTGCTCACCGAGGATGCCGCGCAGGCGCGCGAGATCGCCGCGCTGCTGGAAGAGATCAACGCCGAGCGCCGCGCGGTGCAGCAGCTGATGACCGACGATGCCGAGGCGGCGGTGTCGCGCGCCTTGCTGGCCGACGACGGCCAGCGCCCGGTCGCGGCCTGCCTGTTCGACGCGCAATGGCACCCCGGCGTGGTCGGGCTGGTCGCCTCGAAGATGAAGGACCGCCTGCACCGCCCGGTGATCGCCTTCGCCCCGGCCGAACCGGGCGCGCAGGCGCTGCGCGGTTCGGCGCGCTCGATTCCCGGCTTCCACATCCGCGACGCGCTGGCGGCCGTCGATGCGCGCCATCCCGGACTGATCGATAAATTCGGCGGGCACGCGATGGCGGCGGGCATGAGCCTGCCGCTGGAACGCCTGGACGCCTTCCGCAGCGCGTTCGAGCGACAGGTGACGGCGACGCTGGACCCGGCGCTGCTGCAGCAGCAGCTGCTCAGCGACGGCGAACTGTCCGCGGCCGAGCTCGACTTCCGCCACGCCGAGGCGCTGCGCCTTGCCGGGCCGTGGGGGCAGGGCTTTCCCGAGCCGCTGTTCGACGGCCACTTCGAGGTCGTGAAGTGGCGCGTGCTGAAAGAGCGCCACCTGAAACTGGAACTGCGCCTGCCGGGCATGGCCGCGCCGCTCAACGCCATCCACTTCGGCGGCTGGACCGGCAACGATCCGGGCCGCCACGTGCACCTGGCCTATCGCCTGGTCGGCGACGACTACCGGGGCGGCGCTGCGATCCAGCTGATCGTCGAGCACTGCCTGCCGGCCTAGGCCGGCTGCGCCGCTGCCATCGGCGGCGCAGCCCGGCCGTTGCGCTCAGGGCCGCGTGTCGGCCACCCCGGTTCCGGGCAGGGGCATGGCCGGTGCCTGCGGCTGCCGCTTGAGTCCGAACAATGGCCGCAGCCGGCCGATGCGGCGGATCAGCGCTTCGTGCAGCAGCAGGCAACCGGCGATCGTGCCTGCCACCACCAGCACTGCTTCGATGCCCGCACCCAGCCGCAACGGGATCAACCAATAGGCGAGGGCGACGATCAGGGTCTGGTGCAGGATGTACCAGGAGAACACCGCCTCGCTGCAATAGGGCAGCCAGCGCAGCGGACGGTCGAGCAGGGCGCGGCCCCAGCCGAGGATCGCCAGCAGCGCCATCCATGTGTAGGTGACGCGGGCGATGCGCTCGATCGTGTACCACGGGACGTGCAGTGCCCATTCCGGCATCGGCCCGGCAGGCGGGTGATGGCCGAGCCAGCGCAGGCCCAGTTCCACGCCGATCGCCACCACTGCCGCCGCCAGCGTTCGCCAGCGCAGCCGGCGCGCCCAGTTCCAGAACCCTGCGCGGGTCGCCAGCACGTAGCCCAGCAGGAACAGCGGCAGCGATTCGGCATGGACGGCCCAGTCATCGAACAGGGCGTGGGTTTCCTCGAAACGCGGGGCGAGCCAGAGGCGGACGCCAAGCAGCCAGAGGATCGGCAGCGCCAGCAGCAGAAGGGCCGACAGCCGCACGGGCTCCGCATTCCCCAGCCGTTCCCGCAACCATCGCAGCAGTGGAACCGCCGCCAGCAACAGCAGGGTATAGGGCAACAGGTAGGCCAGGTACCACAGGTGGTTCCAGGTCGGCGTAAGCATGCATTGGCCGGCGCGGCAGAGTCCGTGGGTGAGGTAGAGCGCGTAGAAGTGCGCGAAGCTGCCGGTGTAGCCATGCTGCGCAATGATCTGGAAGAAGGTCTGCGGCGGCACCACCACCAGCATGCCGAACGCCAGCGGCAGCAACAGGCGCAGGCTGCGCGCCCCGGCGAAACGCCATCGGCGGCCTTCGATTCCCGCCAGGCCGAGGGCGATGCCGGAGATCATGAACAGCAACGGCATCCGCCAGCGATTCAGCGCGATCATTGGGTATTGCAGCCATTCGGCCTGGTACGTGCTCTTGATGTGGAAGTCCCAGTCGGCCACATAGACCATCGCCGAGTGGTAGAGGATCAGCAGGGAGAAGGCGATGACGCGCAGGGCGTCGATGTCGTGGCGGCGTTGCATGCGGCAGGGCCGGTAGCGGGATTGTCGCCAGCGTTCGCGTCCTCGTACCGTCCTTCCATCCCGGAGTGACCGTGCGATGCGGGTCTGGGACGAGCCGCGGAACCCAGGGACGAGCCGGGGACAGCGCGATCGGGCCCGCCCCTACAATGCGCGGATGGATCCGACGCCCCCGACCCTCTACCAGCGCTACCAGCCGTGGCGACGTTCCATCGAGATCGGATTCTGGGTGGCCCAGTACCTCGTCGGCGCACTGGCCAACAGCATTACCGTGAACATGGACGTGCGCCGGGAGCATCTGGATTTCAGCGCCTGGCAGCCGGCAGTATGGGAAACCAGCTCCGCCGTGGCGGCGCTGGCGTTGGTGCCGGCAGTGGTCTGGTTCACCCGGCGCTTCCCGTTGCATCTGGATGACTGGCGGCGACTGTTGCCGTTGCACCTGCTGGGCAGCCTGGCCTGGTCGGTCCTGCACGTGGCCGGGATGGTCGCGATCCGCAAGCTGGCCTACGCCAGTGTCGGGGACAGCTACGATTTCGGATCGTGGTGGCGCGAGTTCGGCTACGAATACCTGAAGGACGTGCGCTCCTACGCCGGCATGGTGCTGACCATCGAGGCTTACCGCCTGTTGCTGCGCCGCCTGCAGGGCGAGGCGATGCTGTTGTCGTTGCCCGACGAAGGCCCGCCCGTGGAACCCGTGGAGCGCCCCGAGCGCTTCCTGGTACGCAAGCTCGGCCGCGAGTTCCTGGTCGCCGCCGTCGACATCGAATGGCTGCAGGCGGCCGGCAACTACGTCAACCTGCGGGTACGCGGCCACGACTACCCGCTGCGCAGCACCATCGCCGGCATCGAGGCGCGGCTCGACCCGGAGCGCTTCGTGCGAATCCACCGCAGCTACATCGTCAACCTGGCGCAGCTGGCTTCGATCGAGCCGCTGGACAGCGGCGACGCCCGCGTCCACCTGCGCGACGCCACGGTGCTGCCCTGCAGCCGCCGCTACCGGGCCGGGCTGCGCGCGCGCGGCGGCGTGGAGTAGGGCGGGAGGGGGTTCCGCTCAGTCGCCGCCGCGACGTACCTCGCCGACAAGCCGCGGCAGTTCCCAGAAGCCGCCGGGCATGCCCCGGCACATGCCGGTCTGGTAGCTGGACGTCGGCACGAACGCCTCGCCGTTCCAGTGCCAGCTCGAATGCCCCCAGCAGTCGCCCAAGCCGCGCCCCTTCTGGCTGGCGACGATCTCGCCGGCGTCATGGCCGGTGCCGTCGTAGGTCACCAGCCGCGGCGCGAACGGCGGCCGGTCGTTGCTGACCCCATAGGCATCGCCGCTGTTGTAGGCGCCCATCCAGCAGGGCGCCGAGACCAGGAGCCGGTGGGCGTCGAGCCGTTCGACCTGCAACGGCACGTCGGCGGATTCGTCGAAGCGGTCGCACTCGCCGGGGTCGGCATCCAGCGCGGCGCGCAGGGCCGCCCGCAAGGCGGGCGACCGTCCCAGCGCGGTGTCGTCCGGGCGCGTCGGCAGCACCTTCGCGACGACCACCACCGGGACCGGCAGCGCGGGCAGGACCGAGGCTTCGGCGCGCCTGCCCTTGCGGACCAGGGCGCCCGGCGTATCCAGCCGGCCCTGGTAGTCGTCCATCTTCAGCAGCACCGCCGCCGCGCCCTGATCGGACAGGGCCCAGCGCCTGCCCTTGCGGTCGGCGACCTGGATGTCGCTGTCGCGGAGCAGCGCCGCCAGCAGCGCGGCCAGTTGCCCGCGGGAAAGCGGATGGCTGCCCTGCGTGCCGGGATCGGCCAGGGCACCGAGGTCGCGCTCGTCGATCAGCAGGCGCAGGTCGCCGGCGGGCGCTGGTTCGCCGTCATCGGCCACCTGCAGTTCGCCGGCCACCGGTTGTCCGGGGCCGGCAGCGCGGGTCAGCAGCACGCTGGCGCCGTCCTCGCCGTAGTCCGGCGCATAGCCGGCGGCGCGGCAGGTGCGGGTGTTGTCGCAGACCAGTTGCCAGTCGTGATGGGAGAACTCCATTCCCGGGTGGGCATCGGCCGCCAGCGCGGGCGCGCACAGGAAGGCTGCGCAGAACAGGAAACGCACGGAGGCCATGGTGTTCCTCGCAATGGCCGCCGGCATGGCGGCCTCTCCGTATGAAGAAGAGCCGGCCGTTGCCAGCCGGCTTCCCGGGACGTGCCGCGACGCTTACCTGCGGCGGACCAGCAGCCGGTAGGCGCCGCTGGCGGACGGGTCGATGCTGTGCGCCATCAGCACGTAGCGGCCGGCTTCCAGCTCGACGTCCAGCAGCGGGTCCAGGCTGGTGTCGCTGTCGTCCTGCGCGGCCACTTCCTGGCCGTCGCGCATCAGGGTGACCATGCCGTCCAGCCCGTTGCTGCCGGTCATGGCGATGACATAGCGGCCCTTGCGCGGGATGTCGAGCGTGTAGAGGCTGCGCGAGCCGGGGACCAACTGGCCGCTGGTCTCGCGGCCGAGGGCCAGGACCGGGCGGGTCGGGCCATCGGGCGCCGGTGCGGTGCTGGTGGCGATCTGGAAGACGCCGCCGCGGCCGTTCACCGAGCGCACCGAGACGTTGTACTCGCCCGGGTCGAGCACCTGCGACAGGCGTGCGTTGACGCCGCTGCCGCCGTCGTCGTCGCTGAGCGTGATGTCCATGCCCTGCACGGTCAGGTAGGGATCGATGTCGCGGCTGCTGGCGTCGAACTGCACGCGGCGGCGGTCGGGCAGGGAGAACACGAAGCTGCGGGTGGCGTCGGCGCCGACGAAGCCGCTGGCCATGTCGTCGATCGGCAGCGCGCCGCCGTCCTCGAACACCAGCCCCTCGGGGAAGTCGGCCTGCTCCACGCCCAGGTAGAACGCACCGCCACTCTGCGAGAAGGCATTGGCGGCGAGGGTGTAGCGGCCCGGCTGCAGCGGCGCGACCAGGCGCGAGTTGGTGCGGTTGCCGCCGTCGTCGTCTTCCAACTCCAGGCCGTTGCCGCTCAGTTCCAGGCGGGTGTCGAACGCGTCCGATTCCAGGTCGATGGTGTACAGGCCCGGCTTGTCGACCTGCAGCGTGTAGGTCTGGCGCGAATCGACCAGCCAGTCGGTGATGCGCTTGCCGGCGGTCAGCGGCTTGCCGTCGTAGGCGGTGATCGGCGTGGCGGTCAGCTGGAACGGGCCGTAGGCATTGGCGTCGGCGCCGCTGACCGCGACCAGGTACTGGCCGGCCTTGTCGGCGCGCACGCTGAGCTGGGCGCCGTCGGTGCAGTCGCATCCGGCGCCGGAGCGGCCGACCAGCAGGTCGCGGTGGAACACGGCGAGGCTGCCCTTCAACGGGCCCTCGAGCTTCAGCGACACCGCCTGGCCGGCGGCCAGTTGCAGGCTGAACAGCTGGCTGCGGCTGCCGTCGCTGTAGTTCAGCGCGGTGGCGGAAGTGATTTCGCCGGCGACCTCGCCATTGCTGGCGAGCGGACGGGCGGCGGGGGCGGCATGGACGGGGGAATTCAGGCCGGCGGCGATGGCGAGGGCCAGCAATCCTGCTGCAAGTCGCTTCACGTTGGATTTTTCCTTGGTCTGGAACAGGGGGAGCCGGGCACGCCACGGCACGCGGCGCGCGCGGACGGACAGGGAAGCGTGGAGCCCGGGTGGCGATCCTCCGGCCGGCGGGCGCATCCCCGCCGGCGGAGGCGATCAGTCAGTTCTCCACCGCGGTGGCTTCGGCCGCCGCGTCGGCGGCCTCCTTGCGGTTGCTGTTGGCCGGGGCGGCCACGTCGTTGCCGAGGTCGGCGGTTTCCAGCTCGAACACGCCCTGCTGGCTGCCGAAGCTGGAGACGACCACGCTGTAGCGGCCCGGCCCCAGGTGCAGGCCCAGGCGCGCGTTGGTGCCGTTGCCGCCGTCGTCGTCCTCGGCGTCCACGCCCGGGCCGCTGACGCGCAGCACCGCGTCGAAGTTGTCGGCGATGGCGTCGAACTGGAGGTGGCGCGCGCGGTCGAGGTCGAGCACGAAGCTGCGGCGGCCGCGCGAATCGACCATGCCCTGCGCGGTCTGGCCGATGGTCAGGGCGCTGCCGTCGCGGATGACCAGGTCCTTGTCGACCGGGGTCAGCGTCACGTTCAACTTGAACGAGCCGGTGCTGCCGTTCACCGACGAGGCGCCGATGGTGTAGTCGCCCGGTTCCAGGTAGGCGCGGATGCGGGCATTGAGGTTGTTGCCGCTGTCGTCGTCCTCGATGTCGACGTTGCGGCCGACCAGGTGCAGGTAGGAATCGAGCGCGCTCGACTGCATGGCGATGGTGTAGATGCCGGCCTTGTCGACCTTGAGCGTGTAGTCCTGCTTCTCGCCCATCAGCCAGTCGATGGCCTCGCTGCCGGCGCCCAGCGGCTTGCCGTCGTACGGGGTGACGGCGCTGCTCTTGAGCTTGAACGGGCCGAACGCATCCGAGCCGGCGCTGTTCACCGCCACCAGGTAGGTGCCGTCCTTCGGCGCCTTGAACGCCAGGCTGACGTTGCCGGACCCGGCTTCGCCCTCGTGGCCGGGCGAGGCGGCGGTGGCCAGCAGGCTCTGGCCGTCGAATACCGACAGCTGGCCGTTGAGCGAGCCGCCCAGCTCCAGCGCGACGGCCTGCCCGCTCTTCAGGGCGATCCGGTAGCCCTGGTGGCGGCTGCCGTCGTTGTAGTTCAGGCGGCTGGAGGAGGTGATTTCACCGGAGACGCTGTCGCCGACGGCGAGGCTGGGGGCAGTGTCGCCGCCGCTTCCCAGCTTCTGGCAGGCGGCCAGCGCCAGGGTGAGGGAAAGGGCTACGAACAGGCGGGCGGGGCGTGTATTCAAGCGAGAGTCCTTGATCGGTTGAAAGGGCCGCGCGGGGGCACGGCTGGCCGGGATTCTAACTGGATGCGCGGGCCATTCCGCGGGAGCCCGGCCCGGTTCTTGCATCGCCGACGACATCGATGCGCAATGCTAGAATCGCCAGCTTGTCTGCATCTGCATGGACCGACCATGATCGAACTGAATCCCATCCGCCAGCGAATCGCCGATCTGACCGATCGCGTGCTCTCGCTCAGGGGGTATCTTTGACTACGACGCCAAGAAAGAGCGTCTTGAGGAAGTAACCCGGGAGCTGGAAAGCCCCGACGTCTGGAACAACGCCGAATACGCGCAGAACCTGGGCCGCGAACGCGCCAGCCTGGAGAAGACCGTGGTCGGCATCGCCACCGTGCTCGACGGCATGACCGAATGCGGCGAGCTGCTGGACCTGGCCGAGAGCGAGCAGGACGAGGACACCGCGCTGGCCGTGGTCGCCGACCTGGACCGCTACCAGGGCCAGATCGAGAAGCTGGAATTCCAGCGCATGTTCTCCGGGCAGATGGACTCGGCCAACGCCTTCGTCGACATCCAGGCCGGCGCCGGCGGCACCGAGGCCCAGGACTGGGCCGAGATCCTGCTGCGCATGTACCTGCGCTGGGCCGAGAGCCGCGGCTGGAAGACCGAACTGCTGGAAGTCTCCGGCGGCGAAGTGGCCGGCATCAAGTCGGCGACCTTCCGCGTCGAAGGCGACTTCGCCTATGGCTGGCTGAAGACCGAGATCGGCGTGCACCGCCTGGTGCGCAAAAGCCCGTTCGACTCGGACAACCGCCGCCACACCAGCTTCACCTCGGTGTTCGTGTCGCCGGAAGTGGACGACAACATCGACATCACCATCAACCCGGCCGACCTCAGGACCGACGTGTACCGTTCCTCGGGCGCCGGCGGCCAGCACGTCAACAAGACCGAATCGGCCGTGCGCATCACCCACGTGCCGACCAATACGGTCGTGGCCTGCCAGACCGAGCGCAGCCAGCATGCCAACCGCGACCGCGCGATGAAGATGCTGGCGGCCAAGCTGTACGAGCTGGAAATCCAGAAGCGCAACGCCGAGAAGGATGCGGTGGAAGCCACCAAGTCCGACATCGGCTGGGGCAGCCAGATCCGCAACTACGTGCTCGACCAGAGCCGCATCAAGGACCTGCGCACCGGCATCGAGCGCAGCGACACGCAGAAGGTGCTGGACGGCGACCTGGACGAGTTCGTCGAGGCCAGCCTCAAGTCCGGCCTGGAAGCCGGTTCCAAACGCATCGACGCCTGAGCGTCGATGTTGCTCCTTGTGGGAGTGACTGTAGGAGCGACGCCAGTCGCGATGAGGCTTTCCCGGTAATGCCCCTCGCGACTGGCGTCGCTCCTGCAGGGCTCCTGCAGAAAACTCCCCACGTATCTTGAAATCACCGCCATGACCGACCAGACCGCCACGCCCACGCCCGCCGACGAGAACAGCCTGATCGCCGAGCGCCGCGGCAAACTCAAGGCGCTGCGCGAGCAGGGCATCGCCTTCCCCAACGACTTCCGCCGCGAGCACTTTGCCGGCGCGTTGCTGGAGGAGTTCGACGGCAAGGATGGCGAAAAGAAGGAGCAGTGGAGCGCCGAGGCGCTGGAAGCCTCCGGCCGCACGGTGAAGATGGCCGGCCGGCTGATGGCCAAGCGGGTGATGGGCAAGGCCAGCTTCGCGCAGATCCAGGACGAGTCCGGCCGCATCCAGCTGTTCCTGCAGGCCACCGCGCTGGACGAGGCCTATGCCGCGTTCAAGGGCTGGGACGTGGGCGACATCATCGCCGTCGAGGGCGGCCTGACCCGTACCAAGACCGGCGAGCTGTCGGTCAAGGCCACGGCGCTCCGCCTGCTGACCAAGTCGCTGCGCCCGCTGCCGGACAAGTGGCACGGCCTGGCCGACGTCGAGCAGCGCTACCGCCAGCGCTACGTCGACCTGATCGTGACGCCGGAGTCGCGCGAGGTGTTCATCAAGCGCTCCAGGATCATCCGCGCGATGCGCGCCTGGCTGGACGCGCGCGACTTCCTCGAAGTCGAGACGCCGATGATGCATTACATCCCCGGCGGCGCCACCGCAAAACCATTCACCACCCACCACAACGCGCTGGACCTGGACCTGTACCTGCGCGTGGCGCCGGAGCTGTACCTCAAGCGGCTGGTGGTCGGCGGCCTGGAGCGCGTGTACGAGATCAACCGCAATTTCCGCAACGAGGGCGTGAGCACCCGCCACAACCCCGAGTTCACGATGATGGAGCTGTACGAGGCCTACGCCACGTACAACGAAGTGATGGACCTGACCGAGGGCGTGATCCGCGACGTGGCGCGGCAGGTGCTGGGCACCACCGAGGTGGAGTGGGACGGGGCGAAGATCGACCTCGGCCCGGCCTTCCGCCGCTGGCGCATGGACGAGGCGGTGCGCCACTACAACCCGGAGATCAGCGCTGCCGACTGCACCGACCGCGACGCGCTGCTGCGCCACTGCGAGCGGCTGAAGATCCGGGTCAAGCCGTCGTACGGCTGGGGCAAGCTGCTGCTGGAGATCTTCGAGGCGACGGTGGAGGACAAACTGGTGCAGCCGACCTTCATCACCGACCACCCGGTCGAGGTCTCGCCGCTGGCCCGCGCCAGCGACAGCGAGCCGGGCTATACCGACCGCTTCGAGCTGTTCATCAACGGCAAGGAACTGGCCAACGGCTTCTCCGAGTTGAACGACCCGGAGGACCAGGCCGCGCGCTTCCGCGCCCAGGTCGAGGCCAAGGACGGTGGCGACGACGAGGCCATGCACTACGACGCCGACTACATCCGCGCGCTGGAGGTCGGCCTGCCGCCCACGGGCGGCCTGGGCGTCGGCATCGACCGGCTTGTGATGCTGTTCACGGATTCGGCCTCGATCCGCGACGTGCTGCTGTTCCCGTACATGCGCCCGGAAGC
>JAEWOJ010000029.1 GCA_023399815.1 Pseudomonadota bacterium | reverse complement strand
GTTCTTCGGGAGCTGGCTCTGCTGCCTGCTGCTTTATAAATTTATTTTTTGAATTGTTTATTATTTTTATAAAAATGAATATTGATACTGCGACAATCAGGAAATCAACTACATTTTGTATGAAGTTACCGTACATTATTGCAGCTTCAGGCTTAATTATTGTTTCACCCTCCATTATCGCAGGACTCATAACATATTTCATAGATTTAAAATCCATGCCTGCCATGAAAAACCCAAGCAAAGGCATTATCAAATCATTAACCACCGATGTTACGATTTTACCGAAGGCACCACCCATTATAACACCGACAGCTAAATCCAGAACATTTCCTTTGAACGCAAATTCCTTAAACTCTTTCCACATAACTTCCTCCGAAAGTATAAAATATTATTTCGATTATATTAACATTTATACCCAAATTGAATCTGTTTAACAATTAATTTTTATATTTTATACCCGAAGTCGTATCAGCTATTTCTATGCTATCATCGTAGGAAATATATCTTATGCCCTTTTCAATAAATGTATTTTCCTGACTGTCCTTGTAAACCACAAACACCTGATTGTCAGAGGATGCCTTTTCTAAAATATCCTTGAGTATTTTTACTTCTCTTTCATCTATGATGCTGTCAGGACTGTTGTTTAATGAAAGAACCAAAATTTTGTCCTTGTAGTTTACCAGGCTTTTAATGTTGTTCCACATTGTCGTGTTGCTTGCACTCATTGATCCGTTAGAAATTATGACATCAAAGGAAATTATATTTCCGTTATTCTTAACTATTTCACTTTTACCGTCGGAAATAATCAGCTTTTCCGTAAAATCAGAAATTTTATCAGCCTTCATTGAATCAACAAATACCGATTCCTCACGAAGACCTAATTCCTTGTCGTTGGGCTCATACATTATTCTTAAATTATCAATGTAGATGGTTCCCGTATCCTTCCTTGTTTCATTTATTTCAGCGAGATATATATTTTTTAATGTAACAGGATACGCTGTTCCTTCAGGTATCTGCGCTTCAACCCATTTCCATCCTGTCCAGTCAACCTCGTCAGCAAATGTAAGCTTAATCTGATTATTGTAAGCATCGGTGATTCTTGTTCTCAGCCAATGTTTTTTGCTGTCACCGTAAACCCACATTCCGATTGCCTTCGGCTTATCCTCAAGTCTGATGCCCTCCTGGTCCTTTCCGAATTCAATAAATGCGATGCTTTGATCCGTCATAGCTGTAAAATCATAATCCAGCTTAATTGCACCTGAGCCCTCTTTCACGAAATCATTTGTTACGGATATGTTGCCTTTAGAGCCCTCGGGATATAGATTTAATTTAAGATCACTTAAATCCTCAAAACGATTCAGAGTTTTATATCTGTAGCCAACCTTTACGATTATGTTCTTAACCGCACCCTCAAATGAAGCGGTTATGGCACCTATATTGCTTACATCTCCGGAAGTGAATATTCCGTTTTCAACACTTCCCACTCTGTTTCTATATGAATAGGACAGATATTTTGAAGGTATATATGCAGAATTTCCATCCTTATCCACACCTAAGACGCTTCCTATCTCATGCTGCTCTTCAAAGCCCATAACCAGCATTTCATCATTAAACTTAAGTGCCGCAGGCTTATCCAGTACATTTATCTGAACCTCACCCACAGCTCCGTCTACAGATGCGGTAATGACAACTTTTCCCGGTTTTGTGGGAAAGAATACATTGTTTATTACCTTTCCTGAGCCCTCGGGAGATACGTTATATCTTATATCTGATGGACTTACCTCCAGTGGTGTGAAATATTCGTTGTAGAATTTAAGGCTCAAATTCGTTTCAGTATTATTAAATATTGATTCGTGCTCCGGTATTATTTCAACTTTATTTACCATGTCACTATCCGGAGACGTATTAAATACTCCGACACCTGATGCAATCTTTCTTTCCCTGCCGTCAGAAGGAATATTGACAATAGTAACATTTGAATTTTTCAGAAAGTCCACTCCCATAGTGGTGGAGCCGCCTCCGTCCATGTTCACCGCGTTATAAGCACCGAGGCTCATCATAATTTCCGCAAGCTCGGTTTGCTTAACACCGGTGTAGTCTTTATTTCTTCCGTCAATTGTAACCATTATCATTTCGGTATTATCTCTGTTAAAGCCGATTGCGGTTCTCGGGTGTGAGCCTAAAACCTCATCGCTTAAATCGTTCAACTGACCGTTTTTAACAAGGTAATTTAAGGCACCGTAGGACCAATCAACCTGATCCGGGCTGAAATCAAGCTCTATGTCTAGGGATACCGGCTGTCCCGGAATAAATGATTGCTGTAATTGTTCAATAGTTGTTGCATTAGTGCTTGCTATAACGTATCCGTCACGGGGGATTACTACAGATGGCTGATTTTTTCTGACCTCTGTAACAGTATTGTTTTCTACAATAACTTCAACTATATCTTTGTTCTGAAATCCCGGTGAGGTTTTGCTCCAGTCCGACGTTAAAATTGTAGCTCCCCATTCCAGTGATGATGTTTTGTTAAATACCGTTATATCAAATGCGGTTGAATCCGCAGCATACAATGTAATCTTGGGATTCCACACGGAAATGTTTAAATCACCGTTCAAAAGCTTTGAAACTGTGGGATAGCCATAGCTGTACGGAAGAGGTGAGGTTATTAATTTTCCGTCCTTAATAAGTGCTCCGTATGTATATGTGGGATCCCCCATATAGAAAAAGTCACCGTTTACTCCCGCGATAGCACCTGAGGATTTAATCATGGCACTCAATGGTGCACGATTGGATACTCCGTTTTCATTGGTGATTGGTTCAACATTCGTATATCTGTCTGTCAAATCGGCTCTGACAACATTAATATTCATCCATCCGATTGAAGTATATCTTTCAATATTTTCATGGGTAACCCCTGTGGATAACCTTGTCTGCCTCGTAAGGTCGTAAACATTGTAGAGTGAATTACCGTATGCGGTAGAGTTAAACATTAATGCAAGACCCAAGGAAAATGCTGCTATTTTTTTAATACTCAAATATATCATTCCTTTCAATCATAAAATTAAACGCTGTTGTATTTATTGTATCATATATTGATTTAAAAAACATTACAATACTGTTTCTGCAAAAATAACAGTCGACAACTATAGTATAGACGGAAATCATAAAGACTTTGTTCCTTAAATTCATATGTTAATTATTGTAATTATTGTTAATAAAATAATAATGTTGACAACAAAAAAAGTATGTGCTATTATGATGAAAAATAATCCTTATCAAGAGTGGTGGAGGGACGAGGCCCAATGAAACCCGGCAGCCTGTTAAATCAAGGTGCTAATTCCCGCGGGTAATTCCGGAAGATGAGGCGGCAATATATTGACGTGTACCTCTTCTTCGGAAGAGGTTTATTAATTTTTTGTATCAGTTTAAAATAAAGTTTATGATAAAGAAAGGAAAAGATATGAAAAAATGGTTATTTACATCTGAATCGGTTACCGAAGGTCATCCTGACAAAATGTGTGATCAGATTTCAGACGGTATTTTGGATGCTATAATGGAGCAGGATCCAAATGGAAGAGTTGCGTGCGAAACTGTTACTAAGACAGGTTTTGTGCTGGTGGCAGGAGAAATAAGCACAAACTGCTATATTGATATTCCTAAAATTGTAAGAAACACTGTAAAAGATATAGGATATGACAACGCAGAGTATGGCTTTGATTTTAAAACATGTGCTGTATTTACTTCAATTGAAGAGCAGTCACAGGATATTGCAATGGGTGTCAACGAAGCAGATGAATATAAAAAAGACAACCTTGATGCAAATGACATGATTGGTGCCGGAGATCAGGGTATGATGTTTGGATATGCATGCAATGAAACACCTGAGCTCATGCCTATGCCAATATCACTGGCTCACAAGCTGGCGCTGAAATTGACAGAAGTAAGAAAAAATAAGACTGTTAATTATTTAAGACCTGACGGCAAGACTCAGGTTACGGTAGAGTATCATGACAATAAGCCTGTAAGAATTGACACAATTGTAATTTCCACACAGCATAATCCTGAGGTTGACAGAAAGACAATCGAAAAGGATCTGATAGAATACGTTGTTAAAACAACTGTTCCGACAGAACTCTTAGATGAAAACACAAAATATTTTGTTAACCCCACAGGCAGATTCGTTATCGGAGGGCCTCAGGGAGATTCCGGCTTGACAGGAAGAAAGATTATAGTTGATACCTACGGCGGATACGCAAGACACGGCGGCGGAGCATTCTCCGGAAAGGATCCCACAAAGGTTGACCGTTCGGCTGCATATGCTGCAAGACACATTGCCAAAAACATCGTTGCTGCCGGCTTAGCCGACAAATGCGAGGTTGAGCTTGCTTATGCCATAGGAGTTGCAAAACCTGTTTCAATAATGGTTGAAACATTTGGTACAAACAAAATAGACAATGAAAAAATAGAGCAGGCAATAATTGAAAACTTTGACTTAAGACCCGCTTCAATAATCGAGAAATTCAACTTGAGAAGACCTATTTACAAGCAGGTTGCTGCTTACGGACATTTCGGAAGAGACGATTTAAATCTCCCATGGGAGCAGACAGACAAAGTAGAAACACTGAAAAAATACCTATAAACGGACAGAGGGGACGGTTCTTTTTGACTGTCTCCTTTTCATTATTTTATAAATCCGGTAAGGAGAATCCATGCTTAATAAGAAATCAGGAGTATTGCTGCCCGTAAGCGCTCTTCCTTCTAAATACGGAATAGGCACCTTTGGCAAAGCAGCGTATGAATTCATAGATTTTTTAATTTCATCAGTACAGAAATACTGGCAGGTGCTTCCCTTGGGACCTGTTTCTTTCGGTGATTCGCCCTATTCTGCATTTTCTGTGTATGCGGGAAATCCATACTACATAGATCTGGAAATGCTGGTGGAGGAAGGATTAATAAGCTCTGCTGACTGCGAATCCTTAAACTCTGATGAAGATTTTGTGGATTACGAAAAACAGTTTAATCACAGATACAAAATACTTTTTAAGCTGTATGAAAATTCGGCAGATAAATATCGCGAAGCAATATCGAGGTTTAAGACTGAAAACAAATGGGTTAATGATTATGCGTTTTTTATGGCGTTAAAATACAAAAATAATCAGCAGCCGTGGTATAAATGGGATGAGCTCATTAAAAACAAAGATGCTGAAACACTTGCAGAGGAAGAAGAAGGGCTGCGGCATGAAATTGACTTTTGGGTGTTTTTGCAGTATTTATTCTATGAGCAGTATTTTAAATTGAAGGAATACGCAAATTTAAAAGGCATTTCCATCATAGGAGATATGCCTATTTATGTTGCCGAAGACAGTGTAGAAGCCTGGGCTGACAGAAAATTATTTACTACGGATGAGTCCGGGAAATTTACGATGGTTGCGGGAGTTCCTCCTGATTATTTTTCTTCGGAGGGGCAGCTTTGGGGAAATCCTGTGTACGACTGGGGATATCTCAAAGAAAATTCCTACGAATGGTGGATAAACAGAATAAAATGGTCGCTGAGACTGTATGATGTGGTAAGGATTGATCATTTCCGCGGCTTTGACGAATACTGGGCAGTACCCTGCGGCTCTGAAAATGCAATAAAGGGCGAATGGCTTCCTGCCTGTGGGAGAGAGCTTTTTACTGAGGTGCTGAAAAATACAGACAGCTTGAGAATCATCGCAGAGGACTTAGGAACTATTACAGATGATGTAATTAAATTAAAGGAAGAGTTTGATTTTCCTGGTATGGGTGTATTGCAATTTGCATTTGACGGAAATCCCGGTAACCCTCATCTGCCTTCAAATTACACAAAAAACACCGTTGCATACACGGGCACACATGACAATGATACATTGAAGGGATGGTACAACAAGTTAAGCACCACAGAACAACAAAGTGTTCTGAAGTCATTAAATATTGACGCAAAAAATGAAGCTGAAATAATGGATGAAATAATACTGAGCGTTTTAAAAAGCAACGCAGGTATTGTCATTATTCCGCTTCAGGATTATCTGCATGAAGGGTCCGAAGCACGCATTAACACTCCGTCAACCATAGGCGGTAACTGGACCTGGAGAGTTAAAGATAGTCAGATAAAAGAATTAAATATTTGCCGGCTTTCAGGGTGTATGAATTCTTAATACGTTCAGCACAGTATTCCTTCATGCCCCTTTTTAATTTTAAAGTTATTTCCTCATCAGACAGATTGATTGCGATTATAATTTTGTTTTTTTGATTATAACGTTCAAAAACAAATACATCTTTGTCATGTACGATGCATTTGTAGCTTCCTTCCTTAAATACATCATTTTTTCTCAGGGATGATAAAAATTTATAATGATTTAAGATCTCACGGTTTTCATTTCCCCATGGATAGCACATTCTGTTGAAAGGATCTTCAAAGCCTTCAACTCCGGCTTCGTCACCATAATAGACGCAGGGCACGCCGGGAAGTGTAAATTGCAGCAGACTTGCTGTTTTCAGCAAGCTTATTCCTTTCTTAAGCTCATCCTCATTTAATTTATATACAGCCCGTTCATCACGGCTTTCGGGTCTTGTCTCATTTCCTAAAACAGTCAGAATTCTTGCAGTATCATGTGTGCCTACTATGTTCATCAGGCTGGTTACTGTCTGAGGAGGGTACTTTTCAATTATGAGGTTCATAGTTTCATACAAGAGACTGCAATCCTTATTTTTTACATAATGTATGATGGCATCCTTTAAAGGATAATTCGTTACGGAATCAAGCTCGTGTCCGCAGAGATATTCCTTCAGCTTATCGTAGGAAAATTTGTTGGCAGCATCCTCCCATACCTCTCCCACTATGAAGGCATCGTGATTGTGAGCTTTAACAGAAGTCCTGAAAATCTTAAGGAAGCTGTCCGGAAGCTCATCGGCAACATCCAGGCGCCACCCTTTGATGCCGATATCCTGCCAGTGTTTTATAACCCCGTTTTTTCCTGCTATAAAATTGATGTAACCCTTATTTTCTTCTTTAACCTCAGGCAGAGTCTTTATTCCCCACCAGCATTTGTAATCATCGTTCCATTCATTGAAGGTATACCAATCGTAATAAGGTGACATTCTGCTTTGATATGCTCCTATGTTATCATAGCTGCCGTATTTATTGAAATAAAGACTGTCATCGCCCGTATGGCTGAACACTCCGTCTAAAATTACCCCCATACCGTATCTTTCAGCTTCTTTGCACAATTGTGAAAGAGCTTTTTCATCCCCGAACATGGGGTCAACTTTTAAATAGTTGCCGACATCATATTTATGGTTGGAATATGCTTCAAAAATAGGAGACAAATATATGGTTGTAACTCCAAGCTCATTGAGGTAGGGCAGTTTTCTGATTATTCCGTCTATATTACCGCCGAAAAAATCATTGTTTTTGATTCCGACCTCTTCATCAGGTACATAGTTGGGTATGCCGCCCCAGTCATTTCTTACGAGGATTTTTCTGTCAATAATTTTATTCAATATCTTTTCTCTGTGAAACCTGTCAACAAATATGTGATATATCATCCCGCCTTGTATCCATTGAGGAGTTTTATAATCCCCGGCATGAACGAGCAGCTCATAAGTCTTGGAGGAATTATTTTCATCAAAAATAAAGGAATAGTAGTAATGACCGTATTCCTCTATCACAAATATTCCCTTGTATACATCATAAGAATTTTCTGTTCCAATCCAGCTTAAAGCAACCTCCTTACAGAAATGCTTATCATAATTTTTTCTTTTTTCTATAAGGATTTTCGGATTGCTTGTAAAGCCCTTCTTAATGTGGATTGTAACGGTTATTCCGGTGTTTTCTCCGATTCCTCCCTGAGGGTATCGGAAGGCTTCTGATTGATTGTCAAAAATGTACATTTAACCCCCTAACAATGCAGCAGATGATATTATACTGATTTTATATTCCATATATTGTCGACATACTCTTTTATGGTTCTGTCCGAAGAAAAAACTCCTGCTGATGCGATATTTATCAAGGACATTTGATTCCATCTTCTTTTGTCGTTGAAATAAATTGAAGATGCATTGCTGTGAGCATCCATGTAGCTGTCAAAATCCGCAAAGCACATGTAGGGATCACCGACCTGAGAATCACCTAACAGATACTTACTTATTGATTCAAAGGATTTTGACGGAATGCCCTTGTTTAAAAAATCTATGATTTTTCTTAACCTTAAGCTTCTTTGATAATAATGTATTGAGGAATATCCTGTCTTCCACAGGCTTTCCACTTCATAATCTCTTAAGCCGAATAAAAAGAAGTTTTCTTCCCCGACCTGATTGATAATTTCAACATTGGCACCATCATATGTACCGATTGTCACAGCTCCGTTGAGCATGAATTTCATATTTCCCGTTCCGCTTGCTTCCTTGCCTGCCAGAGAAATTTGCTCGCTCAGCTCTCCTGCGGGCATTATTATTTCGGCAAGGGATACGGAGTAATTTTCAACAAAGACCACGTTTATATACTTCTTGACAGCCGGAGTTTTGTTTATATAATCACTCAATGCAACTATAAGCTGTATGATTTCCTTTGCCCTGTAATATCCCGGTGCTGCCTTGGCTGCGAATATAAATGTTTCGGGCTTGATATGTGCAGTGTTTCCTTCGTTTATATCAATTATAAGACTTATTATTCTCAGGACGTTCAGAAGCTGTCTCTTATATTCATGCAGCCTTTTTGCCTGTATGTCAAATATTGAATTTGTGTCAACTGATATCTGGTATGTGTTATGAATAAATTCAGCTAGCAGCTTTTTATTTTCATACTTAATTTCATTTAATTTATTTAAAACCGTATCATCATCCACATATCTTTTTAATTCCGAAAGCTTTGCAGGATGCTTTGTATAATCCGGACCGATCAGGTCGTCCATAAGCTCCTTCAGTTTCGGGTTGGATTGATTTAACCACCTTCGGTGTGTTATGCCGTTTGTAACATTTATGAATTTATCCGGACTGTATTCATAAAACTTTTTAAACACGGTTCTTTTCAATATTTCGGAATGGAGCTTTGCTACTCCGTTGACCGTATGGCTTCCTATTATACACAGATTGGCCATGTTTACCTTGTCATATCCAAATATGGACATTTGCTCAGCTTTGCTGTAGTCATTGTATTTATAGCCTGCCTCCTGTAAAAAGCGTCTGTTTATTTCGCATATAATCATAAAAATTCTCGGAAGCTTTGTTTTCACTATGCCTATATCAAAGGTTTCCAGAGCCTCGGACAATACTGTATGGTTAGTATATGACACTGTGTTAACAACGATATACCACGCCCTTTCCCACGAATATCCGTAATCGTCCATCATGATGCGCATAAGCTCAGGGATAATCAGTGCGGGATGAGTGTCATTTATGTGAATTGAAGCCTTTTCATACAAGTTATCCAGAGTTTTATACTTTTTGTAATGCTTTTTTATAATCGTTTGTGCAGATGCCGAAACTAAGAAATACTGCTGCTTTAACCTCAGTATTTTCCCCTCATAATGATTATCGGCAGGGTACAGTACCTTTGATATCGCCTCCGCCATGGCATCCTCAGACAGTGCTCTTATGTAATCGCCCTGCGAAAATAAATTCATGTCTATAGAGTTCAGACTTCTGGACTCCCACAGGCGTAACCGGCTCACCCCATTGCTGTCATATCCGGATATGAACATGTCATAGGGCACAGCTTCAATTTCCGTAGGATAATCGTGATGTATCACCAAGCCGTCAGGGGTCCATTCCTCTCTGATTTTACCGTCAAACTTAACTATAACCCGCTCCTCAGTCTTTGCGACAAGCCATACGTCGGAGGTTGTGAGCCAGTCATCCGGCAGTTCTGTCTGCCATCCGTCTATAATTTTTTGCTTGAACAGACCAAACTCATACTTTATGGAAAATCCTGTTGCAGGATAGTCCTGAGTTGCCAGAGAATCCATAAAGCAGGATGCCAGCCTCCCAAGACCACCGTTTCCGAGACCGGGGTCCTTTTCTATGGCATATAGTTCGTTTAAGTTAACATTATATTTCTTTAAAGCAATTTCCGTTTCCTTTTCTATTTTCAAGTTATACAGGTTGTTTCTCAGAGATTTTCCCACTAAAAACTCCATACACATATAATAAACCTGTTTTTGTTCATTTTTATTCACAAGACTTTTAAACTGATTATGCTTTTTCAGAAGTATATCTCTTATTACAACCGAAAGTGCTCTGTAAATCTGAATTGAATTTGCGCTGCCGGGATCTATGTTCCAGTAGCGTGAAATTTCTTCATCTATAAGTGTATTGATATACTTTGCTTCGATGTTTTTTTCCTGCATTAAGCGTCTCCTAACAAATTATTGTACATGTCATAGTACTTTTCCGCTGATTTTTTCCAGCTGAAATCAACCGACATAACTGTTTTAACTAAATTTTCCCACTGACCTTTATTATTATACACCGCAAGTGCCCTTTTAACTGCATTTACCAGATTTTCAGGAGTTTGCTCATAAAAGGTGAATCCGTTTCCTGTTCCTAAGCTTGCATCCTTTATTGAATCCTTAAGTCCTCCCGTTTCACGTACGACAGGAACCGTACCGTATCTTGACGAAATCATTTGTGCTATTCCGCAGGGCTCACTGATGGAGGGCATGAGGAAAATATCGGCACCGGCATATAATTTTCTTGCAAGGTCTGAGTTGAAATCTATTCTTACGGCGATTTTATCGTGATATTTATCCTGTAAGGATTTAAAACAAAGCTCATAATTTCTGTCACCCTTACCCAGCACTATTATCTGAACTCTTTCTTTTAAAAGCTCCTCCATAGCAGCAATTATCAGATCAAAGCCCTTGTGCTTAACCAGTCTTGAAATAATTGCAATTACAGGAACCTCTGTATCCTGAGGTAAGCCTGCCATGGCTTGAAGACTCAGCTTGTTGGTATATTTAGATGATATATTTTCGGAATTATAGTTCTCAAACAATGCGCTATCAGTATCGGGATTGTAAAAATCTGTGTCAATGCCGTTCAATATTCCCCTGATTTTTGAAGAATTTCTATTGATAATAGCAGCAAGACCATGAGCATAGAAATCATCGGATATTTCCTTAGCATAGCTTTCGCTGACCGTGCTTATTATATCGGATGTCTCCAATGCGCCCTTCAGCAAATTGATTGAACTGTTGTATTCAATTATTGATTTTTCATTACCTGTAAGTTCGAACACATCCTCGGCTATGTTCAGATCATATTTCCCCTGATATTCGATGTTGTGAATGGTAAACACAGTCCTGATGCTTCTGTATTCATCACGATTGTACCTTGTTTTTAAATAAATCGGAACCAGTGACGTCTGCCAGTCATTGGAATGTATAATGTGAGGCATGAAGTCAACTATTGGAAGTATGTGAAGAACTGCTTTAGAAAAATAGGCAAATCTTTCACCGTCATCAAAATGACCGTAGCATTCACTTCTTTTGAAGTAATACTCATTGTCTATAAAATAATATGTTATACCTGATATTTCTTTTTTGAATATTCCGCAGTATAATTGTCTCCATGCTAAATTAACGGTGGTTTTTCCCACAAATTCAAGATTGTACTTGTTTGCCACCTCCTGATACAGAGGAATTATAATTCTTATGTCCGTCTTATTGCCGTATTTTTCTTTCAATGCTTTGGGAAGTGAGCCTGCTACCTCTCCAAGACCGCCCGTGGTTATAAAAGGAGCGGCTTCAGAAGCCGCATATAAAATTTTTAATTTCTTCATAATTACACCGCCTATACTATTGAATTCTTTTTAATAAAGAACGGACAATTTGAATAACCAAGCAGTACCCTGTTATTTGTTACATGCACATATGTATCTGTTATGATGGAATTGAGCTGAGCGTTTTCGCCTATTACTCCGTGCTGCATTATAATCGAATTCTTAACCACTGTATTTTTACCTATTTTTACATTTCTGAATATTATGCTGTTTTCAACTGTGCCCTCAATGGTACATCCGCTTGCTATCAATGAATTTTTTACATTTGAATCATTACAGTACTTTGTAGGGGTTGAATCCTTCGTCTTAGTATAAATCGGTCCGGTTTTAGAATAAAACAGCCTTGACAAATTATCATTTTTTAATAAGCCTATGCTGTTGTCATAGTAGCTCTGCAATGAATCAATGTGAGCATGATACCCCTTATATTCGTAACCGTAAATTCTCAGAGAATGAACCTTTCTTGCAAGCACATCATAGCTGAAGTCCTTATAATTTCTTGCTATTGCATCATGTATCAGTGATTCCAGAAAATCTTTGTTCATAACCCATGTATTTAATCCCACATCGTGAACTCCGTTAGTGACAGGATATACCAGGATATCACTTGCTCTTTTATCATTATCAAATCCATAAATTATTTTATGAGTTGAGTTGGTACTGTTTATGCTTGTATTAATATATACAGCTGTAATATCCGCCCCGTTTTCCTCGTGGTACTTTATGACGTCCTTGTAGTTTATGTTGTAAATAATATCGCAGTCGGATAATATAACGTATTTTTCCTTTGAAGAAGAAATGTAATCAAGAACTCTTTTAAGGGCGTCAAGTCTGCCGTGGAACAGTCCGTGGTTTTCCCCGACAGCATATGGAGGAAATATAAGAATCCCGCCATTTTTTCTTGATAAGTCCCAGTCCTTACCCGAGCCGACATGCTCCATTAAGGATCTGTAATTACTTCTTGTAATAATGCACACCTTATTTATACCCGAATTAACCATATTGGACAGGGGAAAATCTATCAGTCTGTATCTGCCGCCAAAGGGTATGGCTGCAACTGAACGATGTGATGCAAGTTCTGCCATGCTCCAATCCTGCATATCAGAAAAAATAATTCCTAAAGCATTCATATTATTCCTCCTCCTTCATGGAATTTATAACACTTTCTCTTGGTATGACTGTAATTCCTAAATTTAAGTCCTTTGGTGTACCTATTTTTAATTTTGGTCCTATAACAACCATCTCATCTATTATAGAGTTATTGATAATTGAGTTTTCCTTTATTTCAACATCTGCCATGATTACAGAATCGCGGACAACCGCATTTTCGCCTATTTTGACTCCGGAAAAAATTATTGAATTTTCCACAGTCCCATAAATTACAGCACCCTCTGAAACGATGGAGTTTCTGACACGGCAGTCTTCGCTAAGATATTGAGGAGGCATTTCTGTATTTCTTGAATATATAACCCAGTCACCTGACAAATCAAAGCCGTTGCATCCCAACAAATCCATGTTTGCTTCCCACAATGAATTAATTGTTCCTACATCCTTCCAATATCCTTTGAACTCATAAGAATATAATTTCTCATCTGAGTTTAACATGAGAGGAATTACATCCTTTCCGAAATCCTTTGAAGAATCCGGATTGCTGTCGTCTAAGCTCAGATAGCTTTTGAGCTTTTGCCAGTTAAAAACATATATTCCCATAGAGGCCTTGGTACTTCTCGGCTTCTTTGGCTTTTCCTCAAAATCTATAATTCTGCCTTCGCTGTCAGCGTTAAGTATTCCAAACCTTGATGCCTCTTTAAGAGGAACGTCTATAACAGAAATCGTGCAGTCTGCATTTTTTTCCTTATGAAATTTTATCATGAGGGAATAATCCATCTTGTATATGTGGTCGCCGGATAAAACCAGCACATATTCCGGGTCATACTGATTTATGTAATCCATATTCTGAAATATTGCGTTTGCGGTTCCGGAGTACCACTGTGAATCACCCATCCCCTGATAAGGAGGAAGTATTTGAATGCCACCGTACATTCTGTCTAAATCCCAGCTTTTACCGTCACCTATGTAGGAGTTTAAAATCAAAGGCTGATACTGAGTTAAAACACCTATGGTATCAAGTCCCGAGTTCACACAATTTGACAATGTGAAATCAATAATTCTGTACTTTCCTCCAAACGGCACTGATGGTTTAGCTATTTTCTTGGTAAGAGCTCCGAGGCGGCTTCCCTGACCGCCGGCAAGAAGCATGACAACACATTCTTTTTTAGTTAATTTCATATACTCTACCTCCCATTTCGTTCATATTAACTTTTTTATCCTTCTTAAGAAACAATGCGGAAAGCGGTGGGACAGTAAGCGATACATTGTAATCAAAGCCGTGCATTTTCCCAGCGGATGATTTTACAACACGTTTGTTGCATGCCCCCGTTCCTCCGAATTCCAATTCATCAGAGTTGAAAATTTCGATATAATTTCCTTCTTCAACACCAATTAAATAATTATGTCTTTTAACAGAAGAAAAATTAATAACCGCTATTAATTCATCACCAATTTTGTTCATACGCTTAAATGCAATGATGTTTTGTTCAAAATCGTCGTTTGAAATCCACTTGAAACCTTCCCATGAAAAATCTATTTCCCAGAATTCCGAATTATTCATATATAATTCGTTCAAACTTTTAATATATATGTTTAACTTTTTATGATATTCGTAGTTTGTCATAAACCATTCTATTTCCTTTTCATGATTCCATTCTGTAAATTGTCCTACCTCGTATCCCATGAAATTAAGCTTTTTACCGGGATGTGCCGTCATAAAACCAAGAAGAGCTCTGAGACCCGCAAACTTTTCTTCATAAGATCCCGGCATCTTGTCAAGCAGAGATTTTTTTCCGTGAACAACCTCATCATGAGATAAGGGAAGTATAAAGTTTTCACTGAAGGCGTAGTGCAGAGAAAAGGTTATGTTTTTATGCTTGTATTTTCTGAAAAACGGGTCGGTCTCCATGTATTCTAAAATATCGTTCATCCAGCCCATGTTCCATTTGAAATTAAAGCCTAAGCCCCCAAGGTATACAGGTTTTGTAACCATTGGCCACGCTGTTGATTCCTCGGCAATCATCATGGTGTGGGGATGCAGACTGAAAACAGCTTCATTTAATTTTTTGATAAATTCTATGGCTTCAAGATTTTCGTTTCCGCCGTACTTATTGGGAGTCCACTCTCCCGGCTTCTTGTCATAGTCAAGGTAAAGCATGGAGCTTACAGCATCTACCCTCAGACCGTCTGCGTGAAATTCCTCCAGCCAGTATATTGCGTTGGATATTAAAAAGGATTGCACCTCTGTCTTACCATAGTCAAATTTATGAGTGCCCCAGCTTTTATTTTCTCTTTTATTTACATCCTCATATTCAAACATGGGGCTGCCGTCAAACATATATAAGCCGTGGGAATCCTTTGGGAAATGAGCGGGAACCCAGTCGAGTATGATGCCTATACCGTTCTGATGGCACTGATCTATGAGATATTTCAGATCATTCGGCTCCCCATAACGTTTTGTCGGGGCATAATAGCCTGAAATCTGATATCCCCATGAGCCGTCAAAGGGATGCTCCATTACGGGCATAAGCTCTATGTGTGTAAAATTATGTTCCTTAACATGCTTTATCAATATTTCGGATATTTCTCCGTATGAATATAATCCGCCGTCTTCCTTATGCTTCCAGGAGGAGAGATTGAGCTCATAAATATTTATGGGAAGCTCATATATATTGGATTTGCTTTTATAATTCTGCCAGTCACGGTCATGCCATTGATATGTATTTATGTCATACACTATGGAGGCGGTTTCCTCCCTGGTCTGAGAATAAAATGCAAAGGGGTCGGATTTAAGCATTTCACTGCCTGTCTTACCATTGATTAAAAATTTATAATAATTTCCCAATGCAATAAAAGGCAGATACAATTCCCATATATTGCTGCCTGATATTTTTTTCATTTTAAATTCATCTTTTTTTTGCCAGTCGTTAAAGTCGCCGACTACATGTACACTTTTTGTATCGGCTGCCCATACTCTGAAAACTGTGCTGTTATTTTTCTTATCAATGTGTGCTCCGAGAAATTTATAGGCATAATAGTTTGTGCCTTGATGAAATAAGTAAATAGGCAAGTCATTGTTATTTTTCATACTCGGCTCCAGATTAATTTTCTTTTATGTATTATACCATCTTTTTAGCAAAGCGAAACGAAAATAATGTAAAATTAAATGAGAAAACTAAAAAAGATGAGATCCTTCGCTATCGCTCAGGATGACCATGTCATTCCGAACGTCAGTGAGGAATCTCATCTTTTGAACTAACTATTTGAACTGTATTTCTCCTACACTTGTTTTCAACTCTATTTTTGTATCCTTGTTACCCTTGAACATTACAACTTTATCCTTCATAAATTCATTTATTTCAGCCTCATAGCTTGAATTGTCAGGAGTAGCTATTTCTATGTCACCTACTCCTGCTTCGGCTTTAATGCTTCGTGCAGCTGAAATATCCGAAAATACTGCCTTGATATCCCCTGTGTTTGTTTTTAGTTCTGTTTTTTCCGAAGGCTTGCAGTTGTTTAATGTAATCTCGCCCACATCAGTCTTTAAATTGTAAGAACCTGTGGAGTTGCTTATTTTTATATCACCCACATTGTTGTTTATTTCAAAATGACCGTCAGTATTATCTATGATTATTTCCCCCACATTTAATTCTATAACAAAAGCTTCAATACTTTTAGGAATATTAACCGTAAGCTCCGTCTGCAGATTGCTGTTGTTCAGCAATTTCACATCATCCTGCCTCGTATCAATTTCTATTGTATTCCATTTTTCCTCAACTGAATAACTGAAGCTGTCAACCAGTTTCTGTGATTTTTCCTTTGAGCTTGAACTTGCGGTGATCTTAATGTCAACAGTCGCTTCATCTGAGTCATGTGCAGACAGATATATGTCTCCCACGGAGCTTTTTATATCCAATTTGCCAGACTTTTTTGCTTCTATTTTGTGAGACTCCGTTCTTTCGGCACTATTTTTATCCTTATCAACCGAATCAATTATTGTCTGCGTTATTTTGTCAGAGATATCCTTGACCTTATCTTCATCAACCTTATTGAATGATGAGCATCCGCTTAAGGAAAGCATTAAAACCATTAAAACACATATAATTTTTTTCATATATTCCCCTCATTATAAATTAATTTTATTTTCTAAAAGATACCCCGAAGCCCCTGTCAGAGCAATGATTTGAAGAATTGAAATTCCAATCATGGGAAGCATAACCATGGCTAAATCAGAAGCTGAAATTCTTCCCATCGACATGCTGTTGCTTATGGATTCGTAGTAAGGGCTGATAATCTCAAAGAAATTTCCCGATAAGGATGAAAGCGCCCAGTTCAGCAGCATAAATATTACAAAGCTTAGCAAACCACCGAATTTAACTTCTGAAAATATACTTTTTCTTATGGTCATTGCAGCATACACAGTGGTAATAAAGGCTATTATAAATGTGAGAACTGCAAACAAGAATACAAATATATGTCCCAGGTTGATGCCTAGGCTTCCGGATAATAAACTGTTGACATGCCTTATTATCTGGCTGTAATCAATTTCCGAACCGGATGAAATCACAATGTTTACACCGTTAATCAAAATAAATATAAAATATATTAACAGAATTGCAAATCCTTCAATTACAGAGGTCACAAGCTTGGATATGACTATTTTGTATCCGCTGTTAGGAGTCATAAACAGCATGTAGCCTGACCTTTTATTTAAATCATCACTGTACATTCTGATAACATCAACAATGTACAGAATAGCAGCAATAACCGGGAAAAATGCTATGAAGGCAATGCTTCCTCCCGCTCCTGTTGTTATAAGATACACATTCAGTCCCAGAGAGAAAAGAATCGCTATTGAAAACAACTTGTATTTTTTTATTAATTCATATTTTATTAAATTAAGCATTCCTGAATACCTCCTTATAAAGTCCTTCAACGGACACTCCCCTTGAAATTCTTAAATCCTCGGCATCACCGCAAAGCTCCACGATACCGTCCTTTAAAAATATTACAGAATCAAGTATCTTTTCGATTTCACTTACTAAATGAGTCGAAATGATTATAGTCTTGTTTTCGCCGCAGGAAGCCGTTATTAATTCCATTATTGTATCTCTTGACAATACATCGACGCCGTTCAAGGGCTCATCAAGCATGTAAAGCTCCGAGTCACGTGACAATGTAAGGGCAACCTTTAGCTTTCCTGTCAATCCGGAGGACAGCTTTGATATTTTAAATTCAGTATCAACCTTTATATCGTTAAGTATTTTCAAGGCAACATCCTCCTGAAAATCCTCATACATATCCTTATAGAATCTTATGACATTTTTAACCTTAAAGTCTCCGTATAAATAATTTTCTGTGGGCATATAAGAAATTGCAGCTTTAGATTTATATGATACGGGATTGCCGTTGATTAAAACATTACCTGCAGTCTGCTTGTGCAATCCTGCAATAACCTTCATAAGAGTTGTTTTGCCGCTGCCGTTGGGACCTAACAGTCCGTATATTTTTCCGCTTTCAATCGACAGATTTATATCGCTTAAAGCGGTCTTGTTATAATATCTTTTGCTTAAGTTTTCAATTTTTAATATTTCCAATTACTCCTCACCCTCCAAATAATTTTCTGCTTCAATAAATTTAATCATATCTTTCTTAGTGTAACCTATTTGCTTCATACTGAATATAAAACTTTCTATTTGTTTTTTTGCCATTTCATATCTGAGCTTCCCCACTCTTTCCTCAGATTCCGTAACGAACGTACCCAAACCTCTTTTTGTAAACAATAATTCTTCCATTTCCATCTCCTTATAAACCCTTGCCACTGTATTGAAATTTATTCCAAGCTCATTTCCATAGTCCCTTGAGGAAGGCATCTTTTCGCCTGATTTTAATTTTCCTGTGACTATTTCCTGCTTAATTTTTTCAATGACCTGCATATAAATAGGTATATTGTTATTAAACTCCATGCTCCACCTTCTTCTTTCCTATTGGCGTATTAGTATCATAGTTAAATAGTACACTAATGCATATGTGATGTCAATATGAACTTGTATTAAATAATTGTAATAATTTTGCAAGCATTTCTTGACGAAAACGTATCTGTATAGTAATATATATCGGGAAGAAAAGGTGGTTAAAATGTACGATTTAAACAAAATTAACGAATGCTTGAACACTGAAACAATGGGACGAGCCATAATTCAATATGATCTCTTGTCGTCCACTGCCACAAAGGCGAAGAGTATATTTAATACGTGTCCGGATGGATTAATTGTTCTGTCTGAAGATCAGTCGAAATGCACTATGAGAATGGGAAATGAATGGTATTGCTTTCCTGACAGAAATATTTATTTAAGTATAATTTTAAAACCTTTGGTAAATAATCTTTTAATATCAAAAATCGATATGATAAGCTGTGCAGCATTACATAAAACAATACTTGAATTATATAACATAGATTGTAAAATAAAATGGCCCAACGATATTCTGGTAAATGGGAAGAAGCTTGCTTCTGTCATAAGCAGTTTCACAGGAAAAAATTCTGACGTAATTATTATTTCCTTTGGAATTAATGTGAACATGGATGACGAAGCCCTTAACATAAATGAAGATATAAGAAATACGTCAACATCCTTAAAAACAGAATCGGGGGATGATGTAGACAGAGAATTGTTTATAGGAAGACTGCTAAACAATTTAGAGGCTTTTTATAATCATCTGATTAAAAACAACCTTAAAGAGCTCATAGAAGCTTGTACGAATAATTCATGTATTATTAATAAGGAAATTGAAGTAATGAAAAAAGGAAAAAAAACAAGACGAAGAGTACGTGTTAAAGGTATAGACGAAGAGGGATGTTTGGTAGTAACAGGCGAAAAGGGCAATGAGGAAATTTTAAATCCGGGAGAAACTATATTAATATATGAAGCTTAAAATAGGAAACGTAGAATTGGGCGAAAATGTGATTCTTGCGCCCATGGCGGGCGTAACGGACATAACATACAGGACCATATGTAAGGGAATGGGAGCCGGTCTGGTCTGCACGGAAATGGTCAGTGCAAAGGGATTATACTACAATGACATAAAAACGAACAGATTGATGAAAATAAATGAAGACAACAGACCTGTATCGTTGCAGATTTTTGGAAGTGACCCGGATATTATGGCTTATGTGGTTGAAAAATACATAAATGAAAGAAATGATATTGATATAATTGATGTTAACATGGGATGTCCTACTCCTAAAATCGTAAAAAACGGAGACGGAAGCGCACTTATGAGAAATCCTGAACTGGCAGGCAGCATAATAAATAAAATCAAAAAGGTGTCAAACAAGCCTGTTACCGCTAAAATCAGGGCAGGATGGGACAGTAAAAGCATGAATGCCGCAGAGGTTGCACAATGCCTGGAACATAACGGAGTCGATATGATTGCCGTACACGGCAGGACGAGAGAACAATTTTATACAGGAAGGTCATCCAACCATATAATTAAGGAAGTAAAAGAAAAGGTTAATGTTCCCGTAATAGGAAACGGAGATATTTTCACTCCTGAGGATGCAGTTAAAATGATTGAGGATACCAATTGTGACGGTGTGATGGTGGGAAGAGGAATATTGGGTAATCCGTGGCTTATAAAAAACATAGTAAAGGCATTCAATGGTGATTATGATTTCTATATACCGACAGCTATGGATAAAATTCAGATAATAAAAAGACATGCTGAAATGCTTGTAAAGGAATTGGACGAAAAAATAGCAATATTGGAAATGCGCAAATTTGCTGCATGGTACATGAAGGGTATGAAGGGCTCATCAGATGCAAGAAATAAAATTAACAAAATTTCAAAAGCAGCCGACTTATATGATGTATTAGACGATTATTTAAAATGTAGCGGAAGCTGAGACGATTGTTCTTGACTTTTTTATTATCGTTTATTATAATGTTTTAATTAATTAAAAAAGAATTACCGTATGATTATCATATTATATTAAATTCATAATAGAATAGATTAACATCATGTGCTGTAAATATAATATGTAAAATTGCATTAATTGTAACAAGCAACATTATTAAAAGGAGCAATAATATGAAAAATAATGAAACTTTGATTACTGCTGAGGGTTTGGAAGAATTAAAAAACGAATTGGAATTTTTAAAGCTTGTTAAAAGAAAAGAAATTTCCGAAAAAATTAAAGTTGCTTTAGCTTTTGGGGATATAAGCGAAAATGCGGAATACGACGAGGCCAAGAATGAACAGGCCAACGTGGAAACTCGTATAGCAAAATTAGAGCAAATGATTAAGAATGCAAAAATAATAAAGGCAGCAAAACAAAAAGGAGTTGTATGTGTAGGCTCAAAGGTGTCCATAAAAGACCTGGAATTTGACGAGGTTATGGAATACACCATAGTGGGCTCGGCAGAGGCAGATCCTTTTAAAGGTAAGATTTCAAATGTATCACCGTTAGGTAAAGCTCTCATAGGCAGAAAAGTCGGTGATGTAATTGAAGTTGCATCTCCTGTAGGAGATATGATAAAGTATGAAGTATTAACTGTTTAAAAATATATAACAAAAGAATAAGGTGGTGTAGTGATTGAGCGAGCAGCAAAACACTGGTGATTTAAGACAGGTCAGGGTAGATAAGTTAAAAGATTTAATCAATGCGGGAAGAGACCCGTATAAAGTGGCTAAATACGAAGTGACTTCCAATTCTCAATACATAAAAGATAATTTTGAGGAAATGGAAGGGAAAAAAGTTTCTATTGCCGGAAGAATAATGTCTAAAAGAGGACAGGGCAAGGTTGGCTTTTACGATATTCAGGATCATTTAGGAAGAATTCAGATGTTCGTTAAGCAGGATGCAATAGGTGAAGAAGAATATAAATGGCTTAAAACATACGACATTGGCGATATAATCGGTTTAGTAGGCGAGGTTTTCAAGACTAAGACAGGTGAAATCTCTGTAAAAGCAGACGAAATTAAGCTTTTGTCAAAATCGCTGCAGACATTGCCTGAAAAATTTCATGGATTAAAAGACGTGGATATACGATACAGACAAAGATATGTGGATTTAATAGTTAATCCTGAAATAAAAGACGTATTTTTGATGCGTAATAAAATTATCAGAGGTATCAGGGAATATTTGGACGGAGAAGGATACTTGGAGGTTGAAACTCCTATACTAAGTCCTATAGCAGGCGGAGCCAATGCGAGACCGTTTATTACACACCACAATACCCTTGATATAGATATGTATATGCGTATTGCAAATGAATTGTTTCTGAAAAGATTAGTAGTCGGTGGTTTGGGCGACGGTGTCTATGAAATGGGTAAAATGTTCAGAAATGAAGGTATGGATGCAAATCATAACCCGGAATATACGGCTATTGAAATTTACAAGCCGTATGCGGACTTTAACGACATGATGACATTGACTGAAAATATAGTTGCTTACGTTGCTAAAAAGGCAAGAGGAACTACAAAAATAGAATTCCAGGGTAAGACTATAGACTTTACTCCTCCTTGGAGAAGAGTAAAAATGCAGGATATGGTCAAGGAATATACAGGAATAGATTTTGACCTTATAAACACTGACGAAGAAGCAATAGAAATAGCTAAGAAAAAAGGTATAGAGATTAAGCCTTTGATGACGAGAGGGCATGTTATAAGTGAATTGTTTGAAGAATTCTGTGAAGAATATTTAGAACAGCCGACATTTGTTACTCATCATCCGGTTGAAATTTCTCCGCTTGCAAAAAGAAATGCTGAAGACCCGAGGGTAACAGACAGGTTTGAAGCATTTGCCAACACGTGGGAAATTGCCAATGCTTTCTCGGAGTTAAACGATCCTATAGATCAAAGAGAAAGATTTGAGGAACAGGTAAAGCAAAAAGAAGCCGGGGACGATGAAGCTCATATGATGGATAATGACTTTATCAATGCCATAGAGGTAGGCCTTCCTCCTACAGGTGGACTTGGAATTGGTGTTGACAGAGTTATTATGTTAATAACCGACCAGCCTACAATAAGGGATATTATATTGTTCCCTACAATGAAACCATTAGATTAATACACTGAGTGATAAACAAGGATGATGGGATAACTCAACATCCTTGTTTTTATTTTACCCAGCTTCATCTCTTATAAGCAAAAATTGCCAGTTGACACAGAGATAAGCAAGTGGTAATATAGTCAAGCTGTCGCAAGTTAAATACCTGTTTTAAGGGGTATGGCACTACAAGAAAAAATTGGTAGTTGACAGTATCGAAAAGATGTGATAATCTATCAAAGCTGTCTCGAGGGACAGTAAACAACCGAACATAGTCAAATTAATCAAGATAAAAAATATGTAAAAAATAGATAAAAAATATTTAAAAATTATCTTGACAACATACGACAAGTATGTTAAACTATGAAAGTTCCTGTCTCAAGAGGCGGTGAACGAAAAAATTCGAACATAGACAATAAAACAGCATAAGAAACCTTTGAGAGTTCTAATTGAAAAAAAGAACAAACAAACAAAAAGTAAAAAAAGCTAAGCGAAAGCTTGGGCTAAGGAAAATATTAAACGAGAGTTTGATCCTGGCTCAGGACGAACGCTGGCGGCGTGCCTAACACATGCAAGTCGAACGAAGTAAGTTGCTTCACCAAACGCTGAACGAAGTGCCCCAAGCGCATTTGCCAAAAGGGGAAATAACACTACATATAATAGTAAAGGTGAACGAAGAGAGAATTAAGCAAAAGAAGCAAATGAGCTTCACGCAAATTCCAAGTGACAACACCAAAGAGATTCAGAATTTGGTGAAGTAACTTACTTAGTGGCGGACGGGTGAGTAACGCGTGAGCAATCTGCCCTATACAGAGGAATAGCCTCGGGAAACTGGGATTAAAACCGCATGATACTTTTGTATCGCATGATATAGAAGTCAAATTGATTAAGAGGTATAGGATGAGCTCGCGTCTGATTAGCTAGTTGGTAGGGTAAAGGCCTACCAAGGCGACGATCAGTAGCCGGCCTGAGAGGGTGAACGGCCACACTGGAACTGAGACACGGTCCAGACTCCTACGGGAGGCAGCAGTGGGGAATATTGCACAATGGGCGCAAGCCTGATGCAGCCATGCCGCGTGTATGAAGAAGGCCTTCGGGTTGTAAAGTACTTTCAGCGGGGAGGAAGGGAGTAAAGTTAATACCTTTGCTCATTGACGTTACCCGCAGAAGAAGCACCGGCTAACTCCGTGCCAGCAGCCGCGGTAATACGGAGGGTGCAAGCGTTAATCGGAATTACTGGGCGTAAAGCGCACGCAGGCGGTTTGTTAAGTCAGATGTGAAATCCCCGGGCTCAACCTGGGAACTGCATCTGATACTGGCAAGCTTGAGTCTCGTAGAGGGGGGTAGAATTCCAGGTGTAGCGGTGAAATGCGTAGAGATCTGGAGGAATACCGGTGGCGAAGGCGGCCCCCTGGACGAAGACTGACGCTCAGGTGCGAAAGCGTGGGGAGCAAACAGGATTAGATACCCTGGTAGTCCACGCCGTAAACGATGTCGACTTGGAGGTTGTGCCCTTGAGGCGTGGCTTCCGGAGCTAACGCGTTAAGTCGACCGCCTGGGGAGTACGGCCGCAAGGTTAAAACTCAAATGAATTGACGGGGGCCCGCACAAGCGGTGGAGCATGTGGTTTAATTCGATGCAACGCGAAGAACCTTACCTGGTCTTGACATCCACGGAAGTTTTCAGAGATGAGAATGTGCCTTCGGGAACCGTGAGACAGGTGCTGCATGGCTGTCGTCAGCTCGTGTTGTGAAATGTTGGGTTAAGTCCCGCAACGAGCGCAACCCTTATCCTTTGTTGCCAGCGGTCCGGCCGGGAACTCAAAGGAGACTGCCAGTGATAAACTGGAGGAAGGTGGGGATGACGTCAAGTCATCATGGCCCTTACGACCAGGGCTACACACGTGCTACAATGGCGCATACAAAGAGAAGCGACCTCGCGAGAGCAAGCGGACCTCATAAAGTGCGTCGTAGTCCGGATTGGAGTCTGCAACTCGACTCCATGAAGTCGGAATCGCTAGTAATCGTGGATCAGAATGCCACGGTGAATACGTTCCCGGGCCTTGTACACACCGCCCGTCACACCATGGGAGTGGGTTGCAAAAGAAGTAGGTAGCTTAACCTTCGGGAGGGCGCTTACCACTTTGTGATTCATGACTGGGGTGAAGTCGTAACAAGGTAACCGTAGGGGAACCTGCGGTTGGATCACCTCCTTACCTTAAAGAAGCGTACTTTGCAGTGCTCACACAGATTGTCTGATGAAAATGAGCAGTAAAACCTCTACAGGCTTGTAGCTCAGGTGGTTAGAGCGCACCCCTGATAAGGGTGAGGTCGGTGGTTCAAGTCCACTCAGGCCTACCAAATTTGCACGGCAAATTTGAAGAGGTTTTAACTACATGTTATGGGGCTATAGCTCAGCTGGGAGAGCGCCTGCTTTGCACGCAGGAGGTCTGCGGTTCGATCCCGCATAGCTCCACCATCTCTGTAGTGATTAAATAAAAAATACTTCAGAGTGTACCTGCAAAGGTTCACTGCGAAGTTTTGCTCTTTAAAAATCTGGATCAAGCTGAAAATTGAAACACTGAACAACGAGAGTTGTTCGTGAGTCTCTCAAATTTTCGCAACACGATGATGAATCGAAAGAAACATCTTCGGGTTGTGAGGTTA
>JAEWOJ010000044.1 GCA_023399815.1 Pseudomonadota bacterium | reverse complement strand
CAACCATCGCTGCAGCTTCTGCATCATTCCCTCGATGCGCGGCGACCTGGTGTCGCGCCCGGTCGAGGACGTGCTGCGCGAGGCCGAGCGCCTGGTGAAGGGCGGCGTGCGCGAGTTGCTGGTGGTGTCGCAGGACACCTCGGCCTATGGCGTGGACCGCCGGTACGCGCCGGGCACCTGGCGCGGCCGGGAGTACGCCACGCGCATGAAGGCGTTGTGCGAGGGCCTGTCCGAGCTGGAGGCGTGGACACGCCTGCACTACGTCTACCCGTACCCGCATGTGGACGACGTCGTGCCGCTGATGGCCGAGGGCCGGATCCTGCCGTACCTGGACATCCCGTTCCAGCATGCCAGCCCGCGCATCCTCAAGCTGATGAAGCGTCCGGGCGCGGTCGACAAGACCCTGGAGCGCGTACTGCGCTGGCGCGAGATCAGCCCGGACATCACCGTGCGCTCGACCTTCATCGTCGGCTTCCCGGGCGAGACCGAGGCCGAGTTCGAGCAGTTGCTCGACTTCCTTGATGCCGCCCAACTTGACCGCGTCGGCGCGTTCGCCTATTCGCCGGTGGAGGGCGCCACTGCCAATGATCTGCCCGACCCGGTACCGGAGGATGTGAAGCAGGAGCGCCTGGCCCGCTTCATGGAGAAGCAGGCGGCCATTTCCGCCGCCAGGCTCGAAGCGAAGATCGGCAGCGTGCAGCAGTGCCTTGTCGATGTGATCGAGGACGGCATCGCGGTGGCGCGCTCCAAGGCCGACGCGCCGGAAATCGATGGCCTGGTGCATGTCCAGAACGCCGCCGAAGCCGGGCTGCGCGTGGGCGATTTCGTCGATGTCGAGATCACCGACAGCGACGAGCACGACCTGTTCGGCGACGCCCTCGTCAAGCCGATGGCCACGCCGTTCGACCTCAAGGTGCTGTGACCGGCCACTCCGGCACAGCGGAGGATCGCGCGGTACCGCGCGAGGCCGGCGACCGGCGCCGCTTCGTCGCGCCCGCGCGCGGGCAGGTCGATCCGGCGTGTTTCCGGCATCCCCTGTTCGCCGGCTATGGCGACCATCAGGCGCTGCTGACGACTGCCGGATGGCCGGGCATCGATGCGCTCAATGCGGCGCTGCCGCTGGCGGGAAGGCGCTTCGTCGCGCAGGACGGGCCATTGCTCGCCGATGGCCTGCATTACGAGACGCGCATCGCCACGCACGGGCTCATCGCCACGCGCACGGAGAACTGGCACGACCTGTTCAACGCGCTGGTCTGGGCGCGCCACCCGGCGATCAAGTCGGCGCTCAACGCGCGCCAGTGCCTGCACATAGCCGCGATGGGGCCGCAGCAGCGCAACCGGGCACAGCAGGCGCTGACCCAGTTCGACGAATGCGGGGTCATCGTGCGCGTCGCCGATCCGGCCCTGTTGCCGCTATGGGATGGTCATCGCTGGACGGAACTGTTCGGCGGGCAGGCGCCGCGCTGGCAGGACGGCGGCATCGCCATCGCCGCGGTGATCGGGCATGCGCTGATGGAGCAGGCGCTGGTGCCCGGGCGCCTGCTGGTCGGGCGCTGCGTGGTGGTGCGGGGCGGGGATGACGCCGCCTGCGTGGCGCGCGTGGCCGGGGCGATACGGAGCGGCGAGATCCTGCGCGATCCGTTGGAGCTGCGGCCGTTGCCGCTGGCCGGTGTGCCGGACTGGCATCCGGCGCAGGACGGCGCCTTTTACGCCAATGCCGATTATTTCCGGCCGCTGCGCGAGGGGCGGACGTATCCGCTGCCGCTGCTGCTGTCCTGAATGCTGCCTTGGATTCGGGATTCCGCATGGCGAAAACCGCATGCAGGCGAGGGGCGTGAGTGCTTTTCCCGCATGCATGGGTCAACGGCTTTCGCAGGAGCGCTGTAGGAGCGACGTCAGTCGCGATGAGGCTTTACCGGGAGAGTCCCATCGCGACTGACGTCGCTCCTACAGAGGCAAGGAACAGGCATCACCCAGCGTCGTAGTCGATCCCGATGATGGCGAAACCCTGCCGTCCGCCGGGCAGCTCCACCTCGAATTCGTCGTCGATGCGCTTCTTCAGCAGGGCGCGGGCCAGCGGCGAATCGATGCTGATCCAGCCGGCCGTCGCGTCGGTCTCGTCCGGGCCGACGATGCGGTAGACGTGGGTCTGGCCGGATGCCACGTTCTCCAGTTCCACCGTCGCGCCGAAGAACACCGCCGCCGGGTCGCTGGGACGGGTGTCCACCACGCGCAGCGCTTCCAGCCGCTTGCTCAGGTAGCGCACGCGGCGGTCGATCTCGCCGAGCTGCTTCTTGCGGTAGGTGTACTCGGCGTTCTCCGAGCGATCGCCTTCGGCGGCGGCCGCGGCCAGCGCCTTGACCACTTCGGGCCGGCGCTGCCGCCACAGTTCGTCCAGTTCGGCCTTCAGGCGCGCGTGGCCCTGTGCGGTGATCAGCGCGGTGCTCTTTTCTGCGGGGGGACGCCAGCGGCTCATCAGAGGTGGAACGGCGGAAGGTGGGCGCATGGTAGCCGCGGACGCTTGCGCGAGGCCAATCGATGGCCGAAGCTGCGGCGTCCGACACGGATGCCCGGAAATGCTGATCCTGCCGTTGCACAAGCCGCTCAACCTGGCAACGCTGCCGCTGGTGACGCTGCTGTTGGTCGTGACCAACGCGCTGGTCTACTTCGGCTGGCAGCGGGGAGACGAACGCAGGGTCGAGGCGGCGCAGGCGTGGTACCGACAGTCGGGGCTGGGCGAGTACGAGGTGCCGGCCTACGAAAAGCACCTTCGCCTCACCGCGCAGCGCGATGCGCTGGCCGGACTCGAAGCCGTGCCGGAAGCGCAGCGCGCCGGCTTCGTAGGTATGTCCACCCTGAGCAACGTGGCGTTCGTCACCGCACTTGAAGAAGGACGGTTGTTCGAATCGGAGCAGCAGCATGCTGCCTGGCAGGCACTGCGCCGGCCGTACCAGAAGAAGCTGGACGAAGTGTTCACCCTGCGCCACGTCATGCGCAGTTCCGAGTGGTCGCCGGCGCGGATGCTGTCCTCGGCATTCCTGCATGGCGGCTTCCTGCACCTGCTCGGCAACATGCTGTTCCTCGTGGTGCTGGGGCTGCTGCTGGAAGGCGCGCTGGGTGGCTGGCGCTTCCTAGGGGTCTACCTGCTGGGCGCGTTCGGCGCCAGCCTGGCCAGCCTGTGGTGGCGCTGGGGAGAAAGCGGCGGCGGCCTGGGCGCATCGGGCGCGATCGCTGCGGTGATGGGCGCGTTCTGCGTGGTCTGGGGGCGGCGCCCGGTGCGCTTCTTCTACTGGTTCGGCGTGGTGTTCGACTACGTGCGCGCGCCGGCGATCTGGCTGTTGCCGCTGTGGCTCGGCTGGGAGGTATACAACCTGCTGGCCAACGCGAAGGCCGGCATCGGCTTCGATGCCCACGCGGGCGGGCTGATCTGCGGCGCCCTGCTGGGCGGCCTGCTGGTGCTGACGCGCCAGGTCCGCGAGGACTACATGGCCGACGCCGTCGAGCCCGACGCGGTGGATGGACGCTGGGAACAGGCGCTGCGGCACATGGGACGGTTGGAGAATGCCGCGGCCGAGCGCCTGCTGGCCGAGCTCGCCGCCGAGCAGCCGCCGCGGCTGGACGTGGCGGTCGCGCGCTACCGGGTGGCCCGCAATGCCGGCAAGCCGGCCGACGTCCAGGCCCGCGCGCTGGACGTGCTGCGGCTGGACGCTACCGGCGACGCCGCCAGCCAGGCGGTGCAGCGCGACATCGTCAAGCAGTGGCTGGCCACCGGCGCGCCGCCGACGGCGGAAGTCCAGCGCCTGATGTTCGAGCGCTGCCTCAAGGCCGGTTGGCTGCAGGAAGCCGAAGCCATGCTGGAACAGGCCGCGGCGCAACCGGCCGGGGAGCAACTGGCCGGGGAGCAGGCGCAGGCCTGGCTGCGCCTGGCGCTGCGCCATGGCGAACTGCACGCCCGCGAACAGCAGCACCGCCTGCTGGCCCTGATCGAACAGCGCTACCCGCGGGCACCGCAGGCGGCCAAGGCGCGCTTCCTGCTGGAGAACGACTAGGCCGGGTCCGGCTGCAGGGCGCGGCGCGCGGCGTCGAGCTTGCGCCGCTGCTGCTCGTCGTCGCAGCGGCCGAGCGCGTCGTCCAGCAGTTGCAATGCCTCGGCGTCGCGGTTGTAGCGTTCGCCCAGCAGCATCGCCGCCTGCAACGCCCATTGCGGCGCCTGCACGGCGCGCGGCCAGGCCCGCAGCATGGCGCGCAGGGCATCCACCTGCAGCTGGAACTGACCGCCCATGCCGGCGCGCTCGGCCAGCCGTTCGGCCTGCTGCGGCTCGGCAGGGGTGAAGTCCGGATCCCGCTCCAGCAGGTCGCGCAGCGCGTTCATCGCCTGCCGTTCCTGCTTTTCCATCAGCAGCCGGCTGATGTACTGGCGGCCGTGTTCGCGCAATGCATCGGAAGCACCGTTGCGCAGCAGCAGGCGCTGGTAGAGCTCGTGCACCGGCAGGCCGACCGCGCGGCTGCGGACGGCGCCGCGCAGGGCGTCCATCGCCGCTTCGGGGTGGCCTTCGCGGACGAAGTGCTCGGCTTCGTCCAGCAGCCGGCGGTCCGGGTCGTGGCGCGACAGCGCCTGCGCGGCGCCTTCCGGCTCGAAGCCGAGTTCGACGTGGTACTGGTAGACCAGGTAGCCCATCAGGTGGAACGCGGAGAACAGGCCCCAGATGGCGAAGAAGGTCAGGGCGAGTTCGCCGACGACCGGCGGCATCCAGGCATGCAGCCAGCGTCCTGCGGTCAGCGCGCTGGCCTGGATGACGAACAGCAGCCCGAACGCGGCCAGGTAGGGCCAGCCGATGCGGGTGGCCAGGGCGATCGAGGTGGCTGGGTTGGCCGCGGCGCGCAGGCTGCCGTCCATCGCCAGCGAGATCACGCAGCCCGGTTGCAGGAACACCACGGCCACCAGCGCCAGCAGGCCGGCGACCGGGCCGAGGAACACCGCCACCGCCACCAGGAAGATGCCCATCAGGATCATCAGGCCGAGCAGGCGGACCACGCTGCCGTCGCTGCTGCCCAGCGTGTGCTCGGGCGCCTGCAGGCGGCCGTTGGCGGTCTCGCGCAGGATCTCGAACGCGTAGCGGTAGACCGCGACCCAGGTGATGAGGTTGAGGATCCAGCCGATGCCGGGCAGCAGGCCCAGCAGGGTGCACAGGGTGAGCGCGACCAGCGAATACAGCGCCGACCCGTGCAGGGGGTAGAAGGTGATGGCGCGCAGCCGGTGCCAGAACGGCTGCGGCGACTGCGCGGAGGTGTGGCAGCGCTTGCGGTCTTCCATGACGTCCCCCGTAGGTGTTGCCACGGATTGTGGGGGACGGGCGACGGAGCCGGCAACGGCCGGCTCCGCTGGCGATCGATCAGCGCTTGCCGCCGAAGATGCCGCCGAGGATGCCGCGCACGATCTGGTTGCCCAGCTTGGTGCCGACCGTGCGCGTGGTCTGCTTGGCCATGGTCTCGATCATGCCCTGGCGGCGCTTGGTGCCGAAGATGGCGTCCTTGATCGCCTGGCCGAAGCCGCCTTCCTGGCTCTCGTCCTGCTCGCGGGTGCGCGCCGCGGGTGCCTTGGCCTGCGCGGCCGCCTGCTGCGTGCGCCGGGCGAGGATTTCGGCCGCCGATTCGCGGTTGACGGCGGTGTCGTAGTGGCCGCCGACCGGGCTGCCGGCGCGGACCTGCGCGCGTTCGGCATCGGTGATCGAGCCCATGCGGCAGCGCGGCGGCGCCACCAGCGTCTTCTGCACCGGCGAGGGCACGCCCTTGTCCTGCAGCGTCGATACCAGCGCCTCGCCGGTCCCCAGCTGCGACAGCGTGGCGACGACGTCGAGCCTGGAGTTCTGCACGAAGGTTTCCGCCGCGGTCTTCACCGCCTTCTGGTCGCGTGGGGTGAAGGCGCGCAGCGCGTGCTGCACGCGGTTGCCGAGCTGGCCGAGGATGTTGGCCGGCACGTCGTCGGGGAACTGCGAGCAGAAGTACACGCCCACGCCCTTGGAGCGGATCAGCCGCACCACCTGCTCGATGCGCTGCACCAGCGCGGCCGGGGCATCGTCGAACAGCAGGTGCGCCTCGTCGAAGATGAAGACCAGCTTCGGCTTTTCCAGGTCGCCCACTTCCGGCAGCTTCTCGAACAGCTCGGACAGCAGCCACAGCAGGAAGGTCGAGTACAGGCGCGGCTTGAGGATCAGCTGCGCGGCGGCGAGGATGCCGATCACGCCGCGGCCGTCGTGGTTGACGCGCATGATGTCGGCCAGCTCCAGCGCCGGCTCGCCGAAGAACTTCTCGCCGCCGTCCTGCGACAGGCGCAGCAGGGCCCGCTGGATCGCCGCCACCGACGGCGCGCTGACCAGCCCGTATTCGGTGGACACGTCCTTGCGTTCCTCGGCCATCAGGTTGAGCAGGGCGCGCAGGTCGTCCAGGTCGAGCAGCAGCAGGCCGCGGTCGTCGGCCAGCTTGAACACGATGTCGAGCACGCCGGCCTGGGTGTCGTTGAGTTCGAGGATGCGCGCCAGCAGGGTCGGTCCCATCTCGCTGACCGTGGTGCGCACCGGGTGGCCGAGCTGGCCGTACAGGTCCCAGAAGATGGTGGGGCTGGCCTGTGCGGTGTAGCCATCGACGCCGATCTCGGCCGCGCGCGCGGCCAGCTTCTCGTTGATGTCGCCCGGCACCGCCAGGCCGGCCACGTCGCCCTTCACGTCGGCCAGGAACACCGGCACGCCCAGCCGCGAGAAGCCTTCGGCCAGGGTCATCAGCGTCACCGTCTTGCCGGTGCCGGTGGCGCCGGCCACCAGGCCGTGGCGGTTGCCGAAGCGCGGGAGCAGGGTGACGGCGATGTCGTCGGTTACGCCTTTGCCGATCAGGATGGGGTCCATGGAATGCTCTTGGTGGGACGTGGGAAGGATTCTAACGGCCGACTGTATCGTCTCCGCGGGCCGGTTGCCGCCGGACGAGGCCGGCGGCTACCCTGCCAGCCTTTCCGTTCGTGTCGCCGCTGATGCCCGTTTCCGTTCCGACTGTCCGCCGCTGCTCCCTGCTGGTCGCCGCCACGCTGCTGGTGGCCGTCCCCACCGCCCACGCGCAGCGCGTGTCCGCCCGCGACAAGGCCAGGGCCGAGGCGATCGAACAGCGCATGGCGGCCGCGGAGAAGCGCTACACCGACGCGCTGCTGCTGGTCGCCAACGCCGACCCCAAGGGCACCGCCGAGGGCAACGCGGCGCTGGAGGACATGGAGGACGTGATCGACGCCTGCATCGGCCAGAAGGGCTGCCAGGTCGGCACCCTGCTGTCCACCTACAAGCGGCTGCTGAAGAAGCAGGCCGACGACAGCGCCGGCGACGCCGCGGACGAGGCCGGCGACACGCTGGAAGCCGACCCGGACCACGTCGGCCCGCTGGTCGCCGACGTGCCGGAGGCCGCGCGCGCGGCGGCGCTGCTCAACGACCACCGCCATGCCTTCGACGAGATGGTCGAGTACAACCCGGCGATCCAGGCCGGCATCCGCCGCTGGCTGACCGACATGCGCCCGGCGCTGCTGACCAGCTACGAGAACTACATGAACCTGCGCGCGGTGATGTGGCCGGAATGGGAGAAGCGCGGCCTGCCCGAGGCGCTGCTGTTCGGCATCATGGCCAAGGAATCCAATGGCCGTGTGCATGCCTCCTCGCGTGCCGGCGCGGCCGGGCTGATGCAGTTCATGCCCGCCACCGGCCGTCGCTTCGGGCTCGGCCCGGACGGCACCGGCTTCGACACCCGCTTCGACGCACGCAGCGCCGCCGAGGCCAGCGCCGCCTACATGAACGAGCGCATGGGCCAGCTCAACCGCAACATCGAACTGGCGCTGGCGGCCTACAACGGCGGCGAGGGCAGGGCGCAACGGGTATTCAACCAGGGCGGCGGGCAGAGCTTCTGGACCGATTCGATCTACAACCAGTTCCCCGGCGAGACCAAGGACTATGTGCCGATGGTGATCGCCGCGGCGTGGATCTTCCTGCACCCGCAGCAGTACGGCGTGGAGTTCCCGAAGATCAACGCGCAGCCGGCGACGATCCGGCTCGCCAGGTCCACCACCATCTACGAACTGACCATCTGCCTGGGCAGCGCCGGCACCCGCGACGGCTACATGCGCGCGCTGCGCAACCTCAACCCGCGCTACGAGGCCGACGGCTGGATTCCGGCCGGCACCACGATCAACGCCACCACCCGCATCGCCGGTCTGTACAACCGCAACTGCGTGAGCGGACCGCGCGCTGACCTGGCGCGGGCCCTGATCACCGCCGACCTGAACGCCGCGATCAAGCGCCCGCAGGCGGCCGACTACACCGGCAACGTGGCGGTGGGCGACGTGCAGTCGATGCAGTCGGCGCCGCCTGCCGCCGCTCCGGCGGCGCCGCGTCCGGCACCGCGCCCGGCCGCGCGCAGCTACAAGGTCGCCAAGGGCGACACGCTGGGCCGCATCGCCGCGCGCTTCCAGTGCGACGTGCCGGCCCTGGCGCGCGCCAACGGACTGCGCGCGCCGGCCTATGCGCTCAAGCCGGGGCAGACGTTGAAGCTGGAAGGCTGCGGCCGCTGACGCGCCTGTCGCGCCCGCCAGCATCCGCGTGGCGAGCGCGCTGGACCGCGGGGAGCGCTGCGTGGCCATGCCATGGACGCAGGCCGGAAGGTAATCGCCCAGGAGCGGCAGCGATGCCCACGCATCGCCTGCGCCGCGGTTCGCAGGTCTTCGTCCCCGGCCGTTCGCAGGTGCGTTCCGGGCGGCGCGAGGCACGGCCGTGGCGGTTTCGCCGCCGCGCGCTTTTGCGTTACAAGGGAAGACCGTTTCCGCAGACGCCTGCATGGCCACGACTCCCGACGACCTTGAACTGGAACACCTCGCCGTCCGCATCGGCGAGCGCCTGCGCGCCGCCCGCGACCGCGTGGTCACGGCCGAAAGCTGCACCGGCGGCTGGATCGCCAAGGCGATGACCGGCGTGGCCGGCTCCTCGGACTGGTTCGACTGCGGCATGGTGGCCTACAGCTACGAGGCCAAGCAGGCGCTGCTGGGCGTGCGCCCGCAGACGCTGGAGAGCCAGGGCGCGGTGAGCCGCGAGACGGTGATCGAGATGGTTTCCGGCGCGCTCGTGCATTCCGGCGCCAGCGTGGCCGTCGCGGTCACCGGCATCGCCGGGCCCGGCGGCGGCAGCGCCGACAAGCCAGTCGGCACGGTGTGGATCGGCTGGAAGCGGCGCGGCGGCTATACCCATGCCGAGCTGTTCCATTTCGACGGCGACCGCGACGCGGTGCGCCGGCAGACCGTTGCGCGCGCGCTGGAAGGACTGGAGGCCCTGCTGTGATGCCTTGCCGGCCTGGATGGGGAGGGCGCCGCTGATGTGGGAAGCCCTGGGCACCGTGCGCGACCTGGGCCGGTTGCAGGAAATCGCCATCGTCCTGATCCGCTACGGCTTCGGCGACGTCGTGCGCCGCATCGGCATGGCCGACGTGCTGCAGCGCGCCGGGCGCCTGCTGCACTGGAACGATCCCGGGCAGATCCTGCAGATGTCCGCGCCGGTACGGGTGCGGCGCGCGATGGAGGACCTGGGCCCGACCTTCGTCAAGCTGGGGCAGGTGCTGGCCACGCGCGTGGACCTGTTCCCGCCGGAGTGGATCGCCGAGTTCAGCGAACTGCAGAACGCAGTGCCGGCACTGCCGTACGAGCAGGTGCGCGGGCAGCTCGAGGCCGACCTGGGCGAGCCACCGGAGCAGGCCTTCGCCCGTCTGGAGGAGCGGCCGATGGCCGCCGCGTCGCTGGCGCAGGCGCACCGGGCCTGGCTGCACGACGGCACGCTGGTGGTGCTGAAGGTCCGCCGGCCCGGCATCCGCGACGTGGTCGAGGCCGACCTGCGCCTGCTGGCGCGGCTGGCCGAGATCATCGAGGCGCGCCTGCCCGACCTGCGCCGCTACCGGCCCTCGGAAGTGGTGCAGCAGTTCACCCAGTCGCTGCGCCGCGAGCTGGACTTCGCCGCCGAATGCCGCAACGCCGAGCGCATCGCCGGCAATTTCTCCGGTCACCCGGAAGTGCTGATCCCGCGCGTGCACTGGCAATGGACCTGCGAAAGCCTCAACGTGCAGGACTTCGTCGACGGCATCCCCGGACGCGACCTGGAAGCGGTCGATGCCGCCGGACTGGACCGCGTGGCGCTGGCGCATACCGGCGCCGCGATCATCCTGAAGATGGTGCTCGACGACGGGTGTTTCCACGCCGATCCGCATCCGGGCAACATCTTCTACATGCGCGACGGCCGCATCGGCATCATCGATTTCGGCATGGTCGGGCGGCTGTCCGAGCAGCGCCGCTTCCAGGTCGCGCGGCTGCTGCACGGGCTGGTGACCCAGGAACCGGAAGCGGTGACCGACGTGCTGCTGGAATGGGCCGGCGGCGTGGAAGTGGACGAATCGCGCCTGCAGCAGGACCTGGGCAGCTTCGTCGACCAGTACCGCGGCGTGCCGCTCAAGGACCTGCGCATCGGCCTGATGCTGGGCGACGTGACCGCGCTGCTGCGCCAGTACGGCCTGACCCTGCCGGCCGACCTGGCGCTGATGATCAAGACCTTCCTGACCCTGGAAGGCATGGGGCGGCAGCTGGACCCGGATTTCGACATGGCCGGCGCCGCGCGTCCCTTCCTGGAGCGGATCATGCGCCGCCGCTACGCCCCGCGCGCGGTGCTGCGGCGCGGCCGTCGCGGCCTGCTCGGCGCGCTCGACCTGGCCGGCGAACTGCCGCGCGACATGCGCCGCCTGCTGCAGGCCGCCCGCCGCGGGCGCATGCGGCTGATGGTGGACACCCCGGGGCTGAAAGGCTTCGGCGACCAGGTCAACCGCGCCGCCAACCGCTTGACCGTCGGCATCGTCACCGCGGCGCTGATCATCGGTTCGTCCATCGTCATGAACAGCGTCGGCAGCATCGCCAACCGCTGGTTGCTGGCGCTGGGCGTGGCCGGCTTCCTCGGCGCCGGGCTGTGCGGCGTATGGATCCTGTTCTCGATTTGGCGCAGCGGCCGGCGCCAGTAAGGCGCCTCAGCCTTCGCTTCCGGCCGGATCGCCGCCGGCGCGGTATTCGAGCAGTTCGCCGGGCTGGCACTCCAGCTCCCGGCAGATCGCTTCCAGCGTGGCGAAGCGGATGCCCTTGACGTGGCCCTGCTTGAGCAGCGACAGGTTGGTTTCGCTGATGCCGATGCGTTCGGCCAGTTCCTTGGACTTCATCTTGCGCCGCGCCAGCGCCACGTCGAGATTGACGATGACCGGCATCAGACGATGCTCCGCGCGTCCTCGGCGACATCCGCGGCCAGCCGCATCAGGTGCGCGACGGTGTACAGGCAGACGCCGGTGACCAGCAGCAGGTAGAACTGGGTGAGGTCGAGGGTGATGGCCTGTCCGGACGCCAGTTCCGACATCGCGACCTGGCGCAGCACGGCGGAGATGGCCGCCAGCGCGGCGTACAGTGGAAGCGAGTGGGCCAGCCAGGCGAAGGCCCGGGTCACCGGCCGGCTCAACAGGTTGTGGCGCTGCAGTCGCTTGCCGAGGCGACGCAGGGCAGGCAGGGGAGCGAGGAGCGCGCCGGTCCAGAGCAGGGCGGCAAGGGACAGCTGCAGGCGTTGCGCTCCGGAGGGCGCGACCAGTGACGTCCATTCCATGCCCGGCAGCCCGTGCCAGAAGGAGGCTGCGGAGGCGGGCAGCCATGCGCAGGCGGCCATCACGAGGCCGTACGACACGACGATCGCGGCGCCGAGGGAAGCCAGCGTCACCAGGGTACGGCCATGGATCCGGACCTTGTTCTCGAGCAGCAGCTGCATGGCGTGCGTCCTTTGCGACAATTTATTTATGTAATAGATAAATAAAATCCAGTTTTGCGCAAGATGCTTGATCTCTGTGCGTTGTTAGTAGTATTACTACTAATCATGGAGCTGACCCAGACCCAGCAGGCGATCCTGCAGATGATCGCCGAGCGCATCGACAGCGAAGGCATGCCGCCGTCGCAGACCGAGATCGCCCGCGCCTTCGGCTTCAAGGGCGTGCGTTCGGCGCAATACCACCTGGATGCGCTGGAGGCGGCCGGCGCCATCGAGCGGATGCCGGGCAGGGCACGCGGCATCCGGCTGGTGCGACCGGCCGACGACGAGGCCGCCATGCAGCCGGTGGCCGCGATGACCGAGGAACAGGTGCTGCGCCTGCCGGTGCTGGGGCGCGTCGCCGCCGGCCTGCCGATCGGCGCGGACATCGGGTCGGACGACTTCGTGGTGCTGGACAAGGTGTTCTTCTCGCCCGCGCCGGACTACCTGCTGAAGGTGCAGGGCGATTCGATGATCGACGAGGGCATCTTCGACGGCGACCTGATCGGCGTGCATCGTACCCGCGATGCGCGCTCCGGCCAGATCGTGGTGGCGCGCATCGACGATGAGATCACGGTCAAGCTGCTCAAGGTCGGCAAGGACCGCATCCGCCTGCTGCCGCGCAATCCGGACTACGCGCCCATCGAGGTCCTGCCGGACCAGGATTTCGCCATCGAGGGGCTGTACTGCGGCCTGTTGCGGCCCAACCGTTGACGGTGCTTTTCCCATCGCAGGCACGATGGTTTTCCTACGGGCGATGGGCGGTGGCGCCGCTGCCGCTATCCTTCCCGCCCCAATAATCTGGCCACGTCGCAACCAGTCTCAGCCTGTGCGATACGGCCCCGCTACAGTGAACCCATGACGAAATCCATGACATCAACGACGAGGAAGACCCCGATGGACGACAACAAGAAGCGTGCGCTTGCCGCGGCGCTGGGCCAGATCGAAAAGCAGTTCGGCAAGGGCTCGGTGATGCGCATGGGCGACCGCGTGGTCGAGCCCGTCGAGGCCATCCCGACCGGCTCGCTGATGCTGGACATCGCGCTGGGCATCGGCGGCCTGCCCAAGGGCCGCGTGGTTGAGATCTACGGTCCCGAGTCCTCGGGCAAGACCACCCTGACCCTGCAGGCCATCGCCGAGTGCCAGAAGCAGGGCGGCACCGCCGCCTTCATCGACGCCGAGCACGCGCTGGACCCGATCTATGCCGCCAAGCTGGGCGTGAACGTGGACGACCTGCTGCTGTCGCAGCCGGATACCGGCGAGCAGGCGCTGGAAATCGCCGACATGCTGGTGCGTTCGGGCTCGGTGGACATTCTGGTGATCGACTCGGTCGCCGCGCTGACCCCGAAGGCCGAGATCGAAGGCGAGATGGGCGACCAGCTGCCGGGCCTGCAGGCCCGCCTGATGAGCCAGGCGCTGCGCAAGCTGACCGGCAACATCAAGCGCTCCAACACGCTGGTGATCTTCATCAACCAGCTGCGCATGAAGATCGGCGTGATGATGCCGGGCCAGAGCCCGGAAACCACCACCGGCGGCAACGCGCTGAAGTTCTACGCCTCGGTGCGCCTGGACATCCGCCGCATCGGCGCGATCAAGAAGGGCGACGAGATCATCGGCAACCAGACCAAGATCAAGGTCGTCAAGAACAAGCTGGCGCCTCCGTTCAAGCAGGTCATCACCGAGATCCTGTACGGCGAAGGCATCAGCCGTGAGGGCGAGCTGATCGACATGGGCGTGGACGCCAAGCTCGTGGAGAAGGCCGGCGCCTGGTACAGCTACGGCGACGAGCGCATCGGCCAGGGCAAGGACAACGCCCGCGGCTACCTGCGCGACAACCCGCAGGTGGCGGCCAGGCTCGAGGCCGAGCTGCGCGAGAAGTTCCAGCCCGCCGATGCCAAGCGCGAGGAAGGCGACGACGCGGACGAGGATTGATTGCCCGCGGGGACGGGCGGCGCATCGTCAGTGACGTCGCCCGTCCCCGCGATTTTCCACTTCAGGCCGTGCCCGTGGATACACGCACCGGGGTGCTCATGCTGCTGGCATTGGCGGGTTGCCAGGTTTCGGCCCCTCTCCCCTCGGGAGAGGGGTTGGGGTGAGGGGCAGGGCGAAGCTGCACGATGCATGTATTGCATGTTGCAAGTGGCTCCGCGTTCGCCAACCGGCAACCTCCAGTCCGCATGCCCGAAAGGCCCCCTGTCGCAGGTTCCATCCGGGCAGCAGACAAGCGTGCCAACCGCAATGACCACCAGCGAAGACCCGCCCTCCACCCGTCGCAAGCGCCAGCGCGAGCAAACCCCCTTGCAACGCGCCTTGGGCCTGTTGGTGCGGCGCGAGCATTCGCGCAAGGAGCTGGGGCGCAAGCTCCGGGCCCGGGGCGTCGATGCCGACGAGGTCGAGGCAGCCGTCACCCGGCTGGCCGAGGAGGGCTGGCAGGACGACACCCGGTTCGCCGAGGCGCTGGTGCGCAATCGGTCCGGGACCGGGTATGGCCCCCTGCATATCCGTGCCGAACTGGGCACGCATGGCCTGGACAGCGAGTCGGTGGAGGCCGCGATGGCCACGTTCCAGGGAGACTGGGCGGAACTGGCCCGGGAGCTGGTCTGCCGGCGCTTCGGTCCCGCTGGGCCGCAGGACCTGGCCCAGCGGCGCAAGGCCGCGGACATGCTGGCCCGGCGCGGCTTCGACGGCGGCTGCATCCGCAGCGCGACCCGCTACGACCCTGAGGACTGAATGGACCGGGCCTGATACCCTTTCAGGGTTTCGGCCGTTCCGGATCCACGTACCGCGTGGGGAGCCGGCTGCCGCCAGCCCGCCTATCGCCAGTCCTCATGAATACACCCGCAAAGTTCACCACCTCACAGATCCGTGCCGATTTCCTCGAATTCTTCAAGGGGAAGGGCCACACCATCGTGCCGTCGGCGCCGCTGGTGCCGGGCAACGACCCGACCCTGCTGTTCACCAACTCCGGCATGGTGCAGTTCAAGGACGTGTTCCTGGGCGCGGAGAAGCGCAGCTACGTGCGCGCGGCCGACGTCCAGCGCTGCCTGCGTGCCGGCGGCAAGCACAACGACCTCGATTCGGTCGGCTACACCGCCCGCCACCACACCTTCTTCGAGATGCTGGGCAACTGGTCCTTTGGCGACTACTTCAAGAAGGACGCCATCGCCTGGGCATGGGAACTGCTGACCCAGGTCTGGAAGCTGCCGGCCGAGCGCCTGCTGGTCACCGTCTACCACAACGACGACGAGGCCTACGCGCTGTGGCGCGACATGGTCGGCGTGCCGGAAGAGCGCATCGTGCGCATCGGCGACAACAAGGGCGCGCCGTACGCCTCGGACAACTTCTGGCAGATGGCCGACACCGGTCCGTGCGGCCCGTGCACCGAGATCTTCTTCGACCACGGCGAGCACATCGCCGGTGGTCCTCCGGGCTCGCCGGACGAGGATGGCGACCGCTTCATCGAGATCTGGAACCTGGTGTTCATGCAGTTCGACCGCCAGCCCGACGGCACCCTGGTGCCGCTGCCGGCGCCGTGCGTGGACACCGGCATGGGCCTGGAGCGCCTGGCGGCCATCCTGCAGCACGTGCACACCAACTACGAGATCGACCTGTTCCAGGTGCTGATCCGCAAGGCGGCCGAGCTGACCGGCACCGCCGATCTGGAGAACAAGTCGCTGCGCGTGATCGCCGACCACATCCGCGCCTGCTCCTTCCTGATCGTCGACGGCGTGCTGCCGTCCAACGAAGGCCGCGGCTACGTGCTGCGCCGGATCATCCGCCGCGCCCTGCGCCATGGCTGGATGCTGGGCGTGCGCCAGCCGTTCTTCCACAAGCTGGTGCCGGCCCTGGTCGAGCTGATGGGCGAGACCTACCCGGAACTGCCGGCTGCCGCCGCGACGGTTCAGAAGGCGCTGCTGGCCGAGGAGGAACGCTTCGCCGAGACGCTGGATGCTGGCATGAAGATCTTCGACGACGTCGCGGCCAAGGTCGGCGATGGCGTCATCCCCGGCGCCGACGCCTTCCGCCTGTACGACACCTATGGCTTCCCGGTCGACCTGACCGCCGACATCGCCCGCGAGCGCGGCATGACGGTGGACATGGCCGGCTTCGATGCCGCCATGGAGCACCAGCGCGGGATGGCGCGCGCCGCCGGCAAGTTCGGCGGCGGCGTGCAGCTGCCGGCCGAGCTGGTAGCCACGCTGTCGCCGACCGTGTTCCTGGGCTACGAACAGCTGCAGGCCGATGGCCTGAAGGTGGTCGCGCTGCTCAAGGACGGCCGTCCGGTAGATGCCGTGCAGGCCGGCGACGAGGTGATCCTGTTCACCGACAGGACCCCGTTCTACGCCGAGTCGGGTGGCCAGGTCGGCGATACCGGCCGCCTGACCGGCAACGGCGTGGACGTCGCGGTTGCCGACACGCAGAAATTCGCCGGCCAGTTCCACGGCCATGTCGGCACCGTGAAGCGGGGCGCGATCAAGCTGGGCGACGTGCTGTCCGGCGCGATCGATACTGCCCGCCGCAGCGCCACCATCCTCAACCACTCGGCTACCCACCTGCTGCACGCCGCGCTGCGCGAGGTGCTCGGCACCCACGTGCAGCAGAAGGGCTCGCTGGTGGCGCCGGACCGCCTGCGCTTCGACTTCTCGCACTTCCAGCCGATCAGCGCGGACGAACTGGCGGTCATCGAGCGCAAGGTCAACGAGCAGGTCCGCGCCAACAGTGCCGCCGAAGTGCACCACATGGGCATGCAGGAGGCGCTGGACTTCGGCGCGATGGCGCTGTTCGGCGAGAAGTACGGCGAGAACGTGCGCGTGCTGAAGATGGGCGACTACTCCACCGAGCTGTGCGGCGGTACCCATGTGTCGCGCACCGGCGACATCGGCCTTTTCAAGATCACCTCGGAAGGCGGCGTCTCCTCGGGCGTGCGCCGCATCGAGGCGGTGACCGGGCAGGGCGCGCTGGACCACGTGGATGCCGAGGAGGCCCGCCTGGCCGAGGCGGCGAGCCTGCTGGGCGGCGCGGCGACCGACGTGGTCGAGAAGATCCGCCAGCTCGGCGAGCGGCAGAAGAAGCTCGAGCGCGAACTGGAAGCGCTCAAGGCCAAACTGGCTTCGGGCGCTACCGCCGACCTGGGCGCTTCGGCGGTCGAGATCGGCGGCGTGAAGGTGCTGGCGGCGCGCCTGGAGGGTTTCGATGCCAAGGCGCTGCGCGATGCGATGGACCGGCTCAAGCAGCAACTGGGCGACGCGGTGATCCTGCTGGCGGGTGCCCAGGACGGCAAGGCGTCCCTGGTCGCCGGCGTGAACGGCTCGGCAATGGGCAAGGTCAAGGCCGGGGAACTGCTGTCCCACGTCGCCGGTCAGATTGGAGGCAAGGGCGGCGGGCGTCCCGATCTGGCGCAGGGCGGTGGTGAAGATGGTCCCAGGCTGGTCGCCGCGCTCAAAGGCGTCCTGGAGTGGGTCAAGCCACACTTGGCATGAACGTAGACAGCCGCGCGCCTTGAAGGTGTCGGCGCCCTGCCATTAACATTGGGGGTCTTTTCCCTTTGTCGTGGGGCGCAGGTACTTGGCGCGCCAATGCCGGTGGGGAAACCCACCGGTTCCATGGAGATTCGCACAATGTTGATCCTGACTCGCCGTGTCGGCGAAACCCTGATGATTGGTGACTCGGTCAGCGTGACCGTGCTCGGCGTCAAGGGCAACCAGGTACGTATCGGTATCACCGCGCCGAAGGACGTGGCGGTGCACCGTGAGGAAATTTTCCAGCGTATCCAGCGCGGCGACGAGCCGGCTGCATCCGGAAGCGAAGAAACTTCCGAATAAGGGTTTACCTTTCACCCCGTTAAACGGTATTCTTCGCGCCCTGCCACGGAACACGCGGCAGGCGAAAGAAACGGAGTGATGCCCGAGAGGCCGAAGGGGCTCCCCTGCTAAGGGAGTATAGGGTCAAAAGCTCTATCGAGGGTTCGAATCCCTCTCACTCCGCCAGTCGAAAAGACGTCTGCAGACCCCGGGTTTGCGGACGTTTTTTCTTTTCGGGGTATGCGTTTGCACCTTCGTTCCGTGGTCTGCCCCGATGCCTGACCGCCGCGTGTCCGAGGGAGCGCATGGAGGTGACGGAGCGGATCGCATCGCGTACCATGCCCTCTGTCGAGCATCGCTTCTGGCCGGATTGCGGGTCAGGTCGATGAAGACCGAGGAATTCTTGAAGAAATCGGGGGTGCACTGGTTTCGACGGGGGTTGTGAAGTCGCTTGGCGCATGCCGAGGGGGTAGCTTTCCTCGTAAATCCAGCTGCACAACTCATAGTTGCCAACGACGACAACTACGCTCTGGCCGCTTAAGGCCTAAGCCCCGAAACAGCTTGTGTCCGTGCTCGCTGCGTAGGGTCATCATCACGGAATCGCATGGGGTGGCTGCCCGTCAGCCCCAAGCTAGATGAAGCGGGCTGGTTTCGGGATGCGCTTTGCACGCCGTGCTGTCCCGGGGCGAGATACAACGGCGAGCTAAGCATGTAGTGCCGGGGATGGAGTGCCTTCGGACGGCGGTTCAATTCCGCCCACCTCCACCATATTGAGATACCGGGACATCCCGGGCAGTCACGAAACCCCTGAGAAATCAGGGGTTTTTCTTTGTCCGTTGTTCGTCAGTGTACGTGGTGGTCACTGGAGATCACCCAAGTTTGGCGGTACGGTTGGCGGTATCTAGGCGCTCTCCAGGGCGCGTACCGCCAAACCAGATACCGCCATGCCCAAGCCGATCAAGCCGCTGTCCCCGTCCGAGGTCGTCAATGCCAAGCGGCAGGCCGAGCCGTACAAGCTGCGGGACGGCGGTGGCCTGTGCCTGCTGGTGAACCCGGATGGCGCGAAGCTTTGGCGGCTGGACTACCGGCGCCCCGTCACCGGCAAGCGGAACACATTGGGCTTGGGCGTGTATCCCGAGGTGCCGTTGAGGCGGGCGCGCGAGAAGCGCGAGGAGGTGCGCGCGTTGCTGGCCGATGGGGTTGACCCGGGTATGCACCGCAAGGCCGAGAAGGCGGCCGGGGTGGAACGGGCGGCAAACAGCCTGGAGGTCGTGACCCGAGCCTATCAGGCGATGCGGGCAGGCCAGCGCACCGAGGGCACAGCCAAGCGCTGCAAGGCATGGATGGAACAGCACGTCTTCCCGCACGTCGGTGGACGGCCCATTGCGGAGATCGAGGCCCCGGAGCTGCTGGCCGTCCTGCAACGGTTGGTGAAGGCGGGCAAGCTGGAAAGCGCCGATCGCATCCGCTCCGAGCTGTCCGCCGTGTTCCGCTACGCCATTGCCGCCGGCATCGCCAAGCGCGACCCGGCCCATGATCTGCGTGGGGCGCTGCCCAAGGCGATGAAGCAGCACTTCGCCTCGATCACCGATCCCGGCCAGATCGCCGGCCTGCTGCATGCCATCGACGGCTACAGCGGCGACCCGGTGACGTTGGCCGCATTGAGGCTGTCGCCGCTCCTGTTCCAGCGGCCAGGTGAGATCCGGCAGATGGAGTGGGGTGAACTGGATCTGGATGCGGCCGAGTGGCGTATTCCGGCCACCAAACAGAAGCTGAGTCGGGCCGAGAAGGAGAACCCTCGCACGCCGCCGCATGTTGTCCCGCTGGCACCTCAGGCTGTTGCCATCCTGCGCGAGCTGCAGCCACTGACCGGGCGGTTCCGTTATGTCTTCGTCGGCAAGGCTTCCCGGCAGCGTCCGATGTCCGACAACACGGTCAGGAGCGCGCTGCGTCGCCTCGGCTACGACAACGAGACCATGACTCCGCACGGCTTCCGGCACATGGCGAGTACGCGTCTCAACGAACTGGGCTGGAACCCGGACGCCATCGAGCGCCAGCTCTCGCACCGTGATGCGAACAAGATCCGCGGTACCTACAACCAAGCGCAGTACATGGATGAGCGCCGGCGCATGATGCAGGCGTGGGCCGACTACCTGGATGGGTTGCGGGAGGGCAACGTGGTGCCGATCCGCCGAGCTGGTTAGTCGTGCTGGGGCGGGCTTGACATCAAGCTAGGCTCTGCCGACTATTGTTCCGTCGCCTAAATCGGTGACCGGGATTGGCGTCCCGAAGACCAGTGGCGCACCAGCGCCCATCGACCGATGCAAGGCGCTTTTTTGTTGCCCGCTTTGTCGTCGTGGGCAAATGCCAGCCAATTCTATGGCGGGCGGTGCGCGGGAGCCGCAAGGCTCACCTGTCCACTGGCAGGTACGCCAACCGCGTATCGTCCGCCACCCCCGATTGGCGTCGGGCTGGCGGACTTCACCAACCAGTGGAGTCCATCATGCAAACCAGCATCACCATCCCTGCCCATATCGGCGTTGCCCATTCGCGCCCATCCCGGCGTCTGATCTTCGGCGACATGTGGCTGGCCCTCGCCCTGATGGTTCGCGCCGCAACCCGAAGCGAAGCCGAACCCTTGGCTGTCATCCTGCGCGACGACGGCACGTTGGAGGCACTGGCCCTGAGCCACCCTAGCTACGTTGCCAGCGTCACCCTGCCGGGCTTCGTCTGCATGATCTCCCAGGCCAGTCACCCGTATCGCATTGCTGCCCGCATCCGCACCGCTGTGGAGCGGAGTGGGGCGGCAACGGGCCATCTTCATCTTGATGACATTGGCTCAATGGAAGCTGCCCGGACACATGAACCGAGGGCATGCCGTGACTGATTCCAACGTCAGCGTAGAACTGTGGCCGCTCAAGACAGTGCGGGCAAAGACTGGGATGGGCAAGACCTTCATCTACCGAGAAATGAAAGCCGGGCGCTTCCCTGGGCATGTGCTTGTAGGTAGGTCGGCGCGCTGGGCGTCGATCGATGTCCAGCAGTGGATTGATGCGCAGATTGCTAGGAGCAAGCAGAGGTCACGGTAGGGCTGATTGAACAGCCGCACTTGCACGATGGCGCGTGGGCGGCTGTTGGCTCTGCGCAAATCTCCCATCGGCTCTCCTTTCGTGCTCCGGCTGTCCGGTCAAACTGGCCTTTCCTTTTGCGCGAATGTGTAAACCTGATGTGCATCTGAAGAATGCGTTCAGGCCAGCAGCCTCTTGAAATACCCTCAGATTGACGTTGGCACCTTGTCAACTTGCCCAGGTCGACTGATCTGAGAAGGGGCGGTAAGTGTTGTTGACGCGAGAAATCACGTCGCCTAGGTTTCATTCCAGCGAACGCTGGCGAGATCCGGCGTTCGCTGCAAACCGGAACTTTGAGTCCCCATGGGGAGCCATAAAAAAGGCTCCCCACCGTTGCAGCGGTGGGGAGCCTAGGTTCCATTGATCTGCAATGGGCCGGAGAACCTGCACGAGAACGATACCCATGGAGGTGGTCGCGGTAAAGCCGTGTCGCGCTTTGCGAATCCATCGTGCCTGCTGGCCCCCAATTTGAGGTGGTCTTCATGGCTTTGGTATCGACTTCCACGGAACGCACAGCTGCTCCCCTGCTGTACTCCATCGATGACGCGCGTGCTGTGTTGGGCGGCGTTGGTCGCACATGGATCCATATGCAGATTTCCAAGGGGCGCCTGCGGACAGTGAAGTTGGGTCGCCGCACGATGATCCCGGTGGCTGAGATTGAGGCGCTGGTCGCTAACGGGGTAGTGCAGTGAGTGCGGCCAGTCAGGTGCGTCTCTTGTCCGGGCCGGTTGATTTGCTGACTGCCGATGAGGCAGCTGCCTTGCTTGCGGTGAGTACCAGGACGCTGGCGAACTGGCGTGTCCTTCGCAAGGGGCCTCGTTGGATTCGATTGGGTGAGCGCTGCATTCGATACAGTCGGGCAGACCTGAGCGCCTTCATCGCTAGCGGCGAAGGCGGTGCATGATGCCCCAAAAACAACGAAGCCCGCGCGAGGCGGGCAACGGGCACGGGCTGGCGGGCTTGGTGCGGGCGAACAATACCACACCGGTCGATGACCATGCTTTCGATGAAGCGATGACCATGGCCGGCAAGCTCGGCCAGCTTCACGATCGCAGAGCCGTGCGTAAGTTCGCACCCCACTGGTTCGCCGCGGTCCGGCGTGCGCTCGATGCCTGACATGGTCATGCAACCTCCGTACTCCGCATCCACCAAGGCCGGAGGATTCCGGTTCGAGCTGGATTGTGAGCGCATCACCCAGTCCGATACTTGGGCACTCGCCGATGCGCACCAGCGCCCGCTTCTGCTGATGCTCTGGTTCATCGCGTGGCAGCAGGTGCCGTGTGGTTCCCTGCCTGGCGAGGACACGCTGATTGCGGCACGCCTGGGGCTGGATCTCGACGCCTTCCGGCAAGACAGGGCGATCTTGCTGCGTGGGTGGAGGACCGCCGACGATGGACGCCTGTACCACCCGGTAGTCACCGAACTGGTGCTGGAAATGACAGGGCGCAAGGACCGCGAGACCAAGCGCAAGGCTGCGTATCGCCTGCGGCAGCGGGAGGCCGGTCTGTCCCATGGGACACCTACGGGACAGACGCAGGAGTGGCGTGGGACGGATACGGAAGCGACGCGGGAATCCGGTGGGAGTGATGACACCACCACTACCACCACCACTACCACCAATGAATCTGTTCCTGACGGAACAGATAGCCGCCTGGTTCAGCCTCGTGGCTCTCGATCGTTGGGCGTCCGCGACTTGGTTGCCGAGGGCGTGGAGAGGCAGCACGCGGAGGACTGGCTGAACGCTCGCCGAGCGAAGCGGATGCCGCTGACCACAACCGCGCTTGATGGGGTTCGGCGCGAGGCCGTGAAGGCTGGCATGACGTTGCCGCAAGCCATCGAGCGTGCCGCAGGCGAGGGCTGGGCCGGCTTCAAGGCATCGTGGCTGCACGGGGATGGCCGGGGCGGTGGAGTGCCTGAGCCACCACCTCGCCACCGGCAGGAGCTGAAGCTATGAGCGTGACCCCAGCCTTTGCCGAGGATGCCGTCATCGGCGGCCTGCTGCTGGACAACAGCCGTTTGCATGACATCGCCACGCTGCTGTCTGCGGATCACTTCACCGATGCCAGTAGGCGCACGCTGTACGCCTCGATTCGGGACCGCGTGCTGGCTGGTGAGCCGGCGGATGCTGTGACCATCGGCGAACTGCATCCGGGGTTGTTCGATCGCGCGCTGGAATTTGTAAACAGCACGCCCAGTGCCGCATCGGTGCCGGACTATGCCCGCATCGTGCGTGAGAACTGGCGACGTCGCGAGGCGGGGAAGATCGCGCTCCGGTTGTCCCATGCTGCTCGCAATGGTGAGCCAGATGCGGTGGATGCCGCGCTTGGCGCACTTATGGCGCTGAATGCGACGGCGGCCGACTGCGAATACACCGGGAAACAGGCACTGCACCAAGCGTGGCGGCAGGTGGAAGAAGCTCATGCGAACGGCGGGCAGCTTCCGGGCATCACGACGGGGCTGAACGCTCTGGACGGTGTGTTGGGTGGTTGGCACGACTCCGACTTGGTGGTCATCGGCGCACGGCCTGCGATGGGCAAGACGGCCTTCATGCTGTGCCTGGCCGAAGCCGCGGCAGGCTCAGGTCGGCGACCGGGGATCGTTTCCGCCGAACAGCCAGCGCAGCAGCTTGGCCTTCGTCGGTTGTCGGCGGCGTCCGGTGTTGGCGCCGCGTATCTGCGTGCGGGCCGGATCGAGCCAGACGATTGGGGTCGTTTGCAGGCTGGTATGAAGGTTGTGATCGCCCGCGAAATGTGGATCTACGACCGCTCTGCCGTGTCGCTGGATGAGCTTGTCGCTACTGCCCGGAAGTGGAAGCACATGCATGACATTGGTGTGCTGTTCGTGGACTACGCCCAGCGCATCACGGTGCCGGGCGCCGACCGCACCACCGAGGTGTCGCAGGTGGCGCGTGGTCTGAAAAACCTAGCGCGCGACCTGCAAATCCCAGTGGTCACACTGGCGCAGGTCAAGGCGGCAGTGGAAACCCGCGAAGACAAGCGCCCGCACATGGGTGACTTGGCGAACAGCGATGAGCTGACGCGCGAGGCGGACCAGATCCTGATGCTCTACCGGGACGCGGTGTACCGCCCCGATACCGGCACGCGCGGTGCGGCCGAGATCCTGATCGAGAAGAACCGACACGGCCCCATCGGCATGAAGCGGGTGGCCTTCATCGAGAAAACCATGCGGTTCGCTGACATCGAATCGTGATTCCCCACAGAGAGGTGCCCCATGTACGGCTTTAACGATCCGAAATCGAAGTTTGGTCCCGGTGCCACGAGCGGCGCCAGCCAACAGCAGAAATCCCCCGTGATGACGACCTACCCGAAGCCAGCCAACAGCGGCATGGTGGGGTCTGATTACAGTGTGGGCCGTGGTGTTGCCGGCGGTGGTTTGCCGTCTGCAACTCCACCGCCGCCAGCGCCCGCACCAACGTCTCAACCCGGTGCAGCGACTGCTTTTGGTCAGCAGGTTCGGCGTGGTTTGGTGGGCTACTACAACAACAGCAGCGCAAGGGCGGAGGGGCTCGTGAAGAGGTCGCTTTTGCCTGCAAACGTGATGGGCGGCGTGGCTCGTGACGTTTACCGAGGCTTTACAGGCCAGCCAAACCCCAATGATGGGAGGCCGCTGAATGTCGGCGTATCTCTGCCCAGGATCGATCGGCGTCTAGCTACGACCCAGCCGGAGCAACGTACCAGTCCCAGTGCGCGTTATGTGCCTGGCAAGGCTGCGCCTGGTGTGACCATGATCGACAACGGCCAGGCGCTGCCTGAAAGCGCGTTGCTGCCTGAGAAGCCCAAGCCGCCGGCCGACGGTGTGTACCGTGGCAAGAGCGCAAATGGAGTCAGCGTATACGGCGGAAGCGCAGCGGAACTGTCCGAGGGTATTGCTCGGACGAATGCCGGCTTCGGCCGGGGTACGCTAGAGGCGCAGCGGTGGCTTGCTGGGGTACAGCCACTTGCCGGTAGCCCAGGGGCGGTGTCCCAAGCTGCGGCCACACCCGCTGGAGGTCCGCCGCAGGTGTGGAGTGCGACGCATAGCCTCCAGGCACCAGGGCACTATGGGCCCGCCGCGCAGGCTCCCGCTCGTACCGCCACATTGGCGGCGGCCGGGTTGGTAGCTGGTCCTATGTCACAGGCCATCAGTCTCAGCGCAGGGCAGCCGGCCCCCGATGCTGGAATGCCTGCGGCTGCCACGGTCCGGCAGCTTGCAGGAGCGGCTCCGGTAGCGCCGGTCAGCGGTTCCGGCATGGGTCAGCGCCAGCTGGGAGGCTTCCCGGTACAGCCGGAAGCCAGTGTGCCGCAATTCCAGCGTGTCCTCCCCACTTCCGTTTCGATGATGCATGCAGGCTCTGGGCGTGGCAGTGTGATCCAGAATCCGGGTGACAGCACCGCCAACAAGCTGCAGCGTACATTGACGAGCTACAGCGTGAAGGGCAGCCTGAGCACCCGCGCGGCGCTCGCGCAGGCGATCCTTGGGGAGGCCGGCGCGCGGCAGAACGAGCGGATGCAGGCGTTGCGGACGCAGGATCAGGCGGCACTGGAGGCGCAGCGGGCCAACGCGGCCGCCGCGGAGGGCAATGCGAACCGCCAGCTCGACGCGGACAAGTTCAACGTGTCGGCGCAGGACAGCCGCGAGTACCGCCGGCAGATGATCGACTTGGAACGCAGCAGGCCGTTCCAGGTCGGGCAGGGTGAGGACGGTGCCCAGGGCATCGTCCGTTCGGATGGATCCTATACGCCGATCACCGACGCCAGCGGCGCGCCTGTCCAGATCAACCAGCGGGGCCAGACGCTGAGCCCGGACGCGCTGTTGAAGAGCTATACGGATCAGGTCAACGTAATCAACAACGGCATGGGTACTGCCGACGAGAAGAGGGCGGCTCGATCCGAGTTGGATGGAAATCCCATGTTCGCCTCAATTACCGGGGTGGGACAGGCCAAGGCAGCGAAGGCTCCCGCGGAAGGCTCGACCTTTGAGGCCGGTGGAGAGAGGTACGTGGTCCGAAAGGGAGTTCCTGTGTTGATCGAATAGTGCTGCACCCCACGGACGCACGGTGTACCCCCTAACCCGCACCCCACGAGCTTCAGCCAATGAGGCGAACAGCATGACGCAAAGCACCAGAAATGCTGCTATTCCCTTCATTCGAGCCCCCTACCCGATGGGGCGATGCTACCGCCAAGGTAGGTAGGTTTTTGGCGGGCGAAGGGCTGATGGGGGTACGACAGAGAACAGAAAGCCCCGCCAATCAGCGGGGCTTTTGTGTTTGGGTTCCTGGGGGTTGCCCGTGGCACAGCCGGTCACGCCGACGTGACGCCCCCGACCTGAAACGTTGCTGCTGCTTGCTGCGGGGTGAGAGCGCCTGAGGTCATAGCGGCGTTCGTTGTTCCCAGCCATCTGCTTCTTCATTGACCCGTCGACGCAGCACGTCCACCTCTGGATTCTTGGCAGCCAGGCGCCGGGCATGGACTTTCTCGGGCGTGAATTCGCTGCGCAATGTGGCCGGAACACTCGCTTGCAGCACCTGTTGGAATGCAAGTTCCTCTTTGTGAGCAAACAAGGCTGCAGCGCGACTGTCATCCACAAGCATCAGGTCATACTGAGCCAGGCGCAGCAGTTCGCGCCAACGCCTGTCGACCGAGACGAAATAGGGGAGGAAGAACGCGTTATTCTGATACGCGGTCGCGTTCCGTTCCAGCACCCGCAATAGCGACATGTCCCATGCCATGCCGCGGACATCGGACAGCAGGCTCTTGGATTGGCCGGTGATCGGGCCGAGGAAGGGCTTTCCCTTCTGCTGTGTCAACCCGCGCCAAATCAGACGCAACTCGCTGAGTCGCAGAGAGCCGAGTTGCAGGACGCTGTAGGCTATCAGTTCCTGCAGCACTTGCTGCGGGCGTGGTTGCCGAGGGTGTTGCTGAAACAGACGGCCAAAACGCAACAACAGTGCTTGCGTCGCTAGAGATCCGGCTTCGATATTTCGTACGTCTTCGCTGGCGCATAACTCCTGCAGAAAGCGCGCGGCGTCCGGGCGTAATGTTTCTCTGAGCGTGTCCGGCGGCACAACGAAGGCAAGCTGATCTGGCTGTTCCTGGAAGGCATGCCAATCCAGATGGTCGAGCATACGAAACGCGATCAGCGTATCCAGAGGCCGGTTGTTGTCGGCGTCGTCGCGGACCAGTCGCGTGTTTTCGATCAGGAACGGCAGCAGGTCGAACTGGACCGCCTGATTCTGCGCCTTGAGCCTGAGTACGCTCAGCACGCGTTCGCGGACTACCGGGTCGACGTTGTGCTGATCGATGACCGCCTTCATGTCTTTGGCGAAGTTGGAATCGAAGCTCAGTGAATAGTCGAGCAGCACTTGTGACTCGCCTCCAGCCAGTGCCGCTTGCAGGCTGATTCCGCCCGAGATGAAGAGCAGTCGGGGGCCGGCAAAGAACGGTGTTACATACTCGTTGCTGGCCACGCCCAGATCCAGATCCAGGGAGACGCCGCCAGGCTTATCGGTGCTGATGACAGCGCGGATAGCGGCGCACTCCGCAGCGCGCTCGCGCTGAATCTGCGCCAGCATCGCCTGATCGTCGGTGATAAAGGCATTGAGAAGGATATCCAAAAGGGGGGGCGATGATTGCATGGAAAGATTTCCGGAGTATTGGCATGGCAAGGCGATCCACCCTGCGCTCGGCGGGTTAATACAGCGTGCTATGTCGTTAATGCGACAGCGGGGATCACAGAGGTTGGTCCCGTTTGCGCAATGGCTTCTGGAGGTCGGGCAATGGGCGAGGGCGAAGCTTCGCTGCTCGCTTGGGGAGGAGGATCGATCTTTGCGAAGTGATCCGCGTGATCGATGGCGTACTTCAGTAGCGCGACGACCTGGTTGGGGCGCTCACAGTGGGGAACGATGAAGAAGGCGACCACATAGAAGCAGCACGCCAGGATCAAAGGCGCCCACAAGATGAAGGTGCTGTCTGCTTTGAGCAAAGTGGCAGCGGACATTGCGGCTGCCGCCAAGGCGGGAAACAGCCCGACCTTGCGGATGTCACCTGCGACAACAGCCTGGCGTCCATCCAACACATTCCAGCGGTGGCTGTACTGGACAAACGCATACGTCAGAGTGGGTTTGTTGAAAGTCCATAGCTGCGTGAGGAACTCAACGTCACCGGCCATATCCTTCTTGAAGGAGGCCAAGATCGCTGCGAAAGGTCCTTTCCCATCGCGTCGGATCATCTGGTAGAGCTCGACAGTGGTTACCACCACGTTGCCTACACCGCAGAGAAAGCCGACGAGATAAATGGCGGATGGCAGCCAGAACGGCAGGTGTCGAACCAGTTGGTCATCACCGTAGCGGTACAGCGCTACCGCGATTACGCAACAGAGCATCGCAACGATGAAACCGACTGCAAACCCGATCTCCCAACGGCGGAAGCGCGGCGGTTGGGTGAGTCCTGGACCTCTCTTGGAGAGCGTCATTTCTTCCAGCAATGTGGAAAGTGCATCCAAGCTGTCGTGCTGAAGCATCTTCGAGTCTTTGAGGAGAGGAAAGTTGAATGCTTTATTTTAGGCGGGTACGTGAGTTTTGCTATTCATCGCGGGCATCATGTATGGATGATGCCTCGGCCCAGCTTCACGACTTGCTCATGATCGCGACCTTCGTTCGTTGCTGAGCGGCGTCCGTTGTTCGGCGTGAAGGCGGTGCTTCTGGGGCTGGGAACGAAGTTGCCAAGAGGGTAAGCGGGACACCATAGGCCACTGCCGCGCTGGCGTATGGGAATTTTCCGGTGGAGTCCGCGATGGAGCCGAGTTTGTTGAATATCAGGTACGTGCTTGGATGCAAAACGCATGGATCCGACCGCGCGCTCGCGTGGGCTTCCCTGCTCCTGAGTATATGAATTAGAGCAGGGGGTGTACGCCAGCAATGGGTCATGGGCCATTGGCGGCTCCCCGCTGCGATCGGCCTATCGAAAATCCATCGACTTGGTTTCTAGCGGGCCGAGCAATGGAGGCAGATCGTGCGGGTGGCCAGCGATCAGGGGCTCGACGCCATCGATCCGTTCCCATCGGCCGCGCACGGCGAGCGGTCGTGCAGAGAGCAGCTCGCGGCGCCGGTGTTCGGCCAGGTCGCGCCAGGTGTGCATGTTCATGACGCGGGCCTCATTCTCCAGCGTGACAAACACGGCGCCGCCGGCGGTGGCGGGGTACTGGGGCACTGTGACCAGGCTGGCGGCGCCCAAGTGACAGCCGTGCTGGCGCTTTTGCAGGTCGGCGCTGCCGAGCCAGCGTTCGCACCGCAACTGCTCGCGTAGCAAGGACAGCGGGTGCGCGCCCAGGGTCAGGGCCGAGTGCGCGATAGTCGGCGACCACGTCTTGGCACTACGTGGGCACCGGCAGCGCCACTATCTCTTCGACGAGGCCGTCGTCGAACAGCGGCCGCCGCGGCTCGAGGTCGGTCACGCAGGTCGGCGACACCGGTGAACGGTCGCTCGTGGCGTGCGGCGCTGATGCGGTGAGCGGCGTTTTCCGGAAAGCCTTGGATCTGCCGGAAGCCGAGCCGAATGGCCGGCTATGCGCCGCCTAGCCGGCCAATCTGTTATCGACCGCAAGAATGTTCAGAAATCTGAACTGGGGCGGCCGCGCAAGGCGGCCCGTTCACGCACCGGCCGGCTCACAGCGAGTGTCTCAATTCCTCCTATAGTTGGGACCGGGGCGGTTGGACCGGGGAAGGGATCGCCCCCATCACCAACTACAAGGGGAACACCATGGCGAAAGGAACTATGCTGGGTGCGGTACTGCTGTGTGCGCTGTCCGGCTGTGCGACGACAGGGCAGAAGCCGACAACGATGAGCCTGGCGCAAGCGATTTGCGAGGTGCAGAACGCGATCGTGCGTACCCAGCGAACCGAGTACCGGGCCGGGCTGACGCCGGCCGAGGCGTCGGTCACGCTCGCGTTGGCGGCCAAACAGGCGGCCGCCGGGGAGGTGGGCGCCAAGCTCACCTTGGGTATCGTCGAGTGGGGGCCGAAGGGCAGCTACTCGCGGGAACGCTCGCAGGCCAACACGTTGACGATCAAGTTCGCTCCCGGCGACACCCATCTGGTGAATCCCGGTGACGCGCAAGCCGCGTCGACCACGCCGCTGCCCGATTGCGTGGCGCTGTTCAAGGATGTTTAAGTGCACTGGTAGGCCCGGAACTTGTTTCGCCATCGCGCCGGTTCCGTTGCAGCAGCCCTGTGCTGCTGCAACGGGACATTGCGCTGCCGGGCTTCGCGGTTCGAATGATCGGTAGCCGCTGCCGCCGGCGGACTCGCGCGACCAGCGCAGCCTGGCGGTGCTGGCCGCGGTGCTGCCCGACCTGCGCCTGCTGCGCGCGCTGATCGGCCGCGGCGTGGACGTGAACCGGGCCCACCGCGGCATGACCCCGCTGCTGGCGGCGACCCGCGACAGCTGGCACGGCCGCCCCGAGGCGGTGATGACCCTGCTGGCCAACGGCGCCGACCCGCGCGCCACCGACGCCGACGGCAACACCCCGCTGCACCACGCCGCGCGCAGTTCCGACCCCGGCGTGGCCGCGCTGCTGCGCGATGCCGCCG
>JAEWOJ010000040.1 GCA_023399815.1 Pseudomonadota bacterium | reverse complement strand
ACCCAAAACCCCCGGGCCACGGGGGGGGGCCGGGGGGGGGCCGGGCACTACCGGCTACACCCACTCGCGCGGTACGAGGTAGCCGGCCAGCCTGGCCTCGTCGCTGCCGGCCTCGGGCTGGAAGCCGTATTCCCAGCGCGCGCGCGGCGGCAGGCTCATCAGGATGCTTTCGCTGCGGCCGCCGCTCTGCAGGCCGAACAGGGTGCCGCGGTCGTAGACCAGGTTGAACTCGACGTAGCGGCCACGGCGGTAGAGCTGGAACTCGCGCTCGCGCTCGCCGTACGGCGTGTCCTTGCGGCGCGCGACGATGGGCAGGTAGGCGTCGAGGAAGCCGTCGCCGACCGCCCGCAGGTAGGCGAAGTCGCGCTCGAAATCGCCGTGCAGGTCGTCGAAGAACAGGCCGCCGACGCCGCGGGTCTCGTTGCGGTGCTTGAGGAAGAAGTACTCGTCGCACCAGCGCTTGTGCTCGCCGTAGCGGGTGTCGCCGAACGGGGCGCACAGGTCGCGCGCGACCTCGTGCCAATGGCGCACGTCCTCGTCGAATGGATAGAACGGGGTCAGGTCGAAACCGCCGCCGAACCAGGCCGCCACCGCCTTGCCATCACGTTCGGCCTGGAAGTAGCGCACGTTGGCGTGGGTGGTCGGCAGGTAGGGATTGAGCGGGTGGAACACCAGCGACACGCCGCAGGCGCGCCACGAGGCGCCGGCCAGCTCCGGGCGGTGGGCAGAGGCGGAGGGCGGCAGGCGCGTGCCGGCGACGTCGGAGAAGCCGATGCCGGCCTGCTCGAACACCGTACCGTCGCGCAGTATGCGGGTGCGGCCACCACCGCCCAGGGACGGGCCCGTGTCGCGGGAGGCGGGATGCGGGGCGCGACCGTCGCCCTCGGCGCGCTGCCAGCGGTCCTCGACGAAGCGGGCCCGGCCGTCGGCCGATTCGATGGCCTGGCAGATGCGGTCCTGCAGGCCGGTGAGGTAGTCGCGTACGCGTTCGAAGTCGTCCATGCGCTTACTGTAGCGCAGGCCCTCAGCGGAACAGAGCGCGCACCTCGTCCCGGCACAGCTTGAGCACCAGCCAACCATGCAGGCCGGCGAAGGCCAGCGCGGTGGCGCCGATGCTGAGCAGCGCGGTCCAGCGGCTGGCCCGCATCTGCGCCAGGGCCTTGCCGCCTTCGGGCGAATCCAGGAAGCCGGCCGGCAGGATGGACTGCATCGCATCGAACATGCCGTCGACCAGCGGCAGCATGGCGAAGTTGGCGACGGCCACCAGCACCAGGAACACGATGAAGCCGATCCGTCCCCATTCGCGGCGGCGCAGCAGCGCCCACGACACGGCGAGCAGGGCCACGGACAGCAGCAGCATCAGCAGGGTCAGCGACAGCGCGTGCCGCGCGGCCCACTGCATCGCCGGCGGCACCGGCAGCGCCTGCTGCTGCAACCAGCCCACCACGTCGAGCCGGCCCAGCACGGCGACCAGCAACAGCTGGAACAGGCTCCAGGCGATGGACAGGCCAGCCATCAGCAGCGACAGCCTGGCGGTGACGTCGATGAAGGCGGCGGCCGGCGAGCGTGTGGATCGGGACGGGGGGAGTTCGGGCTGGATCACACGGATGCGCTGCGGGCGGCGGTGAGGCGCACTATCGCCGGCCGCGATGCGCTTGCCCAGCCCCCGCCGCCAGCCGCATCGCGGTAGGTCGGGACTACGTCCCCGATGCCGTGAGCGATGGAGCGCCGTGGGTGTAGCCCCGGCCTACCCGCCAACCGTGTGTCTGCGAGCGGTTTGCCGTGCCTGCATCCGCTGCGCCGCCGGCAGGATGTGGCGTTCGCTCAACGGCGCCAGCTTCACGCCATGCGGCGGTTGCAGGGGGATCCAGGCCAGTTCGGCGATCTCGGCCTGCGCCTGCGGCGTGCCGTCCATCCGCACCAGGAACGACTCGCCCTGTACGCGCCGGCCCGGTTCGTTGACCGCGTCGTCCTCGAAGAGGCCGAGGGCGAGCGCGTCCTCGGTGCGCAGGGCCACGCCCAGCTCCTCGCGCAGTTCGCGGGCCAGCGTGCGCAGCGCGTCCTCGCCGGGTTCGCGCTTGCCGCCGGGCTGGATGAAGGTGTCCGAGCCGCGCTTGCGCACCACCAGCACGCGGCCGGCATCGTCCAGGATCACCGCGGTGACGATGCGGATGGGGAGCATGGCGGGTTCCCGTTGGTGACGAGCCCTGCAAGAGCAATGAATGTAGGAGCGACGTGAGTCGCGATGAGGCTTTCCCGGTGAAGCCCCGTCGCGACTCACGTCGCTCCTACGGGAACGCGGCAAGGGCAGCGGTGGCCGCCCTTGCCCATGATCATTTCAGCTGTTCCTCGAACAGCTTGAGGATGCGCTTGTACTCGTCCAGCCAGGAATCGGCGCGGGTGAAGCCGTGGCGCTCCAGCGGGTACGGCGCGATCGACCAGTTGTCCTTGTGCAGCTCGATCAGGCGCTGGGTCATGTTGACCGAATCCTGGAAGAACACGTTGTCGTCCATCATGCCGTGGGCGATCAGCAGGTGGTCCTGCAGGTTCTGCGCGTACTCGATCGGCGAGGACACGCGGTAGGCCTCGGGGTCGATGTCCGGGGTGTTGAGGATGTTGCTGGTGTAGCCGTGGTTGTACTGGTGCCAGTCGCCGACCGGGCGCAGCGCGGCGCCGGCCTTGAACGTGCCCGGCGCGCGGTACAGCGCCATGAAGGTCATGAAGCCGCCGTAGGAGCCACCGTAGATGCCGGCGTGGTCGCGGTCGCCCTGCTGGGTTTCCACCAGCCAGTCCAGGCCGTCCTGATAGTCCTCCAGCTCCGGGTGGCCCATGTTGCGGTAGATGGCGGTGCGCCAGTCGCGGCCGTAGCCCTCGCTGCCGCGGTAGTCCATGTCCAGCACGATGTAGCCCTTCTGCACCAGCAGGTTGTGGAACATCTGCTCGCGGAAGTAGGTGGGATAGCGCTGGTGCACGTTCTGCAGGTAGCCGGCGCCGTGCACGAACATCACGACCGGGTACTTCCTGCCTGGTTCCTTCTGCGCGGGGCCGTAGTACTTGGCCCAGACCACGCCGGCGCCGTGCTTCGACGGCACCGCCACCAGCTGCGGCTGGATCCACTCGCGCGCCTTGAACTCGGCGCTGCGGGTGTCGGTGAGCACGCGCGCGCTGCCGCCCGCGGCCGGCACCACCGCCAGTTGCGCCGGCAGGTAGGCGCCGGAGTAGCGCACCAGCAGCTGGCCGCCGTCGGGCGAGAGCGAGAAGTCCTCCACGCCATTGAGGTCGGTCAGCTCGCGCACCTGGCCGCTGCCGGCGTCCACCGCGCACACCTCGTAGTCGTGCGGCGCCTGCTGGTTGCACAGCACGTAGAAGCCCTTGCCGTCGGCCGAGGGCACCGGCGCGGAGGTCTCCCACTTGCCGCCGGTCAGCGCGCGCGGCTTGCCGGTGCCGGCTTGGGTGTACAGATGCGAGAAGCCCGATTCCTCGGACAGCAGCCACAGCGTGCGGCCGTCGGCCATCCAGCCGAAATCGTTGAAGCCCCAGTTGATCCAGCCCGGATCGGTGAGGCGGTGGCGGTTCTGCATGCGGCCGTCGTCGTCGACGCTGACGATCCAGCGGTCCTTGTTGTCGTTGGCGCGCAGCATCACCGCCGCCTGCTTGCCGTCGGCGCTCCAGCGGATGCCGCCGCCCATGAAGTCGCTCATCACCTGCACGGTGCGGTCGCCCTTGAGCGGTTCCTTGCCGGCGGCCTTGCGCAGCGCGGCCAGCGGATCGGTGCCAATGCCGGGCAGGGCGTCCAGCGCCAGCGGCCGGGCCTGGCCGCTGACCACGTCGACGAACCACAGCGCATGCGGCGCGAAGCCGTTGCGGCCGACGCGCTGGCGGGTGTCCTCGCTTTCCTCGTAGCCGGACTCGGTCACGTACAGCGGCATCTTGCCGCCGCGGCCTTCCTCGAAGTTCTTCGGCTTGGTCACCACGACCAAGTGGGTGGCGTCGGGCGACAGCACGCTGTCCACGATCTCCACGTCCGCACCGAGGTAGACCGGGGCCGGCGCACGGGTCGGGTCGGCCTGGCGCCAGCGCTCGCCCTGCTCGCGCAGCGCGTCGCGCTGCGCACGGTCGCGGCGCAGGGTTTCCAGCGCGTGCATCTGCTGTTCGCGCAGCACGTCGGCCTTGGGCGCGTCGGCGGGATTCTTCTCGGCCTTGAGCTGGACGACCAGGGCGACTGCGCCGCTGCCGGCGTTCCAGTGGTACCAGTTGTTGCCGACGTTCCAGATCACGCCGCCGTCGGTGGCGAAATCCACGCCCGAGGCGCGTTCGTTGCCGCGGGTGAGCTGGGTCAGCGCGCCGCTGCGCAGGTCGCGCACGAACACGTCGCCGTTGCGCACGAAGGCCATGCGCTGGCGCTGGCGGTCGTAGACGCGGTTGGCCGCGTCCAGCGTGCCGCGCTGGTCGTCGGCGACCTGCTGCGCCGCGCCGCCGGCCACCGGCTGGCGGAAGGTGTCGCGCACCGGGCTGCCCTGGCGCTTGAGCGCGTACTCGACCTGCTGGCTGTTCCACGACCACCAGGCCGATTCCACCGGCGGCCCGATCCAGTCCGGGTCGGCCATCGCTTGTTCGATGGTGATCGGCGTGGACGCGGCATGGGCGCCGCCGACGGCGGCCAACAGCAGCAGGGACAGGGGCAGGAGTCTGGACATCGCGGGCACCGTTGGAGAAAACCGGCAAAGCCTAGCAGTCCGGTCCGCCGCGGGGCTGGGCCACAGGTCATGGGTGGGGGCGCGGCGACCGGGGCCATTGCCGGCTGGCCCGCGGGTTTGGCGGTGCCTACGCCGGCACTGCCCGGGCCAGCGCCCGCTTCAGCATCCGCAGCGACGTGGCGATTTCCGCCGCGTCGATCGCGCCGTAGCCAAAGGCCAGTGCCGGTTGCCACGGCAGCGAGGCAAAGCCGCCGATGTCCACCGCGCCGGGCGCGTGCCGCTGCACCAGCGCGGCCACGCGCTGCGCCCTGCCGGCATCGCGGATGCGCGCGGCTAGGTGCAGGCCGGCCTCGGCGGGAATCGGCTCGAGCCACGCTTCCATCGCCGCCAGCCCGTCGAGCAGGGCGCGGCGACGGGCGGCGTACAGCGGATGCATGCGGCGCACGTGGCGCGCGAGGTGGCCGTCGCGGATGAAGGCGGCCAGCGTCGCCTGCGCGACCATGTCGCCGTGCGGGTCCACCACCTGCTTCACGTTGAGCAGCCCGTCGCGCGCCCACGGCGGGACGACGAGGAATCCCTTGCGGAGCGACGGGAACAGGCTCTTGGAAAACGTGCCGACGTAGAACACGCGGCCGTCGCGGTCGAGCGTCTGCAGTGCATCCAGCGGGCGCCCGCCGAAGCGGAACTCGCCGTCGTAGTCGTCCTCGACGACCACGGCATTGCGTTGCCGCGCGAACTCCAGCAGCGCGCGGCGGCGCGGCATCGACATCGCCACGCCGCTGGGCGACTGGTGCGACGGGGTGACGCAGACGATCTCCACGTCCCCGGGCAGCGCGTCCACGCGCAGGCCCTCGTCGTCCACCGGCACCGGCACCAGTTCCGCGCCGGCGGCGGCGAAGGCCGCGCGCGTGGGCGGATAGCCCGGGTCCTCCACCGCCACCCGCATGCGCCCGGGCGTGACCAGCAGCTGCGCCAGCAGGTGGTGCGCCTGCTGCGCGCCGGAGGTCACCACCACGTCGTCGGTGCGGCAGGCCACGGCGCGCGAGAACGCCACGTGCCCGGCGATGGCCTCGCGCAGCTCGGGCAGGCCGGCGGCAGGCGGATAGCGGAACGGGGCACGGGAGAATCCGCGCAGCGCCCGTGCGGACAGTTGCCGCCAGGTGTCGTGGGGAAAGCCGGCATCCTCCGGCATGCCCAGGCGGAAGCTGCGCGCCGGCAGTGTCCGCGGCAGCTCGCGCGCCAGCCCGGGTTCCAGCCAGCGCCGCGGGATCTTCGCCGACAGCGCGCCGTGCGCCGGTCGCGCCGGCCGCCGGGTCGCGACGTCGGCCACCACCGCCCGCGCGGTGGTGCGCGGCTGCACGTAGCCCTCGGCCACCAGCAGGTCGAACGCCGCCACCACCGTGTTGCGGGCGACGCCCAGGGTTGCGGCGGCCTTGCGCGTGGACGGCAGCACGCTGCCGGCGGCCAGGCGCCCGTCGAGGATCGCCGCGCGCAGCTGCTGGTGCAGGGCGCCGGCCAGCGTGGCGGCGCCGGGCCGGGAGAGATCCAGCGCGAAGGGGAAAACTGGCTCCATGTCATCTCGTTGAACTGGCCCATCGGGCGGGCCAGATGGAAGGGAGCATAGCGCCATGCCGGCAGCGGCCGGAGCCGAGGACGAGGAGGTCCGCCATGTCCCATCCCATCTGCGAAACCTGTGGAACCCAGTTCGAGGCGGGCGACTGCCCGCCCGCGCGCTGCCCGATCTGCGAGGACGAGCGCCAGTACGTCGGCTGGCACGGCCAGCGTTGGACCGACATGGCCGCGCTGCGCGCCGGCAAGCGGCTGCGCATCGAGGAGGACGCCGGGCTGCTCGGCATCGGCGTGGTCGATTTCGCGATCCCCCAGCGTGCGCTGCTGCTGCCCACCGACGCCGGCAACCTGCTGTGGGAGTGCGTGAGCCTGGTGACCGACGCGGCAGTGGACGCGCTGCGCGCGCGCGGCGGCGTGGACGCCATCGTCGTTTCGCATCCGCACTTCTATTCGTCGATGGTCGCGTGGAGCGAGGCGCTCGGCGGCGTGCCGATCCTGCTGCATGCGGCCGACCGCGGCTGGGTGCAGCGCGCCTCGCCCCGCATCGAGTTCTGGCAGGGCGATGAAAAGCGTCTTTCCGCCGACGTGACCCTGGTGCGCGCCGGTGGCCATTTCGACGGCAGCACCGTGCTGCACTGGCGCCGCGGCCCGCGCGGCGGCGCGCTGTTCCCCGGCGATGCGCTGCAGGTGGCGGTGGACCGTCGCCACGTCGGCTTCCTCTACAGCTACCCCAACAACGTGCCGATGCGCAGCAGCGACGTGCGCGCGATGCAGGCGCGGCTGCGCGGCTTCGGGTTCGAGGACGTGTACGGCTACACCTGGGGCCGCAACATCCTCGGCGGCGGCCGCGCCGCGGTGGATGCCTCGTTCGCACGCCATCTCGAACGGGTGGCGTCGTGACGCCGCTTCCGCCATTGCCCGTGGAGGTGGCGATGACGTGGGCCATGAAACCGGATGGTCGTCCGCGCACCCTCGTTCCCGACATCGACGCGCTGCCCTGGGTACCGGCCGACACACCGGGCAAATGGTCGCGGCCGCTGCGTTTCCTGCCCGGCGACCGCGGTTTCGTCGAACTGCTGCGTATGGAGCCCGGCGTGCTGATGCCGCCGCACCGGCACACCGGCGATGTGCATGCGTGGAACCTGTCCGGCGCGCGCCAGCTGGACACCGGCGAGATCGTCGGCGCGGGCGGCTACACCTACGAACCGCCGGGCAACGTCGACTGGTGGCGCGCGGTCGGCGACGAGCCCCTGCTGGCGCTGGTGGTGGTGATGGGAACGGTGGAGTTCCTCGGCCCGCACCAGGTCGTCACCGCACGGGTCGACGCGCGCACGCAGCGCGAGGCCCTGCATGCCTGGTGCGCCGCGCAGGGCATGGCGGTGCCGGAGCTTGGCGGTTGAGGCGGCGGGGCGAGGATCATGGGTGTTGGCGCCGGCGCCCCGCATTATGCTGGGCGCCGGCCGCGCCTTCGTTCCGCGGCCCTCGTCTTCCCAAGGTTGTCCCGCGTGCCCGTCGCCGATCCGTTTTCCCCGTCCCGCCATCCTCTCGCCATGGGCGAACCCGCGCGACCGCTGGCGATTGCCGGCGGTGGGCGGATCGACCTGTCCACGTTCTTCGAGCACGTGCGCGGCGTGGCGGCGCTGCTGCCGCCGGGCCGCCACGCGGTCAACCTGTGCGAGGACCGCTACCGCTTCCTGGTCGGCTTCTGCGCGGTCGCGCTGCGCGGCCAGGTGAACCTGCTGCCGCCCTCGCGCGCGCCGGCCGTGGTGGCCGAGGTGCAGCAGCACCACGCGCAGGCCTGGTGCCTGGGCGACACCGCGCCCGATCCGCTGCCGGCCGGCTGGTTCGCGCTGCCGGCGGAGCTGCCGCGGCTGCCGGGCGAGATCCCGCTGCTCGACGCGGCGCAGCAGGTCGCCATCGGTTTCACCTCGGGCAGTACCGGCACGCCTACCGCCAATCCCAAGACCTGGGGTGCATTCGTGACCAGCACCGCGCAGAACCTGCGGGCGCTGGGCGACCTGTGGGGCGACGCGACGCCGTCGGTGGTCGCGACGGTGCCGCCGCAGCACATGTTCGGCATGGAGATGTCGGTGCTGCTGCCGCTGCTGGCGCCGGCCCTGCTGCATGCCGGCCGGCCGTTCTTCCCGCAGGACGTGGCGCAGGCGCTGGTCGAGGTGCCCGCGCCCAGGCTGCTGGTCACCACGCCGGTGCACCTGAAGGCGCTGGTCGAATCGGGCGTGGAGCTGCCGCCGCTGGCCGGCATCGTCACCGCCACCGCGCCGCTGCCGCAGTCGCTGGCCGAAGCGGCCGAACGGCGTTTCGCCACCGAAGTGCGCGAGGTGTTCGGTTCCACCGAGACCTGCATCTTCGCCCGCCGCCGTACCGCCCGTGAGCCGGCGTGGACGCTGCTGCCGGGCGTGCGCCTGGAGCCTCGGGAGGACGGCACCCTGGTCCATGCGCCGCACCTGCCCGCCGCAGTGCTGCTGGCCGACCTGGTCGAGCTGCTGCCGGAAGGCCGCTTCCTGCTGCGCGGTCGTCGTGCCGACCTGCTGGAGATCGCCGGCAAGCGCGCGTCGCTGGGCGACCTGACGCGGCGTCTGCAGGCGGTGCCCGGTGTGCGCGATGCGGTGATGGTGCAGCTGGACCCGGAGCCGGGCCAGGCGGTGGGTCGCATCGCGGCGCTGGTGGTGGCGCCGGAGCGCGGGGAAGCGGAGATCCTGCGTGAGCTGCGCGCGGGCATGGACCCGGTGTTCCTGCCGCGACCGTTGCGCAGGGTGGCATGCCTGCCGCGCAACGAGACGGGCAAGCTGCCGAGGGAGGCGGTGCTGGCGTTGTTGCGGGGCGGGCAATAATTCTGCCGTTGCCGTTGCCGTTGCTTTTGACTCACCCTGGCCGTAGAGCGAGCCGAGCACCGCAGCGGGCCGAGGGGCGAAGAGGCGCACGTGTCTGAGCGAAGCGAGTTGTGCGCTGTCCCCTCGGCGCGCGAGGAGCGCAGGGAACCGATGCGGCGCAGCCGCATCGGATCGCGGCCCGGCCCGTGTTGACCAGCCATTCGGCTGTTGGAAAAGCGCTTCTTTTGGCTACCTTTTCTTTGCACGAGCAAAGAGGAGCCTCTCAACAGCCGAATGGCTGGTCAAAGTAGCTCGCACCCCGAAGGGGGGCGAAAGCCTTTGATCTTGTCTTTGCTCGTGCCTTGGCTTCTCCAAACTTAGCGAAGGAGCAATAGCCAAAGCCTCAAGGCGGCGCAGCCAAGGCATAAGCTTGAAAGCAGAGCTTTCGCCCCTGCTTCGCAGGAGCGAGTTACTTCTCTTTGCTCGTGCAAAGAGAAGTAACCAAGAGAAGCGCCTTTCCAACAGCCGAATGGCTGGTCAAGCACGCCCCTGCCTCCGCGCCCACGGCACTACGTGCCGTGGGTCCACTTCGCCGGCGGGATTTTTCTACGCGACATCCCTGTCGCGTAGAAAAACGACGTGCATCCATGTACGTCGCCCTTCGGGTTTTTCCCGCCGGCTCCGTCGCTACGGAAGGGGACCCGGAAGAGCAACAGCAACTGCGTGCGCCTCTTCGCCCCTCGGCCCGCTGCGGTGCTCGGCTCGCTCTACGGCCGAAGGAAGTCAAAGGCGCAAGGACAGAAGCAAAATCACGGCAACGGCAACGGCACCCCTCCCCAGTCCTCCCCTGCGCTGCGCGCAAGGGAGGGAGCCGAAGTTGCGCCTCAGGCGCCGTGCACCCCGTCGATCTCCACCCGCAGATCGCGCCGGCACACTTCCGCGTGCAGCACGATGTACGCTACCTCCGGCGGCAGGTGCCGCGCCAATGCCTGCCGCACCACCGGTATTTCCGCCGCGTCGCGCACGTAGACCTTCAACCGGCTGCCCGCGCCGAAATGCGCCGGCAATACCGGCAGGCGCGCACGCGCCGTGCCCACCAGCGCGTCGAGGTTGGCGAAGGTTTCCTCCAGCTGGCGTAGCGTGTCCCCACCGTGCAGGGTGGCGTGGCCGACCACGCTGGCGGTGCCCGACAGCAGCAGCGGCAACGCGCTGCCCGGCGCGGCGAGCATGCCGCGGGCGAAGCTGGGCGACTGCGGGCCGTACTGGCGTGGGTAACGCCAGGCGCTGACCTGGCGCGGGTTCTCCAGTGGTGTGCCGGGCACGCGCGCGGCCAGCCAGTAGACCTGCAGCACGCGCACGCCATCCAGGCGGCCGATGGCGGTCGCCGCCGGCAGCGTGCCGGTGTCGATGGTGCCGATGCCGCGCGCGCGGCCGACGCAGAACTGGCGATAGCGCTCGTCGTCGCCTTCGCCCGCGGTGATCGCGTCCAGGTAGTTCCAGATCCGCAGCAGGTGCGGGTAGCCATGCTGCGGCAGCGCCGGCAGCAACCGCGCATAAGCGTGTTCGGCAGCATGCAGGATGCCGCCGTGGCCGGATTCCTCGACCTGCAGCGCGCCGAACATCAGCGCGCCGTCGCTGGCCCAGGCCAGGCCGTCGCCGTCGCGGCCGCTGCGCACCGTGCCGGTGCTGCGCCAGACTTCCAGCCGCGGCTCGCCCTCGGGCTGCAGGCCGACCTGCAGGTAGCGCGGGTCGTCGCTGGCCGGCGCGGCGTCGCCGGCCTGGAAGCCGAACACCGCCAGCACCTGCGGATCGGCCAGCAGGGCCGGCAGCTGCGCCGGATCGGCGTAGTCCACCTCCAGCCCGGCGGCGGGCGCGAGGCCGGAAACCGCGTTCATCGCACGCTCCCGCGGCCATGGCGGCCGGCAGGGTTCGCGAGCGGGGAGGCGGAAGCGGGGCAGGGGAACGGGGACGTCATTGCGCGGGCGGATCGGTGCTGCAGAAAGCGCCATGATACCGCGCGGGCCACAGCGGCCATGGTTGCGCCGCGGGCGGCGATACCGGATCGTTGCGCATCAATTCTTCATGGAAGTGGCAATGTCGCAACAAACCGAGGCCGAGCGCGAGCTGGCCGGACTGCTGGTCGAGAGCCTGAACCTGGAAGGCGTGGAGCCGGCGGCGATCGACCCGGAGGCGGCGTTGTTCAACGACGGGCTGGGCCTGGATTCGATCGACGCGCTGGAGCTGGCCCTGGCCATCGGCAAGCGCTACGGCTTCCAGCTGCGTTCGGACAACGACGACAACCGCCGCATCTTCGCCTCGCTGCGTGCGCTGTCGGCGCATGTGCAGGCCAACCGGACGACCTGAACGGCATGAGCGGCGCCGGCCACGCGCCCGGCCACGGGCCGGCGGCGCGCCTCCTGCGGATCGCGCTGCTGCTGGCCTATCCGGTGCTGTCGCACGTGGCCAGCCTGCGCAGTGAAGGCGGCTGGGCCGCGCTGGCGCTGTTCGGGCTGGTGCTGCTGTGCCTGCTCGATGCGCTGGCATCGCGCCGGGCATGGGCGTGGGGCGCGCTGCTGGCGGCGGGACTGGCGCTGGCCTGGCTGGGGCGCTCGCCATGGGCGTGGATGCTGCTGCTGGCGCCGCCGGTGGTGTTCCCGCTGCTGGTGGCCTGGGGCTTCGCGCGCTCGCTGCGGCCGGGCCGGACCGCGCTGATCACCCGCATCGTGCAGGCGCTGCATGCGCGCGCCGGGGTGCCGGTCGACGCACGGCTGGAACGCTACACGCGGCGCCTGACCGCCGCTTGGGCAGTGCTGCTGGCGCTGCTGGCGGCGATCAACCTGGCGCTGGCGATGAGCGCGGTGCCCGACGGCCTGCTGGCCGCGTTCGGCCGGCAGCCGCGCTGGCCGCTGAGCCATGCGCAGTGGTCGTGGTGCGCGAACGTCGCCGACTGGGGCCTGATCGGTGGCTTCTTCGTCGCCGAATACGCCTTGCGCTGCCGGCTGTTCCCGCAGCGCCCATACCGCAGCGCCGGCCAGTTCGTGCGCCAGATGGGGCAGCTCGGCCCGGCGTTCTGGCGCGACCTGCTGCGTTGAGCGCCCCGGTGCCGCGGGTATCCTGTGGCCCACGCCGCCGCCCGCCACGCCATGCAGTTCACCATTCCCGATGACCACCCCTGCCTGCCCGGCCATTTCCCGGGGCGGCCGCTGGTGCCGGGCGTGGTGCTGCTGGAACAGGTGCTGCGCGCCGTCGAGGCGCAGGCAGGCGCGCCGTTCGCCACGCTGCGCCTGCCGCAGGTGAAGTTCATGGCGCCGTTGCTGCCCGGGCAGAGCGCGCGGATCGAACTGGACGGGCAGGCGCCGCGCTGGAAATTCCGGGTATGGCGCGGCGACGAACTGCTGGCGCGTGGCGAACTGGTGGCCGACGCCGGAGCGGCGGCGGCATGAACGACGCCGACTGGAAGCACCGGCCCGAAGGCGGCGGCCGCGCCGCGATACGGCTGATCGCCGCCATCGCGCGCCATGGCGGGCGGGGCATCGCCCGGCTCTGCCTGTATCCGATCACCGCCTATTTCCTGCTGGTGCGCGGCAGCGAGCGCCGCGCCTCGCGCGCCTATCTCGGCCGTGCGCTGGGCCGCCGCGCCGGCCTGTGGGACGTGGCGCGCCACATCCACACCTTCGCCGCGACCATCCTCGACCGGGTGTTCCTGCTCGGCGGGCGCATGGACCTGTTCGACATCCGTACCGAAGGCACGCAAGCGCTGCTCGAGCAGCTGGACGAGGGCCGCGGCGTACTGCTGTTCGGCTCGCACCTGGGCAGTTTCGACGCGCTGCGCGCGCTGGGCCGGCAGCGGCCGGACCTGAAGCTGCGGGTGCTGCTGGACCGCGCCCACAATGCCGCCATCACCGAGCTGCTGGCCGAACTCGATCCCGGCCTGGCCGCGGGCATCATCGATGCCGGGCAGGGCGGGCCGGCGGTCGTGCTCGCCATCCAGCAGGCGCTGGAGGAAGGGGCGATGGTGGCGCTGCTGGTGGACCGCGCGCGACCGGGCGACGACGCGCTGCCGGCGCCGCTGCTCGGCGCGCCGGCGCTGTTTCCCACCGCGCCGTGGCTGATCGCCAGCGTGCTGAAGGCGCCGGTGATGCTGGCCTTCGGCCTGTACCGTGGCGGCAACCGCTACGATCTGTCGTTCGAGCCGTTTGCGGCGATGGTCGAAGTACCGCGCGCGCAGCGCGCCGAGGCGTTGTCGGCGCTGGTTCACCGTTATGCCGGCAGGCTGGAACACCACCTGCGCGGCGCTCCCTGGAACTGGTTCAATTTCTATGATTTCTGGCATTCCGAAGCCCCTCTCCCCACGCCGCCGGATGCTGGCGGCGCTGCTGGCCGCCTGCGCCAGCGCGCCGGCGATGGCGGCCGACGTTGATGCGGCGTGGATCCTGCGCCAGCTGGCGCAACCGGCGCCGAGCCAGACCGGCTTCGTCGAACTGCGCGGTTCGGCGCTGCTGAAGGAACCGCTGCGGGTGGAGGGCCAGTACCGCCGCCCGGACGCCGCCACGCTGGTGCGCGAGGTGCGCGTGCCCTACGCCGAGACCACCACGATTGCCGCCGGCAAGGTCAGCATCGACCGCGCCGGCAAGCCGCCGCGCGTGTTCTCGCTGCAACGCGTGCCGGAACTGTCGGACCTGCAGGCCAGTTTCGGCGCGCTGCTGTCCGGCGACCTGGCCGCGCTGGAACAGGCTTATCGCCTGCAGGCTTCCGGCACCGCGCGGGACTGGCAGCTGGTGCTCATGCCCAGGGCGCAGGCGCTGGCCGCGCGGGTGCGCGAGGTGACGCTGCGCGGCCGCGACGGCGAGCTGCGCTGCATCGAGACGCAACCGGCGCGGGGCGATCTGCAACGCACCCTGCTCGGCAGCGCGGCCGGCGCCGCCAGCGGCGTGGGCCAGGCCGAGGCGCTGGCTGCCCTGTGCCATGACGGCGGACGCGACAGGTCCGATCAGGCCGGGTCCGGGCAGGACAGGAGCAGGCGTTGAAGCTCACCCCGCGCCGGCGCATCGGCCTGGCGATCGGCTGGATGCTGCTGCTGGGCCTGCTCACCGCCTGGGTGAGCGCGCGCATGCAAGTCAGCGGCGACCTGCGCCGGTTCATGCCCGATGCGCGCACCCCGGCGCAGAAGCTGCTGCTCGACGAACTGGGCGAAGGTCCCGGCGCGCGGCTGTTGCTGCTGGCGCTGTCCGGCGCGGCGCCGGAGCAGTTGGCCGAGCAGTCGCGGCAGCTGCACGAGGCGCTGGCGGCCGACCCGCAGTTCGAGCTGGTCGCCAATGGCGGGCAGGCCGGGCTGGAGGCATTCCCCGAACGTCTGCTGCCCTATCGCTACCTGATCGACGACCTGCCCGGCGATGCGTTCACCGCCGATCATCTGCGCGACGAACTGCAGGCGCGGCTGCAGGACCTGGGCTCGCCCGCCGGCGGGCTGGTCGAGCCGCTGTTGCCGTCCGATCCCACCCTGCAGGTGCTGCGCGTGGCCGAAGCGCTGCAACCGGCCAACGCGCCGCAGCGCATCGACGAGGTCTGGTTCGACCACGCCGGCCGGCAGGCTCTGCTGCTGGTGCAGACGCGCGCGGCCGGTTTCGATCCCGGCGCGCAGCAGCAGGCGGTGGACACCATCGAGTCCGCGTTCGCGCGCATCGCCGGCAACAGCGGCAGCCGCCTGGAGATGAGCGGGCCGGGCGCGTTCTCGGTGAAGATCGGCAACCGCACCGCGCGCGAGGCCGGCACCATCGGCACCATCGACACGATCGGCATGATCCTGCTGCTGTGGATCGCCTACCGCAGCTGGAAGATGCCGATCCTCGGCTTCCTGCCGCTGGCCAGCGCGGGCCTGGCCGGGCTGGCCGCGGTGGCGCTTGCCTTCGACGGCGTGCACGGCATCACCATCGCCTTCGGCTTCACCCTGATCGGCGTGGTGCAGGACTATCCGATCCACTTCTTCAGCCACGAGCGCCCCGGCCGCTCGCCGTGGGACAACGTGCGCGCGCTGTGGCCGACGCTGGGCACCGGCGTGGTCGCCACCTGCATCGCCTACCTCACCTTCCTGTTCTCCGGCGTCGACGGGCTGAAGCAGCTGTCGGTGTTCACCATCACCGCGCTGGCCACCGCCGCGCTGGCCACGCGCTACCTGCTGCCGGCGCTGGTGGACCCGGCCACCCGCGACTTCGCCGATTCGGCATGGCTGGCCCGGCTGTGGCGCCACACCCGGCGGCTGCCGCGCCCGCGCCGTTCGCTGGCGGTGCTGGCGGCCGCCGCGCTGGCGGTGCTGGTGTGGGCGCCGGGGCCGTTCTGGCAGAACGACCTGGGCAAGCTGACCCCGGTGGACCCCGCCGACCTGCTGCGCGATGCGCAGCTGCGCGGCGAACTGGGCGCGCCCGACGTGCGCTACGTGATCACCATGCGCGGCGACGACGTGCAGGCGGCGCTGGCCGCGAGCGAGCGCCTGCGGCCGGTGCTGGACCAGCTCGTCGCCGACGGCGCGCTGGACCGCTACGACATGGCCGCGCGCTACCTGCCCAGCGCGGCGTTGCAGCGCCAGCGCCAGCAGCGCCTGCCGGACGAGGCCACGCTGCGTCGCGCGCTGGCCGCGGCGGTGGCCGCGACCCCGTTCCGCGACGACGCCTTCGAGCCCTTCGTCGCCGACGTGCAGCGCGCCCGCCGCGCGCCCGCGTTGCAGCCGCGGGACCTGCACGGCACGCCGCTGGCGACCGCGGTCGATGGCCTGCTGCTGCAGGGCAGCGGCCACGCCACCGCGCTGGTCTCGCTCAGCGGCCTGCACGACGTGGCCGCGGTGGCGACCAGCGCGCGCCTGCACGGTGCCGAACTGCTGGACCTGAAACACGCGTCCGAATCGCTGGTGGCCGAGTACCGCGGGCGCGTGCTGGCGGCGCTGGCGGTGGCGGTGCTGCTGCTGGCCGCCACCGTGTGGGCGGCGCTGCGCTCGCCGCGCCGCGTGCTGCGCGTGCTGCTGCCGATGGCGTTGACCACGCTGGTGGTGCTGGCGGTGCTGCGCGGCATCGGCGTCGAGCTGAACCTGTTCCACCTGATCGGGCTGATCCTCGCCGCCGGCCTCGGCCTGGACTACGGCCTGTTCTTCGAGCACGCCGGCGACAGTCTCGCCGACCAGCTGCGCACCCTGCATGGCCTGCTGGTGTGCAGCGTGATGACGCTGCTGGTGTTCAGCCTGCTCGGCCTGTCCTCGATCCCGGTGCTGCGCGCGATCGGCGGCACGGTGGCGCTGGGCGTGGTGTGCAACTTCGTGCTGGCGCTGCTGGTCTCGCGCCACCCCTGGCAGGAGGACGCCGCCGATGCTGGCGCGTGAGGACATCCTGCGGCTGGTGCCGCACCAGGGCGGCATGTGCCTGTGGGACGAAGTGAGCGCATGGACCGCGACGGACATCGCGCTGCGCGCCTTCAACCATCGCGATCCTGCGCATCCGCTGCGCAGCGACGGACGACTGCGCGCCATCCACCTGTGCGAATACGGCGCGCAGGCGATGGCGGTGCACGGCGGCCTGCGCGCGCGCCAGCGCGGCGGCGCGGTGGTGCCCGGCGTGCTGGTGGCGCTGCGCGAGGTGCGGCTGCATGTCGCGCGCATCGACGACCTCGACGGCGCCATCGAAGCCACCGCGCAGGTGCTGGCCGACTCCGCGACCAGCCAGCAATACGCATTCCGCATCACCCATGGCATCCACGTGCTGGCCGAAGGGCGCGCCGCGGTGATGCTGCAGCCGGAACAATGACCGCAACGACATGCAGGAAGACTCCGCAATGAACACGAAACGACGCGCGCTGGTCACCGGCGGCAGCGGCGATCTGGGCGGCGCGATCTGCCGGCGGCTGGCCGCCGAGGGCGCGCATGTGATCGTGCATGCCAACGGCAACCTCGAGCGGGCGCGGGCGGTGGCCGCGGACATCGTCGCGGCCGGCGGCAGCGCGCAGGCGGTGGCTTTCGACGTGGCCGACGGCGAGGCGACCGCCGCGGCGCTGGACGGCCTGCTGGCCGACGGCCCGATCCAGATCGTGGTCAACAACGCCGGCGTGCACGACGACGCGCCGATGGCCGGCATGGACGCGGCGCGGTGGCGGCGAGTGATCGACGTCTCGCTGCACGGCTTCTTCCACGTCACCCAGCCGCTGCTGCTGCCGATGGCGCGCACGCGCTGGGGCCGCATCGTCAGCGTCTCGTCGGTGGCGGCGGTGCTCGGCAACCGCGGCCAGACCAACTACGCCGCGGCCAAGGCGGCGCTGCACGGCGCCTCGAAGTCGCTGGCGCGGGAAATGGCCAGCCGCGGCATCAGCGTCAATGTCGTCGCCCCGGGCGTGATCGAGGGGAGGATGGCGGCCGACGCCTTCCCGCCCGAGGCAATCAAACAGATGGTGCCAGCCGGGCGCGCCGGCAAGCCGGAGGAAGTGGCGGCGCTGGTCGCCTTCCTGTGCAGCGATGTGGCCGGCTACATCAACGGCCAGGTGATCGGCATCAACGGCGGCATGGGGTAGAAGCGCTGCCCGTGGCGCAACCTCAAAGCCCCTCTCCCTCCGGGAGAGGAGTTGGGGAGAGGGTAGGAGCGAAGCTCCATGCTCCATGGCTGCGCGAGGCTTCGCACCTACCCTACATCCGCCCCTTCGGGGTCTCCTCTCCCGAAGGGAGAAGAGACGGCAAGTCAGGCCGGCGAGGCTTCATCGCACGCCAGGGTGCGCTCCTACCCTTCGTCGATGACCGGCGGATGCGCTCGGATCGTGCGGTGCACCTGCCGCACGTGGCCGTGGCGCAGCGCCAGCCGCACGATGTGCACGGTGATGCGGGTCAGGTCGCGCAGCGGGCGGAAATGGCTGGGGCGGAAGCATTCGCCGCTGCCGGCGCCGCGGTAGCGCGATTCGATCGGCACCGACACGCAGCGCGTGCCCAGCTGCCGCGCGGCCGAGATCAGCAGCTGCGCCTCGAACACGAAGTCCTCGCCGGGCACTTCGCGCAGCGCGATCACGTCGGCCGGATAGAAGCGCTGCCCGCTCTGGCTGTCGGCGACCTGGTAATGCGTGCCCCAGGCCACGCCCCAGTCGCCGAACTCGTTGGCCAGCCGCCGCAGCAACGGCTGCGAGGCGCGCTTGCGCAAGCGCGCGCCGATGACGATGCAGCCGGGGTGGCGGTTGGCGCTGTCCAGCAGCCGCGGCAGGTCGGCGGCGGCATGCTGGCCGTCGCCGTCCAGGGTCAGCACGCCGCGCAGGCCGCGCCGCACGGCCTCGGCGAAACCGCTGCGCAGTGCCTGGCCCTTGCCGCAGCGCTGCGGATGGCGCAGCACGGTGACCGGCAGGTCGGCGATGCAGGCGGCGGTGCCGTCGTCGGAGCCGTCGTCGACCACGATCACGTACGGGAAGAATGCGAGCGCGCCGCTCACCACCTCGCGGATGCGCAGCGCTTCGTTGAGCGCCGGGATCACCACCGCCACGTCGTCCGGGCGCAGCGCGTGGGCATCAGCCATGTCCGATGCCGATCCGCAGCCACTGCGCCGTGCCGGCCGGCAGCATGGCCTGTTCGCGTTCCAGCGCGAGCGCTTCGAGCAGCGGCAGCGCCGGTCGCATCGCATTGCCGGCCAGCCACCGCGACAGCGGCCCGGCCGCGGCCGCCGCATCCGGGCCGTCGTGCTGCACCAGCTCCAGGCGCAGCGTCGGCAGCCCGGGGCAGGGTACGCGCGACAGCACCAGGGCGACGCCGAGCAGGCCTTCGCTGGGCGCCACTTCGCCCAGCGGTCCGCAGGCCGGGCCATCGTAGGCGACCAGCAGCACCGCCTCGCTGCCAGCGGCCAGCTGCGCCATCGCCTCGATCAGGCCCTGCGCGAAGCTGCCGGGTCCGGCGCTGATCGCGGTGGCCGGCGCGTGCGCGCCGGTGCCGATGGTCCAGTAGCCGGCGGCGGCGTTGTGCACCGAGTTGTGGAAGCGGGTCGGCGACAGCGCGTGCGGATCGCCGGCCAGCGTCGCGCACATGTAGTCGGTGATCGACATCTCGCCATGGGTGGAGGCGAACACCGACGGCAATGTCGCCGGCTCGCGCCCGGCCGCCTCGCAGGCGGCCAGCGCGGCCTCCAGCGCCACCGCCACGGTGGCCGGGGCGCGCCGGCGTTCGTTGGCGGCCAGCAGCGTCGGCGCCGGACGCGCCGGCGTCTGCGGCGGATGCACGCCCTCGCGCACCCAGGCGCAGGCCGCGTCCCAGTCGGGCAGTCCGCTGCCCCAGAATCCGATGCCTTCGACGATCGCTTCGCGCATGTGCGTCATCCTGCCTTGCCGAACACCAGCGCGCAGTTGTTGCCGCCGAAGCCGAAGGAATTGTTCATCGCATGGCGGATGTCCGCCTGCGCGTTGTCGAACCGGATCTGCGGGCCGCAGGCCGGGTCCGGTACCTCGCTGTTGAGCGTGCCCGGCAGCAGGCCGTCGGACAGGGCCAGCAGCGCGAACACCGATTCGACGATGCCGGCCGCGCCCAGGGTGTGCCCGGTCCAGCCCTTGGTCGAACTGGCGTGCAGCGACGGCGGGAACAGCGCGGCCACTGCGGCGGCCTCGATGCTGTCGTTGGCCGGCGTCGAGGTGCCGTGCAGGTTGAGATAGTCCAGCTGCGCAGCCTCGAGCCCGGCGCTGCGCAGCGCCTGCTCCATCGCCAGGCGTGCGCCCAGCCCCTGCGGGTGCGGGGCCGACATGTGGTGGGCGTCGCTGGATTCGCCGCAGCCGCGCAGCTGCAGCGCGGTCTCCGGGCCGGCGCCGGCGCGCTCCAGCACCGCGTAGCCGCCGGCCTCGCCCAGCGACAGCCCGCTGCGGCGCGCGTCGAACGGCTGGCAGGGCGCGCTGGCGACCAGCTGCAGCGAATGAAAGCCGAACAGCACGCTGCCGCACAGGGTATCGACGCCGCCGACCAGGGCGGCATCGGCGAAGCCGGCGTGGATCAGCCGCGCGGCCTGCGCGAACACCTTGGCGCTGGAGGAACAGGCGGTGGCCACGGTCACGCAGGGGCCGCGCAGGCCGGTGGCGGCCTGCACGAAATCGCCCAGGGCATGCGGGGTATGGATGCGCGGGCGTTGCAGGTCCGGTGGGAAATGCGCCACGCCGTCGGCATCGGTGCGCAGGCGCGCATAGGCTTCCTCGGTGGCGCCGATGGCGGAGGTGGAGGTGCCCATCACCACCGCCACGCGGCCGGCGCCATGGCGGGCGACGACCCCGGCCAGCGCATCCAGCAGCCCGTCCTGCTGCAGCGCCAGCCAGGCCAGCGCGTTGTTGCGGCAGGAAAGGTTGGCCAGCGCCGGCGGCAGCGCCACGTCCTCCACGCCATCGACGCGGCCGATCCAGCAGTCCAGCGGATCGGTGCCGAAATCGTTGCGGCGCAGGCCGCTGCGGCGCTGCGCCAGCGCCTGGCGCTGCGCGTCCAGTCCCGCGCCCAGCGCGGTGGTGGCGCTGTGCGCGAGGATGTTCAGCGGGAGCTGGCGTGGTGGCGATGCGGCGGGCACGCGGTCTTCCGGGGCATGGACGGGGCGCGAGTATATCGGGGCGTCCTCCAGCGCATGCTGTCCCGCGCAGGGTGATGGCGTGCGCGTTTCTTGATGAAAATGAATGAAGCTTCGGCGAAGAAGCCGGCAGCGTCATGCGCCAATGCCTTTCACCGGCGTCGGGTTTCCGACACAATCCCGTGCATTCCCAAGCAGGGCAAAGCCCGCGGGCATGCAAGCTTACGTATACAAAAGCCAACGCAAGCAGGACACCTACGTCTACCTTGCCAAGCGCGATGATTTCGACGCTCTCCCGCCCGAGCTGGGTGCCTCCTTGGCACCGTTCAGCTTCGTGCTGGAGGTCGCGCTGACCCCGGAGCGGCGCCTGGCCCAGGCCGACGCCGCGCTCGTGCGCGCCAACCTGGCCGAGCACGGCTTCCACCTGCAGCTGCCGCCGCAGCCCCTGGCGCCGGTGAAGATCGCCCGCATCGACGGCCGCGATGACTGACGTCCTGCGTACCCGTGCCCTCGGCGCGCTGGCGATCGGCGCGCTGCTCGCGCTCGCCGCCGCGTTCGGCGGCGCGACGGCCGCCCTCTGCGGCCTGCTGGCGCAGCCGGCGTTCGCGCTGGGCGTGTCGTGGTGGCGGCGCACGCGCGCGCCCGCACCGGCGCCGACCCTGCTGCGGCGGGACCTGCCCGGCCTGCTCGCGGCGTGGGCCGGCGGCGTGCTGCTGCTGGCGCTGCTGGTGTCCTGGCCGCTGGCCGCGCTGCACGACAGCGGCAGCCTGCAGGCGGTGCTGGCGCTGGGCGTGGCGGTGAGCATCGCGGTGCTGGCGTTATGGCGCACCTGGCCGTTGTGGTGGGCGCTGGAGCGCGAGGGCGGCACGCTGTCCGCGCAGTGGCAGGCGCTGTCCGGGCGCGGCATGGATTCCTGGCATGGCCTGGGCGCGGCGCTGGCGCTGTGGCTGCTGTGCGCGGCGGTGGTCGCGCCGGCCTGGCCGGACCTGGTCGGCGACGACCTGCGCTGGCCGCTGGCCATCGCCACCGCGCTGCTCTCGCCGTTGCTGCATGGCGTGCTGCAGGCGCTGCCGGCCGCCGCGCCGGCGGCGGCAAGGCCGGCTTCCAATGCGCGGACCTTCGATCCGTTCGCCGAGGTTCCGGACGAGCCGGTGCCGCTGGAACCGCTGGCGCAGCACGAACTGGTGCCGCAGCTGCACGACGCCGCGCGCGGCGGGCGCGTCGATCGCGCGCTGCAACTGCTCGAGGCCGGCGCCGACCCGCACGCGCTGCCGCCGGAAGACTCGCGCGACCAGCGCAGCCTGGCGGTGCTGGCCGCGGTGCTGCCGGACCTGCGCCTGCTGCGTGCGCTGATCGGCCGCGGCGTGGACGTGAACCTGGCCCACCGCGGCATGACCCCGCTGCTGGCGGCGACCCGCGACAGCTGGCACGGCCGCCCGGAAGCGGTGATGACCCTGCTGGCCAACGGCGCCGACCCGCGCGCCACCGACGCCGACGGCAACACCCCGCTGCACCACGCCGCGCGCAGTTCCGACCCCGGCGTGGCCGCGCTGCTGCGCGATGCCGCCG
>JAEWOJ010000038.1 GCA_023399815.1 Pseudomonadota bacterium | reverse complement strand
CTCCTGCAGGGCTGTAGCGAACATCAGCGGGCCGGGGCTTTCCCGGCCCGCTCGCGTTTCAAGCCCCTCTCCCCTCGGGAGAGGGGTTGGGGTGAGGGCAGGGCGGGTGCCACGCGATGCCTGGTTGCATGCAGTCCTCATCCGCAGCTCTTCCGGGACTCGGCGCCAATCCAGCGCGTCCTGGGCGAAAATGTCCCCATCCACGCCACGACCATCGCGCCAATGACCGCCCCTATCCCCACTGCCTCCACCCACATTCCCGAGATGGTGATCGCCACCGTGGCCGGCGTCGCCTTCGGGGTGAAGACCGGCCACTACCTGACCGGCATCTTCGTCGGCATCGTGCTGGGCGTGGTGCTCAGCGTGCTGGGTACCCTGATCCGGGCGAGGAGCCGGCGCTGATGTTCGATGTTTCCCCGGTACTGGACTGCACCGGCCGGCCGTTGCGGCTGGACCGCCCGCGGGTGATGGGCATCGTCAACGTCACCCCGGATTCGTTCTCCGACGGCGGGCTGCATTTCGACACCGATGCGGCCATCGCCCACGCGCTGGCGCTGGTCGAACAGGGCGCGGACCTGCTCGACGTCGGCGGCGAATCCACCCGCCCCGGCGCCGCGCCGGTGTCGGCGCAGGAGGAGATCGACCGCGTGGTGCCGGTGATCGAGGCGCTGGTGGCGCGGGTGGCGGTGCCGGTCAGCGTCGATACCTGCAAGCCGGACGTGATGCGCGCCGCGCTGGCGGCCGGCGCCGGCATGGTCAACGACGTGCAGGCCCTGCGCCAGCCCGGCGCGCTGGAGGCGGTGGCCGATTCCGGCGCCGCCGTGGTGCTGATGCACGCGGTGGGCGGTCCGCACGATGCTGGCGTGGCGCACGCCTACGACGACATCGCCGGCGACGTGCAGCGTTTCCTCGCCGAGCGCGTGTTCGCCGCGGAGATGGCCGGCATCGCGCGCGGCCGGCTGGTGGTCGATCCCGGCTATGGCTTCAACAAGGACACCGCGCAGAACGTCGCGTTGCTGGCGGCGCAGGAACGGCTGCTGGCGCTGGGTGTGCCGCTGCTGGCCGGGTTGTCGCGCAAGCGCTGCATCGGCGAGATCACCGGGCGTGCGGTCGCCGTCGAGCGCGTGGCCGGTTCGGTCGCCGCGCACCTGCTGGCGGTGCAGCGCGGGGCGAAGATCGTGCGCGTGCACGACGTGGCCGCCACGGTCGATGCGCTCAAGGTGCTGGCCGCGCTCGACGCGGTGCCGGCGCCGCGCGCCGACCGGCCGGCGATGCCGCGCTGGCCGGACGAGGACTGATGGCGGCCGACCGGCGCCCGCTGGCCATCGCACTGATGGGCCCGACCGCGTCGGGCAAGACCGCGGCGGCCATCGAACTGGCCCGGCGGTACGACGGCGAGATCGTCAGTGTCGATTCGGCGCTGGTGTATCGCGGCCTGGAGATCGGCGCGGCCAAGCCCGATGAGGCAGAGCGGGCCGGCATTCCCCATCACCTGCTGGACCTGCGCGATCCGTGGCAGGGCTACTCGGCCGCCGAGTTCGCCGCCGATGCCGCGGCCGCCGTGCGCGACATCGTCGCGCGTGGCCGGCTGCCGATCCTGGCCGGCGGCACCGGTCTGTATTTCCGTGCGCTGCTGCAGGGGCTGTCGCCGATGCCCGAGGCCGACCCGGCGATCCGCGCGCGGATCAGCGCCGAGGCCGAGGCCACGGGCTGGCCGGCGCTGCACGCGCAGCTGGCGCAGGTCGATCCGGCGGCGGCCCGGCGCATCCATGCCACCGATCCGCAGCGCATCCAGCGCGCGCTGGAGGTGTACCGGCTCACTGGCAAGCCGATCAGCTACTGGCAGGCCATGCCCGGCGTCGCCCGCCTGCCGGCGCGCGTGCTCAAGCTGGTGCTCGCGCCCGCCGACCGCGCGGTGTTGCACGCGCGCATCGAACGCCGCTTCGACCTGATGCTCGAACAGGGCTTTCTCGACGAAGTGCGGCGCCTGCGCGCATTGCCGTCGATGGTGGACGTGCCCGCGCCGCTCGACCTGCCGGCCATCCGCGCGGTGGGGTATCGCCAGGCCTGGCAGTTCCTGGACGGGCAGGGCAGCGCCGCCGAGTTCCGCGACAAGGCCATCTTCGCCACCCGCCAGCTGGCCAAGCGCCAGCTCACCTGGCTGCGCGGCGAACTGGATGCGCGCTGGTTCGACCCGGCCAGCGGGATGCACCGCCTGCGGGACGCGGTTTCGCTGTTCCTGGGGCGATGAAGTGCGCCGGGCGGTGTAACATCTCCGCTGCCGGACAGGCAGGGGAAGCCGCACTGGTCCGGGACGATAAGAACAATAACGAGGAGTTGAAGATGTCCAAGGGGCAATCCTTGCAGGACCCGTTTCTGAACGCACTGCGCCGCGAGCGCGTGCCGGTTTCGGTCTACCTGGTCAATGGCATCAAGCTGCAGGGCACGATCGAGTCGTTCGACCAGTTCGTGGTGCTGCTGCGCAATACGGTCAGCCAGATGGTCTACAAGCACGCCATTTCCACGGTGGTGCCGGCGCGCAACGTGCGCGTGGGACCGGGCGGCGGCTACGTGCAATCGGCCGACAACAGCCAGGCAGGCGATGACGACAACGACGAATAAGCAGGAAGTGACGCATGTTTGACCGCTCCAAGAAGGGCGAACATGCGTTGTTGATCCAGCCGCACGCAGGGCGGCTGGAAGAGGATGTGCTGGAGGAATTCACCGACCTGGCCCGCTCGGCCGGCGCCAGCATCGCGGCCACCGTGACCGCGCGCATCGACCGTCCCAGTCCTTCCACCCTGATCGGCAGCGGCAAGCTGGACGAGGTCAAGGCCATGGCCGATGCCACCGGCGCCGACCTGGTGCTGGTCAACCATGCGCTGACCCCGGTGCAGGAGCGCAACCTGGAGCGCTTCCTGGAGCGGCGCGTGCTCGACCGCACCGGGCTGATCCTGGACATCTTCGCCCAGCGCGCGCACAGCCACGAAGGCAAGCTGCAGGTGGAGCTGGCGCAGCTGCGCCACCTGGCCACGCGCCTGGTGCGCGGCTGGACCCACCTGGAGCGCCAGCGCGGCGGCTCCATCGGCCTGCGCGGTCCCGGCGAGACCCAGCTGGAAACCGACCGCCGCCTGCTGCAGAAGCGCGTGGAGCAGCTGCAGAAGCGCCTGGAGAAGGTGGAGGTGCAGCGCACTCAGATGCGCCGCGCGCGCGTGCGCAGCGAGATGCCGCGCATCGCACTGGTCGGCTACACCAACGCCGGCAAGTCCACGCTGTTCAACGCGCTGACCGGCGCCGGCGCCTATGCCGCCGACCAGCTGTTCGCCACCCTCGACCCGACCGTGCGCCGCATCACGCTGCCCGGCGGCAACGCGATGCTGGCCGACACCGTCGGCTTCGTCCGCGACCTGCCGCACGAACTGGTCGCCGCGTTCCGTTCCACCTTGAGCGAGGCGCGCGAGGCCGATTTCCTGCTGCACGTGGTCGATGCCGCCGACCCGCTGCGCGAGGAGCGCATCGCCCAGGTGGACGAGGTGCTGCAGGCGGTGGGCGCCGGCGACCTGCCGCAGTTGCTGGTGTTCAACAAGATCGACCGCATCGAGGGCGCGGAGGTGCGCCACGACGCGCAGGACGGCGTGCCGGACGAAGCGCGCCGCGAGCGCGTGTGGATCTCCGCGCGCGATGGCCGCGGGCTGGACCTGCTGCAGTCGGTGCTGGGCAAGCGCCTGGGCCTGCAGCACGTCACCGGCAGCGTGCGCCTGCCGCCCAGCGCCGGCCGCCTGCGCTCGCGCCTGCACCAGCTGGAGGTCGTCCGCAGCGAGCAGGCCGACGAGGACGGCTGGCTGATCGAGGTGGACATTCCCATCGCCGAAGCGGAGAAGCTGGCCGCCAGCGCCGACGGGCAGGTGATCCGTCCGCTGCTGCCGGAGCGCGAGCCGGAGTGGTAAATCCTCATTGAACTCCTGTAGGAGCGACGCCAGTCGCGAGGGGCTTTCCCGGCAAAGCCCCTCGCGACTGGCGTCGCTACAGGTGCAGTGGAGATCGTGCGGGAGTTTCCCGTCGTCGGTTTACTTCAGTGTCGCCAGCCGCTGGCCCAGCCGCACCGGGCTTTCGGCGCGCAACGCCGGATCGAACTCGGCCACGCCCGGCGGCAGCAGCACGATCACGGTGCTGCCGTAGTTGAAGCGCGCCATCTCCGCGAACCTTTCCAGCGTGATGCCCTTGCCGCGCCAGTCCTTGCGGGTGATGCGGTCGCCGTAGGCGGGGACTTCCTCGCCGCTCCACACTGTTTCGATGCCGCTGACCAGCAGCGCGCCGACCATCACCTGCACCATCGGCCCGAAATCGGTGTCGAAGTGGCACACGAGGCGCTCGTTGCGGGCGAACAGGCGCGGCACCCGGGCCACGGCGTCCGGGCCGACGCTGAACAACCGTCCCGGCACGTGCACGGTCTCGCGCAGGGTGCCGGTCCAGGGCATGTGCACGCGGTGGTAGTCGCGCGGGGACAGGTACACGGTGGCGAACAGGCCGTCGGCGAAGGGCGCGGCGTCGGCGGCGTCGCCGAGCAGTTCGGCGGCGGTGAACGACTGGCCCTTGGCCTGGAAGATGCGGCCGCCCTCGATCGGGCCGAGCTGGCTGATGCGGCCGTCGGCCGGCATCAGCAGCGCGCGCGGACCGGCATCGGCCACGCGGGCACCGGGCTTGAGCGCGCGGGTGAAGAAGGCGTTGAAGCTGGGATAGCTGCGCGGGTCCGGGTCGGCCGCCTCGGCCAGGTTGACGTCGAACTTCCGCGTCACCGTGTCGATCAGCCAGCGCGAGACGCGCGGGCTCCGCGAATAGGCCAGCGCGCGCGCCATCGACGACAGCAGCCGGTGGGGCAGGGCATAGGTGAGCGTTGTCAGCAGACTCATGGTGCGGATTTTCCGGTGAGCTTGTTCAGGTCGCTGGCGATCAGCGCCGGGTCGAACGGCGGGCGCATCAGCCCGGCCAGCCGTCCCTGCGGATCGAGGACGGCGATGCTGGCCGAATGGTCCATGCTGTAGTCGTCCGGGTTCTTGTCGAAGTTCCTGCCCGGCGCCTTCTGGAACACCATGCCGAGCGAGGTGGCGAAGCGCTCCAGCGACGGCACGTCGGCGGTGGCGGCGAGGGTGTCTTTGTGGAAGGCGTGGGCGTATTCGCCCAGCCGCGCCGGGGTATCGCGTTCCGGATCGACGGAAACGAACACCACGCGCGGGCGCAGGCTTTCGGGGATGGTTTCCCACTGCTTCTGCGCCAGCGCCAGTTCGGCCAGCGTGGTCGGGCACACGTCCGGGCAGGAGGTGAAGCCGAGGAACACCAGGGTCCAGTGCCCGCGCAGCTCGCCGGGAATCAGGCGGGTGCCGTCGGACTGGCTCAGGCTGAAATCCGGCAATGGGCGCGGCGTGGGATAGAAGATGATCGAACCGGTTTCGCGGGTGCCGGCGCCGGCGGGGCCGAACACCTTCTGCGCCAGCACCAGGCCCAGCCCTGCCGCCAGCGCGATGGCCAGGACGATGCCGGTATTGCGGTTGAACATGGACCGTTTCTCCGTACGGATGAGGGGCGGTGCGGCGTCCGGCCGCGGCGGCCGCGGGAGAGCGCGGGCGACGACGGCGGGAGGCGTCGGCTTGCCGGCCCATGCCGGGCTGTTGCGGCCCGATGCCGGGACATCGCCGCGGTTTCGGCTGCAACCGGGCGCTCAATATACCGGGTGCGCGCCTATAATCGCAGACCACTCCTGTTTCCCGTATTGCCATGACAGCCCAGGCGGCCGCCGAACTCCACACGATCATCGACCTGATCCGCTACGGCGCCAGCCGTTTCAATGCCGCGGGCCTGACCTTCGGACACAGCTACGACAACGCGCTGGACGAAGCCACCAGCCTGGTGCTGCACGCCCTGCACCTGCCGCCGGACCTGGGGCCTGCCTACGGACAGGCGCGAGTGCTGACCGACGAAAAACTGCAGGTGCTGGCGCTGTTCGAGCGCCGCATCGCCGAGCGCGTGCCGGCCGCCTACCTGATCGGCGAGGCCTGGTTCGCCGGGCTGAGCTTCAAGAGCGACGCGCGCGCGCTGGTGCCGCGCTCGCCGATCGCCGAGCTGATCCTGGAGGGCTTCGAGCCGTGGCTGGCCGGGCGCGACGTCACCCGCGCGCTGGATCTGTGCACCGGTTCGGGCTGCATCGCCATCGCGATGGGCCACCATCATCCGAACTGGCAGGTGGACGGCAGCGACATCAACGACGCCGCGCTGTCGCTGGCGGCCGAGAACAAGGAGCGCCTGCTCGCGCACAATGTCGAACTGGTCAAGAGCGACCTGTTCGCCGGCCTGCAGGGCCGCGTCTACGACCTGATCGTCACCAACCCGCCGTACGTCACCAACGACGAGACCGACGCGCTGCCGCGCGAGTACGCGCACGAGCCGGAACTGGCGCTGCGCGCCGGCGACGATGGCCTGGACCTGGTGCTGAAGATCCTGCGCGACGCGCCGGACCATCTCACCGAGGACGGCCTGCTGATCTGCGAAGTGGGCGATTCCGAGCAGCACGTGGTGCGCCTGCTGCCGGAACTGGACCTGGCGTGGATCGAGTTCAAGGTCGGGCAGATGGGCATCTTCGCGGTCGAGGCCGCCGAGCTGCGCGCCCACCACGCGCGCATCGCCGAGCTGGCGGCGCAGCGAGCATGAGGCTGGTCATGAGCGGACTCGGCTCATTGCCGTTGCTTCTGCCGTCATTCCCGCGAAGGCGGGAATCGCTTTCTTCATGCCACGATGGATGCGGCAATCCTTCGGGAGAAGCAACTCAAGAAGTGGAACCGGGAATGGAAGCTGCGGTTGGTGCGTGAGATGAATCCCGAGTGGCGGGATTTGTGGGATGAGATTGTTGGGTAGGTTGCGGTGGTGGCAAGAAGTGAAGAGCGATTCCCGCCTTCGCGGGAATGACGGCAACAGCAAAAGCAGAACGGCATCGTGAACACATTCGGACAACTCCTCCGCGTCACCACCTTCGGCGAATCGCACGGGCCGGCCATCGGCTGCGTGGTCGACGGGTGCCCGCCGGGGCTGGAGATCGCGCCGGAGGAATTCGCCCACGACCTGCAGCGCCGGGCCACCGGCAAGAGCCGGCATACCTCGGCGCGGCGCGAGGCCGATGAGGTGGAGATCCTGTCCGGCGTCTACGAAGGCCGCACCACCGGCACGCCGATCGCGCTGCTGGTCCGCAACACCGACCAGCGCAGCAAGGACTACGGCAACATCGCCGCGCAGTTCCGCCCCGGCCATGCCGACTACAGCTACTGGCAGAAATACGGCATCCGCGACCCGCGCGGCGGCGGCCGTTCCTCGGCGCGCGAGACCACCATGCGCGTGGCCGCCGGCGTCATCGCCAAGAAGTGGCTGCAGCAGCGTCACGGCGTGAGCGTGCGTGGCTGGCTGTCGCAGCTGGGCGAAATCACCCCGGCCGGCTTCGACTGGGACGCGGTCGAGGACAACCCGTTCTTCTGGCCGCACGCGGCGCAGGTGCCGGAGCTGGAGGCCTACATGGATGCGCTGCGCAAGTCCGGCGACTCGGTCGGCGCGCGCGTGAATGTGATTGCCGACGGCGTGCCGCCGGGCTGGGGCGAGCCGATCTACGGCAAGCTCGACGGCGAGATCGCCGCGGCGCTGATGAGCATCAACGCGGTCAAGGGCGTGGAGATCGGCGACGGCTTCGCCAGCGCCGCGCAGAAGGGTACCGCGCACCGCGACCTGATCACGCCCGAGGGCTTCCAGTCCAACCATGCCGGCGGCATCCTCGGCGGCATCGCCACCGGCCAGCAGATCGTCGCGTCGATGGCGCTCAAGCCGACCTCCAGCCTGCGCCTGCCCGGCGCGACGGTGGACGTGGACGGGAATGCGGTCGAGGTCGTCACCACCGGTCGCCACGATCCCTGCGTCGGCATCCGCGCCACGCCCATCGCCGAGGCGATGCTGGCGCTGGTGCTGATGGACCAGGCGCTGCGCCATCGCGCGCAGTGCGGCGACGTGGGCGCGGTGGCGCCCCGCATCCCGGGAAGCGTCGATGGCTGAGCGCCGGCCCCGCGTCTGGGTATCGCAGCCGCTGTTCGACGACACCGTCGCGCAGCTGGCCGCGTACTGCGACGTGGTGGCGACGCCGGCCGTCACCGCCTACGACAGCGCGGCGCTGGCGGCGCAGCTGGCCGGCGTCGACGGCGCCCTGGTCACGCTCAACGAGCGCATCGGCGCGGCGGAAATCACCAATGCGCCGTCGCTGAAGGTCGTCGCCAATGTCGGCGTCGGCTACAACAACCTCGACCTCCCGGCGCTGAGCGCGGCGGGCATCGTCGCCACCAACACGCCGGACGTCCTCACCGAAACCACCGCCGACCTCGGCTTCGCGCTGCTGATGGCCGCGGCGCGGCGCATCGTCGAATCCGACCGCTGGCTGCGCGAAGGCCACTGGGGGCAGTGGTCGTTCACCACCATGCTCGGCGCCGACGTGCACGGCAGCACGCTGGGCATCCTCGGCATGGGCCGCATCGGCCAGGCCATCGCCCGCCGCGGCCACCACGGTTTCGGCATGAAGGTGCTGTACCACAACCGCTCGCGGCTGCCCGCGGACGTGGAGCAGGCCGTCGGCGCGCGTTACGCCGGTTTCGACGAACTGCTGTCCAGCGTGGACCACCTGGTGCTGGTGCTGCCGTATACCGCGCAGAACCACCACCTCATCGATGCCGCCGCATTGGCGAAGATGAAGCCGGGCGCCACGCTGGTGAACATCGCCCGCGGCGGCATCGTCGACGAACTGGCGCTGGCCGACGCACTGGCGCACGGCCGCCTGGCCTCGGCCGCGCTCGACGTCTACGAGAACGAGCCGGACGTGCGCCCGGAACTGCGGGCGCTGCGCAACATCGTGCTGACCCCGCATGTCGGCAGCGCCTCGCTGGCCACGCGCCGGGCGATGGTGCAGGTGGCGGTGGACAACCTGCTGGCGGGCCTGGGCATCGGCCCGGATGCCGGCCATCCCGCCAATGCGGTCAATGCCGGCCTGCTGTCCATCGGCGCGGCCGCCGGCACCGGCATCGACACCAAGAAACGATAGGGAGCCTCCGCGGCTGTCCGCCGGAGGTTCCCCGAACCTGGCTCGACGTGTGTCCCCCCTCTCTTTCTTCCGAGTACACCCCATGAGCAATGAAGCCCGTCGTTTCCACGTAGCCGTCGTCGGCGCCACCGGCGCGGTCGGCCAGACCATGCTGTCGATCCTCGCCGAGCGCGACTTCCCGGTCGGCAAGCTGAGCCTGCTCGCCTCCGAGCGCTCGGCCGGCCAGCAGGTCGAGTTCGACGGCGGGAAGGTCACCGTCCAGGATCTGGCCACGTTCGATCCGGCCGGCGTCGAGATCGCCCTGTTCTCCGCCGGTGGCGGCGTTTCCAGGGAATACGCGCCGAAGTTCGCCGCCGCCGGCGCGGTGGTGATCGACAACTCGTCCACGTTCCGCTACGACGACGACGTGCCGCTGGTGGTCTCCGAGGTCAACCCGGACGCGGCGAAGCACCGCCCGCGCGGCATCATCGCCAACCCGAACTGCTCGACGATGCAACTGATGCCGGTGCTGGCGCCGATCCACCGCGAATACGGCATCGAGCGCATCAACGTGGCCACCTACCAGTCCGTTTCCGGCGCCGGCCAGAGCGGCATGGAGGAACTGGGCAAGCAGACCGCGCAGCTGCTGGGCTTCCAGGAAGTCGAGCCGACCAAGTTCCCGGTGCAGATCGCCTTCAACCTGATCCCGCACATCGACGAGTTCCTCGACAACGGTTTCACCAAGGAGGAGATGAAGCTGGTCTGGGAGACCCGCAAGATCCTCGGCGACGACAGCATCCAGGTGAACCCGACCGCCGTGCGCGTGCCGGTGTTCTACGGCCACTCCGAGGCGGTGAACATCGAGACCAGGAAGAAGATCAGCGTCGAGCAGGCGCGCGAGCTGCTGGCCGCCGCGCCGGGCGTGAAGGTGGTGGACGAGCGCAAGGCCGGCGGCTACCCGACGCCGGTCACCCACGCTTCGGGCACCGACCCCGTGTACGTCGGCCGCATCCGCGAGGACTTCTCGCATCCGCGCGGCCTGAACATGTGGGTGGTGGCCGACAACATCCGCAAGGGCGCCGCGCTCAACGCGGTGCAGCTCGCCGAGCTGGTCGCCAACGGCGGCTGAGACAAGACCGGCCGCAATATCCTGCGCTGCCGGGGATGCAGCGCTGTCCCGGTGGAGCCCGACCGTTGGTCGGGCTTGGGCTTTCACGGGGCTGCCAGACAGTGCCGACCAACGGTCGGCACCCGCCTGAAAGCATCTGGAGGAAAGCCCCCTTGGCAAGGGGGCTCGCCACTGCGCGAAGCGCGAACGGCGAAGCCGGCCCGAAGGGCGAGCCGCTTGCGGCGAGTCAAGGCGCAGGGTGTGGCAAGCGAAAGACGGGGCCCGCGGTTTGCAACGCAAACGGTGGGGCGACAGCGCGAAGCGCTGGCATGTCGTCCCTGCGGTATTCGGAATCCGGCTCTGCCGGTATATTGGCCGCCATGAAACCAAGGGGCAGGAGCGCCATGCGCTCGATACAAGGCGTGCTCGTCCTCGCGCTGGGGCTGTACAGCAGCGCCGCGCTCGCCCTCGGGCTGGGCAACATCCGCGTGCTCTCCAGACCCGGGCAACCGTTGGTGGCCGAGATCCCGGTGATCTCCAGCGACCCGGGCGAACTGGACAACGCCACCGTGGGGCTGGCGTCCGCGGCGACCTTCGAGCGCGTCGGCCTGTCGCGTCCGGAGGGGCTGGTCGGTGAACTGCAGTTCCAGTTCGCCCAGGACGCACAGGGACGCGCGGTGGTGCGCGTGACCAGCGCGGCGCCGGTGCAGGTGCCGGCGCTGAGCTTCCTGATCGAAGTCGATTGGGGCCAGGGGCGACTGGTGCGCGAGTACTCGGCGCTCGTCGCCACGCCGGAGACCGCCACCGCGGTGGCCGAGCCGGTGATCGAGGCGCCGGCGGCGGCACCGTCGAACCTGATCGTGCGCGACTCCGAGCCGGCACCGCGTGCCGCAGCGGAACCGGCACGGGAGCCGGCGGCTGTGCCCGTACCCGCGCCTGCGCCCGCACGGCCGGCCGCACCGGCCCCCGTCGCGCGGGCGGCGGCCACGGTGGACGGCGCACTGGCACCGGTGCAGCGCGGCCAGACCCTGTCGCAGATCGCCGGCGGACTGGCGCGCGACAGCGGCACCTCGCTGGACCAGGCGATGGTGGCCCTGCTGCATGCCAACCCGGAGGCCTTCATCCGCGGCAATCTCAACCTGCTGCGGCAGGGTGCGGTGCTGCGCGTGCCGGGCGGCGACGAACTGGCCCGCACCGGCGCAGCCGAGGCGCGGGCGATCGTCCGCGAACATGCCGCGCAATGGCGCCAGGCGCGTGCGCCGATCCCGCAGCCGGCGGTGGCCGGCAACGCGGCATCGGCCGTCACCAAGGCGGAGGCGGTGCCGGCGGCAAGCAGCGATGCGCGGCTGGAAATCGCCCCGGCCGTGGCCGGAGCGCATCAGACGGCAGGAATGACGACCGGGCTCGAAGCCGGTGGCGAGGGTGACATGGCGGCGAACGAACAACTGCGGCAGGCGCGGGAAGACCTGGCCACGCGCGATGCGGAACTGCAGGAACTGCGCGAGCGCGTCGCCGAACTGGAGAAACTGCAGACGCAGCAGCAGTCGCTGATCGCGATGAAGGACAGCGACCTGGCCGCGGCGCAGCAGCGCCTGGCCGACGCGGCGAAGAAGGCGCCGGCGGGCTCCGCGCCATGGGCATGGCTGGGGTTGGCGCTGTTGCTGATGGCAGCGGTGGGCTGGTGGCTGTCGCGCCGGCGCAAGCCCTCGCCGTTGCCGCCGGCGCCGCGCGCCGGGCACGCCGCCGGCGCTGGTGAACCCTCGGCTCTGGCGGCGGCGATGCCCGCGCTGGAGGAAGAGATCGCCGCCGAGGTCGCGTCCGCGCCACAGGAACCGGCCGCCGTCGCGGCCGACGCCGAGGCGGTGCCGTTCTGGTCGCAGCCCGTTGCCGACGTCGTTCCGTCGCGGGCGACGCGGCAGGAACCGGTACTGCTGTTCGAAGCCTCGCTTCCGGTGGCCGACGACGCCGGAATTCCCGAGCCATCGGAACCGGCCATGCCGGAGCAAGACGACGCGCAGGCCGGCGACATGGCCAGCCTGGCGCCGCTCAATCCCGCGCCCGCCGGCCGCGAGCGGCTGGAACTGGCGATCGCCTACCTGGACCTGGGCGATGCCGAGACCGCGCGCACGCTGTTGAACGAAGTGGCGACGGGCAGCGATCCGCAGGCGCGCGCCGAGGCGGTCGAACTGCTGGGCCGGCTGGGATGAGCGGACCGGAGCCGGCGACGCGGCGCGAGCAGCGGATCGACTACGTGGAGTTCGCGTCGCGCGATCCCGCCGCGAGCCGGCGCTTCTTCGAGCAGGTGTTCGGCTGGCGCTTCGAGGACTACGGCCCGGACTACACCGCGTTCGACGACGGCGGCCTGCAGGGCGGTTTCTTCCGTGGCGAACCGGCGACGAGCGCGGCCGGCGCGCCGCTGGTCGTGCTGTACGCGGCGCAGCTGGCGCCGGTGCAGGCGGCGGTGCTGGCGCATGGCGGCAGCCTGAGCCGGCCGGAATTCGCCTTCCCGGGCGGGCGTCGCTTCCAGTTCGTCGAGCCCGGCGGCAACGAACTGGCCGTGTGGTCCGAGCGCGGCACGGATTGAACAGGCGCCCGCTTCGGGCGCGCCAGCCCCGGCAGGTGCCGGCGATACGAGAGGTCTGAAGATGCGCTACGCGCTGGGCGTGGAATACGACGGCAGCGACTACAAGGGCTGGCAGCAGCTGGGCGAAAGCGGCTGCGCGAGCGTGCAGGCGACGCTGCAGGACGCGCTGTCGTCGGTGGCCGATGCGCCGGTGAGCGTGGTCTGCGCCGGCCGCACCGACGCCGGCGTGCATGGCGAGTGCCAGGTGGTGCACTTCGACAGCGACGTCGCGCGCGAGCCGCGCGGCTGGGTGCTCGGCACCACCACGCGCCTGCCGCCCTCGGTGTGCGTGCGCTGGTGCGTGCCGGTGGCCGACGATTTCCACGCGCGCTTTTCGGCGCGGGCGCGGCGCTACCGCTATCGCCTGCTCAACCGGCAGGTGCGCCCGGCGCTGTACCGGCAGACCCTGAGCTGGGAGCGGCGCGCGCTGGATGCCGACGCCATGCACCGCGCCGCGCAGGCCTTGCTGGGCGAGAACGACTTCGGTTCGTTCCGCAGCGTGCAGTGTCAGGCGCTGCATGCCCGGCGCGAGCTGCAGTCGATTTCCGTCGCGCGGCATGGCGAGGTGGTCGAGGTGCAGGTGCAGGCCAATGCCTTCCTGCACCACATGGTGCGCAACATCGTCGGCTCGCTGCTGATGGTCGGCGCGGGCGAGAAGCCGGAGGCGTGGATCGGCGAACTGCTGGCGCTGCGCGACCGCACCCAGGCCGGCCCGACCGCGCCGCCGCAGGGGCTGGTGTTCGTCGGCCCGCTGTATCCTGACCAGTGGCAACTGCCGGCCGAGGTGACCCTGTGACCCGCACGCTGTTCCGCACCCGCATCAAGTTCTGCGGCATGACCCGCGCCGGCGACATCCGCCTGGCCAGCGAGCTGGGCGTGGACGCGATCGGTTTCGTCTTCGCCCGCGGGAGCACGCGCCGGGTGGCGCCGGCCGAAGCGCGGGCGATGCGCCAGGCGATCTCGCCGATGGTCGACGTGGTCGCGCTGTTCCGCGACAACAGCCGCGAGGAAGTGCGCGAGGTGATGCGCACGGTGCGGCCGAGCCTGCTGCAGTTCCACGGCGACGAGGACGACACCTTCTGCCGTGCGTTCAACATGCCCTACCTGAAGGCAGTGGCGATGGGCGGTACGGAAGCGATCACCGCGCGCGGCCTGCAGCAGGCGCACCCGCAGGCCGCCGGTTTCCTGCTGGACAGCCACGCGCCCGGCGGCAGCGGCGGCAGCGGCGTGGCCTTCGACTGGTCGCAGATTCCCGCCGGCCTGCACCGGCCGTTCCTGCTGGCCGGCGGCATCCGTCCGGACAACGTGTTCGACGCGGTCACCGCGGTGCAGCCGTGGGGCGTGGACGTGTCCAGCGGCATTGAATCGGCGCCAGGCATCAAGGACGGCGAGCGAATGCGCGAGTTCGTCGCGGAAGTGCGGCGCGCCGACATGCACGACCCATCCGCATGAACCTGCAGGAGTTGTAGGAGCGACGCCAGTCGCGAGGGGCTTCACCGGCAAAGCCCCTCGCGACTGGCGTCGCTCCTACAGTCGCT